>CAZHET010000384.1:0-6358 GCA_964531585.1 uncultured Planctomycetaceae bacterium | reverse complement strand
TCGGTGAACCATGCCGTGCCGATGGTGACCACTGTCAGCAGCGCCGCTGCCGATAAAGAGAATGGCAGAGCCGACGCGGTCCAGTCCTGCAGCATTCGGGTTGCGGAGTAATTCCCCATCGTCACGGTGATGATCTCGTCAGGCATGCTGCCGACGGCGCGCATCCAGTCGACCCACGCGGTCAACGGAAACCACACGGACGAAAACGCGACTCCGACAACAGCGCTGGCCGCGAATCCGGTCAGCCAGCGGGTGACTCGCGACCAGTCTCGTCGAATCATTGACAGAGCCGGAATCATCGCCGCACAGAAGACCAGGCTGGGCTTAAACGCCAGACACAATCCCAGCCAGAACGCCGCGACAAAATCTGTCGGCGGTGTTCGCCTCAGCAACAGCAGCAGCAGAATGCCCAGCATTCCAAACTGCACCTGATTGACGTTGGCAACGTTCAGATCAATCAGCAGAGGGTTGAACCACGTGAGAACCGCCGCGGTAAGAAACAGTCCAGGCACCTGCATTCGCAGCGCCGCACAGCAGCCCAGCATGCCGATGACGGTAGCGCCGATTGCCAGCATCCAGTACCCGCGAATCGAGGATTCGTAGCCGCCGAACGGGACAGCGGCGAACGTCGAATACAGCAGGGGCGTGGAGTAGGTTTCCAGTGAACGGTCGTGCCGAAACCGCACGGCATAGAAATGACGGCTGTTTGGTTCGTCAACGGAAACCTGCTGAAACACGGATTCCAGCAGTTCTGCGCGAACATCGTCGTCATAGACGCGAGCGCTGCCGCCACTGCGACTGTGTTGCCCGACCATTCGGAACTGGACGAAATCGATACCGATGCAACGTGGCTGCACGGCGAACGTCCACGCCGACCAGACACCCATCGCAAGGCAGATCAGGCCGATCAGCAAGAGCCCCGTTTTGATCCTGGAATGCACCATGACATTCGTCGATCTGGTCAGTCGCGATCACGTTGACTTCCCCTCCCCGCTGTGCGTTTACATGAACGTCATGCGCGGCGAAGCATCATGGGTTTTTGACTTCGAAGATCGCTTCAATCTCGACGGCGGCTCCTGTCGGCAATGCCACGAAGCCAACGGCGCTGCGGGCGTGGTAGCCGTCGGTTTCCTTGCCGAAGATTTCGTGAAGCAGGTCGGAGGCTCCGTTGATCACCAGATGCTGATCCGTAAAGTCCGGGGCTGAGTACACGCAGCCCAGCAACTTCAGAACTCGCAGCCCGTCCAGCGTTCCGTGCTGGTGATGAACCGACTGCAGGATTTTCACCGCGCAATCTTTGGCGGCTTCATAGCCCTGTTCAACGGTCAGTCCCTTGCCCAGAACACCCTTTAAAGTGCTGGTATGACCGGACGTAATCAGCAGGTTGCCCGTGCGGATGCACAGGTTCAGGTATCCCGGCTTTTGTTCGGGAAAGTCGATGCCCAGGTTCTTTGCTCGCAGTTCCGCGCTCATTGGTTCTTCGTGCCCTTGGGAGTGTCGGGGGAAACGGGTTAACGCTGAGCATGATAGCGACTCCGCAGTTGCCGGGTAACGCTGCGCAGGCGACGTTGCAATGGCGTTCAGCAAGCATCACGCCAGCACGCCACTGATCACGTCACCGTGGACGTTCGTCAGGCGGCGCTGGATGCCGTTGTGGTAGAACGTCAGACGTTCATGATCGATTCCCAGCAGATGCAGCACCGTGGCGTGGTAGTCGTACCAGTGAATGGGATTGTCGACAGCTTTCCAGCCAATGTCGTCGGTTTCGCCGTACGCCATGCCGTGCTTCAGGCCGGCTCCCGCCATCCAGATCGAAAAGCCGTACATGTTGTGATCGCGGCCCGTGCCGATATTGTCGGCTCCGGATTGAGTAAACGGTGTCCGGCCGAATTCGGTCGTCCACAGCACCAGCGTGTCGTCCAGCATTCCGCGCTGCCGCAGATCCCTGAGCAGCGCGGCAACCGGCTGATCGATGCGTCCGGCTTCGCGCGTGTGATTGCGAATGACATCTTCGTGGCCGTCCCAGTTGATGCGCGGCGACCCGAACGAACCGCCGGAAAACAACTGCACAAACCTGACGCCTTTTTCCAGCAGCCGCCGAGCGAGCAGGCAACGACCGCCGAAGTCCGCCGTTTCTTCATCGTCGAGTCCGTACATCGTTCGCGTCGCGGCGGTTTCCTGAGTCAGGTCGGTCACGGTCGGGACGGCCAACTGCATCTTTGCGGCAAGTTCGTAGCTCTTCATGCGGGCGACCAGCATGTCTTCGCCGCCGGAATTTTCCAGATGCCTGCGATTGATCTGAGCCAGAAGTTTGCGGCTGGCGGCTTCGTGCTCATCAGATCGCGGAACCGGCGGAAAAAGGTCATGAATCGCCGGGCCTTTTGTCTGAAAGGCCGTTCCCTGATGCTGAGCCGGCAGGAATCCGTTGGACCAGTTGATGGTCCCTCCAGCCGGAAGACCGCGAGCATCCGGCAACACAACATACGACGGCAGTTCGTCGGTCTCGCAGCCCAGGCCGTACGACACCCAGGATCCCATGACGGGAAAGCCATTGAGGCGGAATCCGGAATTTTCTTCGAACGTCGCCGGCGTGTGGTTTGCTGATTCGGCCACCATCGAACGAATGACGGTCAGTTCGTCGGCGACTTCGGCAAGATGAGGAAACAGGTCGGAAACCCACAGTCCGCTGTCGCCGCGCTGCTGAAACTTCCAGTCGTTCTTTCGAATCAGTCCGATCTGATTGAAGAACGTCGCCGGCCGTTCTTCGGACTGCAGGGACTTGCCGTGAAACGCTGCGAGTTCCGGCTTGTAGTCAAATGAATCGATGTGACTGACGCCGCCACAGAGACACAGGTGGATGACGCGTTTCGCTTTCGGCGAATGATGAGGGACGCCTTTGGCTTCACCGGGAACGGCGTCTGCCGCGGTGACCTGATCACGCAGCAGCAGTGACGTCAAAGCAGCACTGGTCAGTGAACTGCCGGAAAAGCTCAGGAAGCCGCGCCGTGTCGGAATGAAGTTGTTCATGGAAGTTACTGCACATACAGAAATTCGTTGCTGTTCAGAATCACGCGGCACCAGGATGCCAGCCCGTACTGTTCGACGAACCGGCTTGCCAGCCGGATTTCGTCAGGATCAGCTTTGCGGCAATAGACCAATTCGCACACGCGATCGATCTGATCGGCGGTCTTTGCACCGGCTTCGCGTTCCACGCGAGCGGCAATGTGGTCGGCCATCCGAAACACCAGGGCATTATTCATCAGCGACAGAGCCTGCAGCGGTGTCGTCGTGGACGCTCGCATCGGCGAAGTTGCCGACGGATCCGGGCAGTCGAACGTGTCCAGAAACGGATTGCGTCCGCCGCGCGGGGTGAACCGGTAAATCGTCCGCCGCAGCGTCTCCGGGCCGGTTTCTTCGATGGACTCGTAGAAGTTGCTGCCTTTGAACGGAAAGTGGCGGACATCACGATAGCCGCGGCCACCGACCTGGCGATTCAGCAGCCCGGTTGCTGCCAGCACGGCGTCGCGAATCTCTTCCGCTTCCAGCCGGTGCGGCGACCAGCGCCACAGCAGAAGATTATCCGCATCGGTTTGTGCCGAACGTGCATTGAACGTTGACGCCTGCCGATAAGTGGACGATGTCACGATCAGCCGATGAATATCCTTGAGGCGATAGTCGCTCGCTCGCAGCCGTGCGGCCAGCCAGTCCAGCAATTCCGGATGACTGGGGCGACCACCGTTAAAGCCGAAGTCACCTGGCGTCGACACAATTCCTTTGCCGAAGTGATATTGCCACAGCCGGTTGACGATGACACGCGCGAACAGCGGATTTTCCCTGTGCGTGATCCACTCGGCGAGCCGCAGGCGTCGATCGGAGTCACTGGCGTTGGCGCTCAGGCCGAACTCGGGCGAAGACCCTGCCACAGCGATCAGCCCCGACGGCAGGACGACTTCCGCCGGACTGCTGACATCGCCGCGGCGCAACAGGTGTGTGATTCCCGGATCGGCCGAGATGCACGTGTACAACGACTGCAGCTGCGCAGCTTTCAGCGCGTCTGCTTCGTCTTTCAGCGAATCCAGTTCCCCGGCAAGCTGAACGTGCCGATCTCGCCGGCCGGCAGTGAACCGCGCCAGCAGATCAGCCTGCGACACGTAGTTCAGTCCGGCGACACCGGCCGACGCCGCAACTTCTGCAGACGTCAGCGCGCGGTTGTAAAGGGCCGCTCGCTGAAGGCGGCCGGACAGCATTCGGTTGCCGCCAGCGGGACTGTGTCGCAGGCCGAAGATCAGTTGAGATTTTCCCGCCTCAAATATCTGGAGTTCACCCGAACGATACGCTTCGCCATAACGCTGGCCGTCGCGATAGCACGTGATTGTGCCGTCTGCCTGGTACACGATTGCGATGTGAACGAAACGCCGGTCGGCGTCGGCTTCATCCGCTCCGCTGAAGCTCATTGTGCGGACGAATCCGTTGCTTCCCGCCATCCATTGCTTTGGTTCGCGTTCGCCAAATACGATCGCGTCAAACACGGCTCCATCGTTTGTCTGCAGACTGATGGTGCCTCCGCCGCGCTGGTCGAGATTGTCCAGTTGCACCCATGCTTCGAGCGTCTTTTCGCCGACATCAACGGACAGAGGAGCTGTCGCCGCGTAAGCATCTGTGCCGTCCAGCACCAGGCAACCGTCTTCGACCTTCGCGCTGCCGTGAGCCGTCACGTGGAGCGCCCCGAGGCGGTCGTTCAGGTCACCGTCGAATTCCCATGCCGCGAAAGCTTCCGGCGGATCGGGTAACGAAGCTGTTCCGCTTTTTCGTTCCGCAACGATCGCGTTTCGAACCGGCGTTTCCAGATCGTGCAGATCCTGTTGAACGGCAGGAATTCGAGCTTCGATGGCTGCCAGCCGCTGGATCTGTTCCTGCGACAGCGTGACGCTGACGGTGCGCTCGCCGTGAGTCACACCGGTCAGAGTCGCGGCAAACTGGTAGTACTCCTTCTGGGAAATCGGATCGAACTTATGGTCGTGGCATCTCGCGCAGTTTGTCGTCAAACCGAGAAATGTCTGGCCGACGATCCCGACAAGGTCTTCCAGTTCGTCCTGTGCCATCGTCATCTTCATCGCGTCGTTGTCGGGCAGCGTCGTGTTGTGCGGCCCGGCCACCAGAAATCCGGTCGCGGCCGCGGCATTGACATCGCCGGGAAACAGAATGTCTCCTGCCAGCTGGAGACGCACGAATTTGTCGTACGGCATGTCCTGATTGAACGCCTCGATGACCCAGTTGCGATAATGCCACGCATTGTCCCTCGGCTGGTCGTATTCAAAGCCATTGCTTTCTCCGAACCTCACGATATCCAGCCAGTGTCGAGCCCACCGTTCGCCGTATTGCGGCGACGCCAGCAGCTCATCAACGATGTTGTCGTAGGCCTTCAGATTCGAATCAGCGACAAACTCCGCGACCTGTTCCGGAGTCGGAGGCAGCCCTGTCAGATCGAAGTACAGCCGCCGGATCAGCGTGCGGCGATCGGCTTCCGGCGACGGCTGCAAACCGGCCTTCTGAAGGTGCTTCATCACGAAGGCATCAATATCGTTGCGAACCCACGCGGCGGAACCGGGCAACGGTGGAGCCACGCTTTTCAGCGGCTGCAGTGACCACCAGTCGCGGCCGGCTCGCGTCGCGGTCGTGATCGCGAACGGATCAAGTGGTGTCGTCCCCCATTTCGCTCCTTCGTCGATCCAGCGTCGGATCGTGGACTTTTCGTCATCCTTCAAAGGATGTTCGGGGGGCATTTCGTCGGCGGAAATTCTTTTCCACAACAGACTGGCGAGGGCGTGATTGGGGATGATTGCTTCGCCGCTGTCACCACCCTGCTTCGCCAGCCGCGCATCAGCCAGTGACAACCCGCCCTGTGGCTCGTCGCCGGCATGGCATTCCAGACAATGCGAAATGAAGATCGGTGCGACGTGCTGATCGAAGTCAGTCTCCGCCGCTGTGCCAGAACCAGCGGACAGCGTGAGCAGCAAAGGAACGACAATCCAAAGGCGAATGGCAGACGAGAATTCACCGCTGCGGACGCTGGTGCCGGCATCGGTCGCGATGTTCGCCTCCGGGGCTCGCCAAAGGCCGGCGACCTTGCGCGGGGCAGATTTGTTCAACACGGGCTGCAGCACATTCAGATTTCTCATACGATGGTTCCGGTGCGAACACACTGGGCCGAAGCAGCATCCAGAGTCGACCTGCAGACATTCTATTATCATGGGCAACCATGATGATACCAGTGAAGCAGACCGCAAGCCTTTGCATGTTTACACTACTTGTCATTCAGTCCGGTCGCGGTTCCACAAAGTCAGAGATCCGCGACGTT
>CAZHET010000383.1:0-6369 GCA_964531585.1 uncultured Planctomycetaceae bacterium | reverse complement strand
TCGGCCACGGGTTAAACGAGCGTGTTTTCCGGGGGAAAAACTCTTAACGGCGTTCGAGGGAGGGGGCACGAACGCGCATTCAACGCGCTGACGCGCAGATCGAGCAACACGGACTCGAGCCCTCCCCGAACTTGCTCCGCTCGTTCGCCCCCTCCCAGCCTTCGGCCGGGAGGGGTGGCTGAGGCGCGCATCATTTCGCGATGATCCTAAATGTTCACCTGCTGCTCGTCACTCACCCGCCGCGCGGAAATCCAGGACAGCGGCGACAACCACAGCGATGCCAGCGACCGCCAGCGGCAGTCCGATTTTCACGACAGCACCTTTCGCGCCCTTCAGTTTTGACAGCCGACCAGTCGAGACGGCCCACAGCGCCAGCGGAGCCAGCGACGGCAGCACGTAGCAGAATCTCGGCACGTCACTGAACGAGACGGTCTGGCCGACCAGCAGAATTCCCGCCACCAGAATCATGAACGGAAACGCGATTCCGCGCAAAGGTGGCGGCTTGCGGTCAACGACACAGGCCAGCGTGATTCCCGCCAGCGCGCCGGCACCGCAGCCGGCGATCTGGCACAACCTCAGACTGCAGATTGTGGCCTTCGCCGGCAGGGACAATGATGGTGACGGATCGCCGCCGCGTCATGGTCCCGGCCACGCGCGAGTTCGCGTGTTACGGCATACGTCCGGTTCGGTTGTTTACCGCGCGTCGCCGAGTATTCTCTGTGGCGTCTCAACAAGGATACCCGCCATGAACATCCGGTCGGTCCACAGGACAGTTGTCTTCCTGTTCAGCATTGTGTGGCTTGCGAGTGTCGTCGCACGCTCTCAGGCGGATGATCCTGCGACGTACCGCGAATTCGCCGTCACGCACGCCGGTGACGCAGACGCCGGACGGCTGCTGTTCGAACAAAACGAGAAACTGTCCTGCAGCGCGTGTCACCGGATCACCGGCCTGGAAAAAAGCGGGCCGAACCTTGACGGCGTCGGCGACAAGTTCACTCGCGAAGAACTGATTGAGCAGGTGCTGGAACCGAGCCGCGCCATCAAGCCTGGCTACGAACAAACCGTCATCGTCACGGCTGAGGGAAAGACGCTGAACGGCCGAGTCGAACGTGCGACGAAACTGGAAGTGCGGCTCATCGATGCCACCGGCAAACAGACGAATCTGAACCGGACGGAAATTGAGGAGATGCACGTGTCGCCGAAGTCGCTGATGCCTGACAATGTCGTCGCCACGATTTCGAAGGAGCAGTTCGCCGACATCATCGCGTACATGCAGACGCTGAAATTCGGAGTGAAGACAGGACTCGCCACCGGAGGCCGGCAGGTGGACATCCCGCGGCTCGCGACACCGGTAAACTTCGTGCGCATTCATCCGGAATCTGTCACGTTCGAAAACCCGGTGTACTGTTCTGCGATCCCCGGAGTTGCCAACCAGTTTGTGGTGCTGGAACACCAGCAGGGCAAGGTCTGGCGCTTCATTCGAGACAAACACAATCCGCGGAAGGAACTGTTCCTCGACCTGAGCACCGAATCGTTCGCCAGTCCGAATCAGGGCGTGATGTGTCTTGCCTTTCATCCGGACTACACAGCGAACGGCCGCTATTTTCTGGAATACGAGGTTCGCGAAGACGGCAAGGTCAAGACAACGATCGCCGAACGGCGAGCTTCGGCGGATCGGCTGAGCGACAGTGGCACGGCGTCAGTCAGACTTCTGGAAGTTGAACAGCCGGCGTACAACCATAACGGCGGCTGCATCGCGTTTGGGCCGGATGGAATGCTGTACGCAGCGTTCGGCGACGGCGGACCGCAGGAAGATCCGCCCGGTCATTCTCAGAACCCGCGAGTACTGCTGGGGTCGATGGTGCGCATCGATGTCGATCGCCAGGACGACGGTCGGCCATATGCGATTCCCGCAGACAACCCGTTTCTGGCGGCTCACAAACGCGATGCGTCGATTCGTCCGGAAACCTGGGCGATCGGTTTTCGCGAACCGTGGCGTTTCAGCTTCGACAGCGTCACGGGAGAGCTGTGGCTTGGTGACGTGGGACAGAACAAGTTCGAAGAAGTCTGCATCGTAAAGCGCGGCGAGAACCACGGCTGGAACGTCCGCGAAGCCTATGCCCCGTTTTCCGAAGAATTCCGACGCGAAGGGGAAACCTACGCGGAGCCGCTGTTTGCCTATGAACACGGTCTGGGGTTTTCCGTGACAGGCGGCTACGTGTACCGAGCGAACCCGCAGTCGTCATTCCACGGCGTGTACATCTTCGGCGACTACAACACACGCCGAGTCTGGGGCCTGCGGCAGCGCGACGGCGAAGTGCCTGACGTGCGCGAACTTGGAACTGCCCCCGGCGGCGTCGCATCCTTCGGACTCGACGATCACGGCGAACTGCTGCTGGTGACTTACGACGGAAACATTTTCCACGTCGATCTGTCGTCAGCCACGTACGAGTAACGCGTCCGGACCGGACAGTGGCGTCGGGCTGACCGACGACCGCGCGATATGCTCGATGCGGTCCTGCGGACGGATGATCTGATCAATCGGTAACTCCATTCTCCGAAAGCGATCTGGTATGGCAGCCCTGACATTCCGCATGCGGTTTCTGATTCCTCTGATGCTGGTTGCCTTGATGCCGGTTGCCTTCGGCCGCTCAAGTGTCTTTGCTGAGAATGCGTCGACGACTCCGCCCGATTCTGTTCAGCAGTTCGTCCGCACCACCTGCGCAGACTGCCACAGCGGCGATGAACCGGCCTTCGGGCTGAATCTGGAATCCATCGTGTCGAAGCCGCTGCCTGACCACGCAGAGACGTGGGAAAAGGTCGTTCGCAAGCTGCGGTCGAGACAGATGCCGCCACCGGAAGCACCTCAGCCTCACGATGAGGAACTCGCCGCCGCGCTGACGGCACTCGAACAGGAACTGGATCGCGAGGCCGAGCGGAATCCGCAGCCGGGACGCACGGACACGTTTCGTCGGTTGACTCGCACGGAGTATCAGAATGCGATTCGCGATCTGCTGGCGATTGACTTTGATGCGGCCGCGCTGCTGCCGCGCGACGAATCGAGTCACGGCTTCGACAACATCACCGTCGGTGAACTGTCTCCCACGCTGCTGAACCGCTACGTGTCGGCAGCGCAGAAGGTCGCGCGGCTGGCAGTCGGCAGAACCGGGCGTGCCGTCGGCGGTGACACGATTCGGGTTCCCGCGGACATCACTCAGGAAAAACACATTCCGGGGCTTCCGATCGGCACGCGCGGAGGCGCGCTGATTCAGTATACATTTCCGCAAAGCGGCGAGTACGAAGTGGCGGTCCGGCTGGCTCGCGACCGCAATGAACACGTCGAGGGTCTCAACGGACAGCATCAGATGGAAGTGCTGCTGGATCGCGAACGCGTCGAACTGTTCACGATCAGTCCGCCGCCAAAGGGAAGTCAGGATTTCAGCAGGGTCGATGCCCATCTGGTCGTGCGGTTTCCCGTGACGGCGGGGCCTCACGAGCTGGGAGTGACGTTTCCGCGGCAGTCGCCTTCACTGATTGAGACGGATCGTCAGCCGTATCAGTCTCGGTTCAATTATCATCGCCATCCTCGGACGGCACCGGCGGTGTTTCAGGTTTCGATCACAGGACCGTTCGACGCAACCGGCCCCGGTGAGACTCCCAGCCGGAAGAAGGTTTTTATCCGCAAGCCCGCCGATGCCGACGACGAAGAAGCGTGCGCGAACGAAATTCTGACGAAGCTGGCTCGCCAGGCATGGCGACAGCCGGTCAGCGAATCAGACATCGCGGGGCCGATGGAGTTCTTTCGCGAGGGCCGCGACGAAGGCGGCTTCGACGCGGGAATCGAATCCGCGCTGGCGGCAATTCTGGTCAGCCCGAAATTCCTGTTTCGGATTGAACGCGATCCGGCAGGCAACCCGGTCGATGAGCCCTACGAAATCACCGACGTCGAACTGGCCTCGCGGTTGTCGTTTTTCCTGTGGAGCAGCATTCCGGATGACGAGCTGCTGGAACTCGCCATCGGCGGGGAATTGCGCAACCGCGGCTCGGCAGGAGCTTCGCAGTCCCGGAGCGAACACGGCCACAACGAAGTTCTGGAACAACAGGTGCGCAGAATGCTGGCGGATGAGCGATCTCGGTCGCTGGTCACCAACTTCGCCGGGCAGTGGCTGTATCTTCGCAACCTGGATTCCATCACTCCGGACCTGCGGCTGTTTCCCGACTTCGACGAAAACCTCCGGCAGGCGATGCGAACAGAGACCGAGCTGCTGGTGGCGGAGGTTGTTCGCAACGATGGCAGCGTGCTGGACCTGTTGCGAGCCGATTACACGTACCTGAACGAACGCCTGGCGAAACACTACGGCATTCCGCACGTGCATGGCAGCCGCTTTCGGCGAGTTGATCTCGGCGAAGACAGCCGGCGAGGCGGTCTGCTGCGACACGGCAGCATCCTGACTGTCACATCGTACGCGACTCGCACGTCGCCGGTGATTCGAGGCCACTGGATTCTGCAGAACCTGATCGGCACGCCTCCTCCTCCGCCACCAGCGAACGTTCCGGCTCTGGAAGATAACACGGTGGCCGCGAACCTGTCTGTGCGTGAACGACTGGCTCAGCATCGCGCCGATCCCAATTGTGCGAGTTGCCACAATCTGATGGACCCGGTCGGCTTCGCTCTGGAAAACTACGATGCCGTCGGTCGCTGGAGAGATCTCGAAGCGGGCACACCGGTCGACGCAACCGGCGGACTGCCGGACGGCAGTGAATTCGTCGGCGTCGAAGGGCTGGAAGCCGGATTGCTGGCGCGTCCGGAACTCTTTGTGGGCACGCTGACCGAAAAGCTGATGACTTACGCTCTGGGCCGCGGAGTCGACTACCGGGATGCTCCGGCGATTCGGAAGATCGTCCGGCAGGCCGCAGACAACGAGTACCGGTTTTCCTCGCTGGTTCTGGGGATCGTGAACAGCAAACCGTTTCGAATGCGCGCGGCTGAATGAGTCGCCATCGGATCGCTTCGCGTCGCAAACGGACCGATCGCGTTCAACCGCGGTTGCGGAACCATGTCACGAACTCGTGCAGCCGCGTGGTCTCATCACGCGGATCGTCGAAACCCAGAAACGGCAGCAGATCTGCGGGTCGCAGGAAGGGAAAAGTGGTGCTGGTTTCGATGTCGGCGTATTCGCCAGCGGGCTGCAACCGGCAGAACCGCAGTTGTCGGCCGTTGAACTGCCAGATCTCCGGCACGCCGATTGCCGAATCAATCCCGACACGATTCGCAAGGCTGCTGGTGATCTCCACTTCCACGGCCAGATCCGGCGGCGGGTCGGCTCGTTGTACGTTAACCGCACACGGCGATCACTGAGTTCTTCGCAGCACTGCAGATAGAACTCCCACCTGATGCCGCCCAGTGCGAACCGGTCTTCACCAGTCAGTGTTGGGGCAGCAAGTGTGGTCATGGAACAACGTCCTTTCCGATCATCGAAGGGCAAATCGCGAATCGGCCGCATTATAGCAGCGGACTACGGCAGAGTGTTATCCGCGTTGCCTGAGGCTACGTTGTTGGTGGCCGTGCCGCTGATGCGATTCGTAATGCGATAGCCGAAGCCCGCGTTGTCCGTCGCCGCTTGCGGAGTTCGCGGTGGCAATTGCAATGAACCGTCTCAAGAACCTGCCTGCTGCCGGTCAGACGCGTGTCAGAATATATTAGCGGGCCACGAAAGTTCGCGGCTTTCCTGGGACCAACCGCCGCACCACATGTGAACTCTGCAATGTGAATGCGTGGTCTGTCCTCGTCGCACAACGCGCAACATCACCGCGTTGTCGGCGGGTTCTTCTTTCATTCAGCACCAGATGGCTGCGTGAACTTCGGCGTCCTGGCCTGCTGGGCAATACCCCGCATCCGAGACTGTTGCGACGCAGCCACGTTCTCTGTCGGGAACGCAGTCCAGTCGACTGTTTGTCAATCGCTATCGGCTGACTGCAAGTGAGCTGGCCATCGTTTGAACGCTCTGCCGCGCGTATCGATGGTTCGAGTTGAGCGAATATGCGACATCTGACGATTAACGCGCCGCGCCAGGAAAGACTCAACGCAGCACTGATGAATCGTTCCGAGCATCATCGCACGACGATGCTTTGGAAACCGGCTGATCGGCAGATTCTGCAGTCAGTGGCCAGGTCCGCTGGGCAAGGGACAGTTGAACGGCTGCATCGTCGCGCGTCCGTGGCACGGCTGGCAGTTCGACGTCCGCGACGGCCAGCACTGCCTGAACGAACAGCTCCGGCAGCCTCGCTACGAAACGGAAATCGTCGACGGCCAGGTCTGCGTCAGACTGCCACAGGCGTGAAGCGGGCTGCCCGCGCGCCGGGTACCAC
>CAZHET010000382.1:0-6377 GCA_964531585.1 uncultured Planctomycetaceae bacterium | reverse complement strand
TGGGCACGCGCGACGGGTCCTCCGGGACAGAAGCACGCCAGATCTTTCCCAGGCCGGGTGACCGATACCTGCTGTGCTCTGACGGCGTGACCGACGGCATCAGCGACGAAAAGCTGCTAAGCCTGCTGACTTCCGGCGACGACCCTCAACAGCTTTCTCAGACGATCGTCGATGCCGCTCTGGAAGGCGGTTCGCGGGACAACATCACCTGCGTGGTCGTGATCGTCGATTAAGCCGGTCTCGCGTGCCAGTCATGTTTGCCAGTCATGCGTGCCAGTCATGCGGATTGGCGAACGGGTGCACGTTGACCCGCGCTGATCGCTTGCAACCACCGCGGCATGCGCGCCAGCCAACTTTTCGGCACAGCCGGCTTTCTGCGTGGTCTCAGTTTTCATTCGGAAATCCAGCGGGTAGATTTGGAAGGCTGGAAAACTCGTGGAAGATGCGGCGCGGACGGCCTAAAGTAGGCGGCGGAGGGGGCGTGCCCAAACCGCCGCCAGGGCGGGGCATCGCGTGCGTTGTTTTTCGGCCCGTTCCGCGCGGTGGCCAACGTCGATGCCACATTGCTGGTTTGTTACCACCACTCAAAGTTCATTCGTTGCAGGAGAGTCTGAATATGCAAACCGATCGTCTGTCGTTGCTGACGCTGTTCGCGGCGTCCGTCGTATTGGCGCAGCCTGTCGCGAATCTGTTCGCGCAGGAAGAAGCGAAACCCGAATTTCCGCCGCACGCCAAAGTGCTGGAGGGCTTTGAGAAGGTGGTGACGAAGGCCAACATCAAGCCGATGTACACGCTGTATAAGCGTGAAAAGGACGGCCAGATGTTTGCAGAACTTCCTCGCAACTTCGTTGGCAAGAAGTACTTCATCGCACTGACCGTCGCCAGCGGCCACCCATATGCGGGGCTGCAAAGTGGCGAGCTGTACGTTTACTGGCGGCGTTATGACAAACGCATCGCGCTGATCGAACCGAACATCGAAATGCGGGCGATCGGCGATCAGGAAGCGGAGTCGTCCGTCAATCGGCTGTTTACGGACCGCATCCTGCTGGATGTGCCGATTGCGACCATCGGTCCGGGCGGCGGTCCGGTGATCGATCTCGACGACATGCTGGTCCAGCAGGCGTCCAGATTTTTCGGGTCAGACGGCGCGACCAGTCCGTCGGCGCGGTACGGCGTTTATTCGATCGCCACGGCTCAGGCGTTTGAAAACAACGTCGAAATTGCGTTCGAGGTTCCCTCGATCCGCGGCAATCTCAGGAAGCTGCACTATTCCATCAGCGAGATCCCCAACAGCACGGGATACAAGCCACGTGTCGCGGATCAGCGTGTCGGCTACTTCACGACAACCTATACCGATCTGGCGAAGTACAACGATCGCGAAACACGGGTTCGGTACATCAATCGCTGGCACCTGGAGAAGGCTGATCCCAAGCTGCAGCTCAGCCCACCGAAGAACCCCATCGTATTCTACATCGAACACACGACGCCCGTTCGCTATCGTCGCTGGGTGCGTGAAGGCATTCTGGCATGGAACGAGGCCTTCGAGAAAGTCGGGATTTCAAACGCAATCGAAGTTTACTATCAGGACCAGACATCCGGTGCCCACATGGACAAGGATCCGGAAGACGTCAATTACAACTTCGTTCGCTGGCTCAATAACGACGTGGGAACCGCAATTGGTCCCAGCCGGGTTCATCCGCTGACCGGCCAGATTCTCGATGCGGACATCATTCTGACTGACGGGTGGATTCGCCACTATCAAAAGCAGTTCAGCGAATTGCTGCCCAAGGTGGCGATGGAAGGCTTCGGGCCGGAAACGCTGGCCTGGCTGGCGCGTCATCCGGAATGGGATCCCCGCATTCGCCTCGCACCTCCTGCACTGCGTGAACAGATTGCCGGAGAAATCGCTCGCGAAAGCCAGCGCCCGTTTTCCGGTCATCCCATCGGATCCGTCGATACCCGATTCATTGGCGATGACGAGTATGATGGGCTCATCGGACGCACGAGTCAGGTTAACGGCATGTGCCTTGCCGCAGAAGGCATGTCCTTCGACCTGGCACTTATGAAGATGCATCTGACGCTGGGGCTGCCGGAAGAAACCACTGCCAGTGCTGATGAGCAAAAGGCTCACCCGCTGGACGGGCGATGGAACGCGCTGGTCAGCGGTCTGGCCGCTGCCAACTTCCCGCTGGACGTCATGCCTGTCACGATGTCATTTTCCGCGGAGGGCGGGACACTGACCGGGCAACTCACATTCCTCGGTGAGGAGGCAGCCTTCGAAAGTGTTGCGTTCGACGAGTCGACTCAGGAAATGACGGCCATCTTCAAGCCGGAAGAGCCTGTGACCGTGACGTTGACCGGCAGACTCAAGGACGGCGAGCTGAAGGGTGACTGGGCCGCTGTCAACGGCGAAATGAACCTGAAGGGAACATGGACGGCAGCCAGGGCTCCGTCAACGACTCCGTCTCCGTCGCCGGTTACAGTGGCAGCTGACGCCAGCTCCGGGAATGAGCAGCCAAAGGATGAACCGAGCAAAGACGAAGATGGTGACAAGGACAATGCCAAAGTAGACGATGGCGAAAAGAAAGATAAGGACGAAGAGAAGACACCGGCTGAGCAAATGCTGGACGGAATGCCGGAATCTTTCGTTGGACCGCTGATCGCACATCTGGTGGCTCACGAAGTTGGTCATACTCTGGGGTTGCGTCACAACTTCAAGGCATCCAGCGTTTACACGATGGATGAGATCAACAGCAATGAAATGAAGGGCAAGAAGCAGCTTGCGGGTTCCGTCATGGACTACATCGGCGTCAACATCTGTATGAATGCCGGTGAGGTGCAGGGCGATTACAGCATGACAGGGATTGGACCATACGATCTGTGGGCCATCGAGTACGGCTACACATTCGGCGACACCGACAAGATTCTGAAGCGCGTCGCAGAACCGGAACTCGTCTTCGGCACGGATGAAGACACCGGCGGATCCGACCCGCTGGCTCGCCGCTATGACTTCAGCAAAGACCCGCTGGCCTACGCCGAAAACCAGATGCGGCTCGCCAAACATCATCGCGAGCGCCTGCTGTCCGATTTCATCAAGGACGGCGATAGCTGGGACCGTGTCCGCTATGGCTACGAACTGACGCTCAGTCATCAGACGCGAGCCGTGTCCATGATGGCAAACTGGGTCGGCGGAGCCTTCGTCTTCCGCGACAAGAAGGGCGATCCGAACGGACGCAAGCCCATCGAAGTCGTCCCTGCCGAACAACAGCGCAAGGCGCTGAATTTCGTGGTCAGTAATACGTTCGATGACACCGTTTATGGCCTCAATCCGGAACTGGTCACGGCAATGGGGCTGGACAAGTGGCTCGACAACCAGGCATCGTTCTTCGACGAATCGACCTGGCCGATCCACGATCGCATCATGGGCATTCAGGCTTCCACGCTGACGATGCTGATGAATCCGACGACGCTGAAACGAGTTTACGACAACGAATTCCGCGTGCCCGCCGATCAGGACACACTGACTTTGCCCGAACTGTTGACGACGGTTACCGGCAGTGTGTGGGGCGAACTGGAAGCGAAGGCGGAAGGCAAATACAGCGCGCGGGAACCGCGTGTTTCCAGCCTGCGACGCAATCTGCAGCGTGAGCATCTTGAACGGCTGATCGACCTGACTTTGCCAGGAAACGGTTCCAGCGCGGCGTCCCGGGCAATCTCGATGCTGGCGTCCGAACAACTGCGGCAGATTGTCAGGAAGATCGAAGCGGCTCAGTCAGCGGCCGCCGACCGTCACGATCCTTACACGACGGCTCACCTGGCTCAGGCGAAGCAGCGCATCGAGAAAGCTCTCGACGCGGACTACATCCTGAATCCTGGCAGCGGCGGTGGCAGTGGCGGGGCGATTACCATCCTGCTCGGAAAGGATGGCGAACAGCCTCAGGAATAGCCAACGCGGTTCACTGCGTTGACGCAGGTCACCTGAAACCCTTCGGAAGATCGTGCTTCCGAAGGGTTTCTTTTGTTGCCGCTTCGTTTCTGCAGGATTTGTCTTCCACTGAACCGCGCGTCTCTCAAATGGCCGGTGGTGTACACCGCCGCAACAATCACCACATTGCTGGTGCTGGCGTCAGATGCCGTCCCGGCAGGTGTTCCCGGGGAATGGGTCTGGCAGCGGCATGAATGGCCCGCCGATTTGCTGGATGCGGCGGAACGCTTCCTTCCGGCCATGCTCCTCGGAGTCCTGCTGTTCGTTGTGGCGGCCATTGGTGCGACGTGGGCGGCAGCGGAACGCCGCCGCGCGATTCCGGCGCTCTTTGCGCTGGTTGCTTTGAGCTGGGGATGGATGGATGCGGTTGAGCATTCTGCTCCGCCGGCTCACCGAGCCGCGAAGCCGTACTTTGTGCTGTATGATCCCTCCGCGTCCGGTTACTTTTTTGAAGCGGCGTTTCTGATGGAGTCCCGCGCTGAGTTTCTTCGGGGCTACGAAGCTCGCATGCGCGAAGGGGAAGTGCTGCACGTCGGCACACATCCTCCAGGACTGTTTCTGCTGCACCGAGCGGCGATTTCTCTGTGCCAATCATCTCCGCGACTGGTCCGCCTGCTGGCTGCAGTCGAAAATCGCGACGTCCGTGACGCGCTGCGTCAGTTGGAATTTCCACGCATGCGGCCACTGGACGAACACGAAGTCGCAGCCCTGCATCTTGTCAGTTCCTGCACGAGTCTGGCTGCGGCGCTGGTTGTTGTGCCGCTGTTTGTTCTGCTGGCCGGCATGTTTGATCGGCGAACCGCGTGGATGATCTGCTGCCTCTGGCCGACCGTCCCGGCCATTGCCGTGTTCGCTCCGAAATCAGACGTACTGTTCACTCTGACAGCGACAAGCACCCTGGCACTGGCAGTCACTGGAATCCGGCGACGCAGTGTCACGGCGTGCCTCTTCGGTGCAGTATTTCTGTGGCTCGGTCTGATGATGAGCCTGGCGCATCTGCCGGTCCTGGTCGTGCTGTGCCTGTTCGTTGCCGTGCGAGCGTTCCGCAATCGCGACCGCCGCGCTCTGACGGACATGGGGTTGCTGAGTATTGTCCTGGTAGCTGTGCTGCTGGCTTCCGCTGTGTGGTCGGCGGCCAACGACTGCAACCTGTTTCGGGTGTGGCAATGGAATCTGTCCAACCACGCGGGCTTTTACGAACAGTACGTGCGCACGTGGTGGAAATGGCTGCTGGTGAACCCTGTCGAGCTGAGTTTCGCGATTGGTCTGCCGCTGGCAGTGACGGCGGTCACCGGAACTGTTTCCGCTACGCGCAGTGTGCTGACTTGTCGCGAGCACCCCGAGGCGGAGTCATCGGACGTCACACTGGTCGCTGCAGCAATGGCCACGTTCGTGCTGCTGTGGCTGTCGGGCAAGAACCAGGGCGAGGCCGCTCGGTTGTGGTGTTTTCTAATGCCGTGGTTTCTGATTGCGGCCGCCGTTTGGTGCATGTCGAGAACATCGACTCGGCAAACGTCGGATCCTGTTCGCCGTCTCGACCCGTGGCACTGGCTGCTGCTGAGTCAGATGGTCTGCTGCATGGCGACAGTCAGCCGAATCAGCGGATTTTCGTTCTGAAACCTGCGGAGTTCGCCAACTCGCGCGGGACGCCACGTTCCCCGCGAACCATCTACACACGGCCGAGCTTCAGTGCTCTGCGCGCGCAGCCGGCGGCTCCGATGAAGCCTGCATTACCGCCCAGTGACGCGTAGTCGACTGTGACTTTTTCAGCGATCACCGGGAACGCCCGCGACTGAAACTCGTCGCATACGCGTTCCAGAAACAGGCGGCCGATCTTCGTTTCGTGTCGACCGAATGTCATTGCTCCGCCCAGTAACACCATTGTCGGATCGATCACGTGACAGATCGTCGTGATACCGGTTCCGAGGCACCGGGCCATTTCCAGAATCAGCTCCGTTGACAGCTCGTCGCCTTTTTCGGCCTCTTCGGCCATCAGCAACGGCGACAGCGGCGTCACATCGTCCAGACGATCGATGACCGACGAAGTGCGACCTTCATTGACGACGTGTCGAAAGCGTTTGATCAGCGCCGTCGCGCTGCAGTAGGCTTCCAGCGTTCCGTACTGACCGGTGGGGCACAGCCGGCCGCCATCCATTTCGATGATGATGTGACCGCATTCCGAGCCGTGCGAATGTTCGCCCTCGATGATCATGTCATCGACGATAATGCCGCCACCAAGTCCCGTTCCCAGCGTGATGAACACCAGGCTGGAGGCGTTGGTGGCCGAACCGGCCCAGTACTCCCCGTAGGCCGCGGCGTTGGCGTCGTTTTGCAGAATCGTCGGTCGCTGCAGCCGGTCGGCAACTTTCTGCCGTACCGGATAGTGTTCCCA
>CAZHET010000381.1:0-6382 GCA_964531585.1 uncultured Planctomycetaceae bacterium | reverse complement strand
CGCTGGCAGCACCTCGGACGACTCGATGTGGGCCACCCGACTCACGGCGGCTATCGTGACCGTGGCTTTTGGGTGGGAATGAAGGGCGGCTTCGCCACGTCGACTCATCTGGTGCAACGACTCTCGTCGCCGCAACCCTTGAAGCAGCTCGTCGTCATGGCCGATTGCTCTGCCAACGGCCCAAGTCTGGGGGGATCGATGACACTGAGCGTCGGACCGCGCGGTGAGAAACCAAAGTGGGAAGTCCAAACGCAAGGAGTCCACAACGGCTCTCTGAAGCTGGAGGTTCCGGCTGGCGAACTGGGATCGCTCCAGGACTTCGAAGTGCATATGACGCTGCACAGCAGTTCGGGCGTCGAGAACGGTGACAAGGCGTGTGCCACGCTCAGCAAGCTGACCATTCAGGCGAAAGGCGAATAATGTTCATGATGTTGCCTCACAATCACAAATGCGAGATCTCCGCGGTGTTGCTCGTACTGTGCCTGGGATCGTTGTCGGTCGCGGCTGCCGAGGAAGCCCGCAGAATTCCCGCCGGACAACGGCAACTGTTTCTGGATGACGACGCGATTGCAAAGATCGAGAATCTCAAGCGGACGTTGCATCAGCCGGAGAAGCGAGGCGCGGTGATCAAGCCGGACCAACCCTGGGAGACGGCTTTGCAAACTCGCTGTGCTCCGGTCTGGGACGAACAGGCGAAGCGATACAAGTTGTGGCTGATCACCTCCACGCCCGCGGCGGGTGTTGCTGGCACCACGTATGCCGAGAGTGTGGACGGGGTGAAGTGGACCAAACCCATCCTGCGTCAATGGAAGTATCAGGATTCGCGGGAGAACAATTTCGTCGCCGTCGAACCGGACTCGGCGTGGCCTGCCAATGCGATGGAGAACGTGGTCTACGATCCGGACGACGCCGACCCGCAGCGGCGATTCAAGGGATTCCTGGGCGCCATCGGTCGCCAGCCAATTGTCAGCCCCGACGGAATCCACTGGAAGAAACTCGATGTTCCCGTGCTGCCATCGTCGGACGAATCGAATCTGAGTTACGACCGTCAAAGCCGCACGTTTATCGCAACTCTGAAGACAAGTGGCCCGTTCGGTCGATCGCACGGCCTCTGGACCAGCAAGGATTTCCAGACATGGACAAACACCGGCGTGCTGATTCATACCGACGAGGAGGATCAACGACTGGCCAGGGCCAATATCTTAACGCGGTTGGCGGACGATCAGTTTCAGCAACCCCGATACAACGATCCCGCCGACTACAACGCAGACATTTATAACGTTGGAGTGTTCCGCTACGAGGGACTCTATGTCGCGATGCCGGCGGTTTATCATGCAACGGGAAAGATCCCGATTGGCAACACTGACGGATTTCATCTCGTTCAATTGCGCAGCTCACGCGATCTGCAAACGTGGCAACATGCTGGCGATCGGAAAACGTTCATTGGCCCTTCTCCCGTCAAGGGCGGAGCCTTCGACTTGACGCAATTGCTTCCTCCCAGCGCACCGATCGTGCGTGATGACGAACTCTGGTTTTACTACACGGGAATCAAGTATCGTGCGGAACCTGCTCAGCCGGAGTCTGGCGGAATGGGCGCGATCTGTCTCGCCGTGCTGCGACGAGACGGTTTCGTCTCGCTCGATGCAGGCGACGAACCAGGCACGCTGCTGACCAAGCCGTTTGTGCTCGCGGGGACAACACTGCACGTCAACGTGGATGCCAGGGCTGGCGAACTTGGTGTCACGCTGCTCGACGGAGATGGCCAGACAGTAGCCGTTGCCGAACCCGTCACAGGGAACCAGCCGCGCGCGGAGTTCCGCTGGAAGTCGGGCGATCTGGACAGCGTCAAAGGCAAGACAGTCAGCCTGCGATTGTCGCTGCATAACGCCCATCTGTATTCTTTCTGGTCAGAATAATGAGGTCTCCCTCCTGTCTTCGCTTCAGCAACAGAAAAAGCAGATCAGATATGTTCATCAACAAACTGAGCCTGGCACTCGTTTTGATCGTCGCGGTAACAGCCAGAGCAGCGGAGCCGATCGATATGGGAACGCGCCTGGAGCCGTTGGTTGACGACTATCTCATCGCCACCTTGCACAATGTGAAACAAATGCTTCACGAACCAATCCGCCGTGAGGTAGCAATTGTCAACGACAGTCCGTGGGAAGGAAATCTCAGCGGGTATCACGTCGTGTTTCAGGATGGAGACCGTTACCGAATGTACTACCGGGGCTGGAAACTCGACGGCCAGAGCGTCTGGAAATGAATTTCTCGACCAGTGCTGCTGGCTCGATCCAGGTGGAAATTCAGGATGCTAGCGGCAAGCCAATTCCCGGCTTCGCACTGATAGACTGCCCAGAGATCTACGGCGACAGGATCAGACAAGTGGTTGGATGGAAGCAGGGGAGCGACGTTAGCCAACTTGCCGGGAAACCGATCCGCTTGCGCTTCGTCATGAAAGACGCCGACCTGTACGCGATTCAGTTTCCGTAAGGTACTTTCGTTGTGACTATTCGATTCAAAAGACCTCGTGCGACATCCAGGCTAAATTGTTGGATGAGAGTGAGCGGCAAGGCGCTAGCCGCCGGTTCCGTGTTTTCACCGGCGGCTAGCGCCTTGCCGCTCACAACCCAGGATTTAGTCTGGATGTTGCACAAGGACTCACACAGGAGAGATCATCTTCATGCGACGCACATCACCGTGGCGGCTGTTACTGGCTGCCTGTTTGCTTTTCTCGCTCGATGAAGCAGGCAGAGCGGACGAATTCTCAGCCGTCGAGCATCAGCGGCAGACGATTTATCACTCTCCACAAACGCCGGGTTACACCTGTTGGGTCGGAGCGTGGATCATGCCTGACGGTGACCTGATGACCTGCTTCACTCAGGCGACCGGCCCGGTCGAAGGCAGGCCGAAGGCACCCAAAGAAGTGATGGACCTGTTGAGCTGGTATCCCCAGTACGACATGACGGGGCTCGATCTGCATAACGTGCATCTCCGTTCGTCCGATGCCGGCAAGTCCTGGAAGCAAGTGAGCGCCGACCCGTTTAAGACCTGCATGAACGGCGTCACCGGCGAAGCGCAATCGGTCCTGCCCGATGGGACGATCGTTCGCGGAGTTTTTGGCCTCTACCTGCCCTACGACAAAGACCTCCCGAAAACCGGCTTTCTGCAACGATCGACCGACGGAACGAAGACGTGGGGCCAACCCGAAGTGCTGCTCGACCCGGAGAAAAGCACGGTCTGGCCTCGGCGAATTCGGACCCTCCGCGACGGCCGAGTGCTCTTGTTGCTGGGAGTCTCGCCGCTCCCGGCCGGCAAACACACGCGCCGGGAATTCAGCAACCGCCTCGAGCCGACAATCCTGATTTCGTCCGACCAGGGGCGGACCTGGGGCAAGCCGCTGCGGGCCGCGCCCGCAGATCAAATCGCAGGCTTCACCGAGGAATTCGATGTGGCGGAGCTCGATAACGGCGACTTGTTGACCATTTATCGACGCACCGATGACGCCAAACGCTGGCAGGGAATTCTTAAGAAAGCCGACGGAACCTGGATTCCTGGCAAAGTGGGACCGATCGCACTGCCGCATAGCGGCCAGCCGGAATTATTGACGACGCTGCAAGGTCCCGTTCTCCACATCGCAACCAGCGGCATCCACTGGACGAGCGACGCGGGCCAGACTTGGAACAAGCTCAACGTCCCGGGCACGGCCTATTATCCTCGTTCCGTGCAGGCGAAGGACGGCCGGATCTTCGTCTTTGGCCACGTCGGCGGCGACAACGCCTACGGCACGGTCGATCAGTCGATCGTGATGGACTCGTTCCGACTGTCCGCCGCCGACATCGCTGTGACCGATCGAAAGTCATTGGCGGCGGACAAACTTGTCGCCGAGCGAATCCCGTTGGGCGAACCAGACGACTACAAGCCCTGCATCGCGAGGTTGCCGAGCGGCGAGTTGTTGTTGACCGCGTTTCATCAGCACCAGCGAGACGGCAACAAGGTCCTGGAGCAGACGCTGCTGTTTCGTTCGCCGGATGGCGGCCGAACGTGGACCGGTCCTCAGCCGCTCGATCTGCTCGGCCGCGAACCGTATCTGACGGTGCTCAAGAACGGCACGGTCTTCATCACCGGTCATTTGCTGGCGCAGGACGTGCGCAACGAATGGGGCTACACCTGCGGCTTCCTGCATCGCTCGACAGACGGCGGCCGGACGTGGCAATCGACGCGGGTCGAATCGGAACAGATCAAGCCGACGGCCAGCAATCACACGACTCGCAACGTGCTGGAACTGGCCGACGGGACGCTGCTGCTCGGTGTTGATTACGACGGTGGGGGCGGACCGTATTTCGTCTGGCGATCAACCGATGGCGGCCAAACCTGGGACAAGTCGCAGAAGTGCGAACCGAAGGATTTCAAGAGCCAGTACGGCTTCTTCGGTGGCGAGACGTGGCTGTGGCAGGCTCGATCAGGCAAAGTCTGGGCGCTGGTTCGCGTCGACAGCAACGAACTGCCGATCAAGGACCGGCCGATCACAGCGGGGAACGATCAGGCCGACCACTTCATCTTGTTTTCGTCATCCGACGGCGCGAAGACGTTCGACCGCATCCGCGATTTCGGCGACTACGGCGAGATGTACATGTCGCTGCTGCGGCTGCAAGACAAGCGGTTGCTGCTGACGTTCACGGTTCGCGACCTCAGGCCGCCGCTCGGCGTGCGAGCCATCATGGGAACCGAAACCGACGATGGTTTCGAGTTTGATTTCACGCACGATCGCATCATGTTGGATACGAAAACTCCTATCGGGACGCCACAAGGTGGAGGCTTTGGGCCCACGGTGCAGCTCGACGATGGTATGCTGGTGACGTCCTATTCGTATCGCGGCGAAGATGGAAAGTCGCATTTGGAGGTTGTCCGTTGGGAGTTTCCCAAATCGCGGTGACAGTCGCAAGACTGCGAAATTCGATTCGGAATGAGAACGAGACATGCACATGAGCGCGATGCGACCGACATTAGGCGGACGGCAGATGACAATGCACAAGGTAAGACCAGCCCTGCCGTTCGCTTTAGTGCCGACTGCGGTGTGTTTGCTCATCACGAACTTTGCGCTCGCCGATGCGACTCGCTACGAACGTGACATCAAGCCGCTTTTGAAGGCGCGGTGTTATGCGTGTCATGGGGCGCTCAAGCAGGAGGCTGGGCTGCGGCTCGATACGGGTAGTTTGATTCGCCGAGGAGGCGACAGCGGCGCGGCGGTCATGGCCGGGCAGCCGGATGAGAGCCGATTGTTCGAGAGAGTGTCCGCGAACGAGGCGACCGAGCGGATGCCGCCGGAAGGGGAACCGCTGTCGGCAGCGCAGATCGAACTGTTGCGGGCCTGGATTCGCGACGGGGCGAAGTCGCCCGAGTCGGAACAGGCGGAGGCCGACCCGCGCGAGCACTGGGCGTTTCAGCCGCCGCGAAGACCCGCCGTGCCGTCGCTGGGGGACCGGAGTAGCGGCACGAACCCGATCGACGCCTTTCTGAATGCGGAACTGGTGCGGCATGGTCTGACGCCTCGCCCGGCGGCACCGAAGCAGGTCCTGCTGCGACGGGTCTACCTCGATCTGATCGGCCTGCCGCCGACGCGCGAAGAACTGCAGGCGTTTCTCGCCGATGATTCGCCCGACGCCTACGAAAAAGTCGTCGACCGCCTGCTGCGGGACGAGCGTCACGGCGAGCGCTGGGGGCGGCACTGGATGGACGTCTGGCGGTACAGCGACTGGTACGGACGGCGCGACGTGAACGACGTGCGGAACAGTGCCTCGCAGATCTTCCGCTGGCGGGACTGGATTGTCCGGTCGCTCAATAAAGGCAAAGGCTACCACCGGATGCTGCAAGAGATGCTGGCCGCCGACGAGCTGTTCCCGGAGGACTACGACGCCGGCGTGGCCACCGGCTACCTGATCCGGAACTACTATTCGCTTAACCCGAACGACTGGATGCGGAGTGCCGTTGAACATACCGGCAAGTCGTTTCTGGGGCTGACGTTCAATTGTGCCCACTGCCATGACCACAAGTACGATCCGATCGAGCACAGCGACTACTTCCGGCTGCGGGCGTTCTTCGAGCCGGTTTTCATTCGGCAGGACCGGGTGCCCGGCGAGGCCGATCCGGGTCCGTTTCAGGACTATACCTACGCGGGGACGCGAGGTGTGCAGCGGTTGGGCGCGGTGCGTGTGTACGACAAGCAGCCCGATGCGCCGACCTGGTTCTATACGGGAGGCGATGAACGGAACCGAGTAAAAGAGCGAGGCTCGATCCCGCCCGGTGTTCCCGCTGTTCTGCTGCCCGATGCGTTAACGATTGAACCGGTCTCGCTGCCGCCGGTGGCCTGGTATCCGGGGCTGCG
>CAZHET010000380.1:0-6395 GCA_964531585.1 uncultured Planctomycetaceae bacterium | reverse complement strand
CACCCAGACGTTCGCGCAGTGCCGGCTGAGTCAGCGTGATCACGTTGATGCGGTACAGCAGGTCTTCGCGGAATTCGCCGCGGCGGACAGCTTCTTCCAGATCCTGATTCGTAGCCAGCACCAGTCGCACGTCGACTTTGTGAGTCTGATTTCCGCCGACCGCTTCGAATTCCCGATCCTGCAGAACTCGCAGCAGCTTGACCTGCAGTGACGGGGAAGCGGTGGCAACTTCGTCGAGGAAAAGTGTCCCGCCATCTGCCTGCAAAAACTTGCCGACTTTGTCGTGTGATGCTCCGGTGAACGCTCCGGCGACGTGACCGAACAGTTCACTTTCCAGCAGCGTTTCCGAAAGTGCTCCGCAGGCCACTTCAACAAACGGCTTGTCGGCGCGGTCGCTGTGCTGGTGAATGCTGCGAGCGGTAATTGTCTTGCCGGTACCGCTTTCGCCAAGAATCAGGACGGTGGTGCGAGTCGGCGCGACGCTCTCGATCAGCTCGAACATCCGCAGCATCTTGTAGTCTTTGCCGACGATATTCGACATCCCGTGCTTTTCGCGCAACTGGGCTCGCAGACTGCGGTTTTCTTCCAGGATCTGCCGCTGCCCAATGGCGCGTTCGATCGAAAGATTCAGCTCCTCGTCGATGACCGGCTTCGTCAGGTAGTCGAATGCCCCCATGCGAATGGCTTCGACGGCGCTTTCGATCGTGCCGAATCCCGTCAACAGAATGACGGCGGTTTCCGGCGCGTTTTCGCGAGCCCACTGCAGCAGTTCGAAGCCGTCCTTGTCCTGCAGATTGACGTCGCAGACCACGACTTCGAACGGAAACTCTTCCATCCGACGAATGGCTTCCAGGCAGGTCGAAGCGGTTTCGGTTCTGTGGCCCAGACTACGCAGGTAGTCGGCCATGGCGTTCAGAATGTAGCGGTCATCGTCAACAACCAGCAGCGAACCTGAAGAAGCAGTCGCCATGAATGTCCCCTCGTGTGTTGCGTTCCCGCAGCGCTGTCACGAAATGCGACAGCGCAGTAGCGGTTCAGTCATGCAGCAGCGGGAGCGATCGACGACGGACCCGACGGCACGTTTCATCCGGTGATTTGTCCGAACACCGTGCGGACGAAACGTGCAGTGGCAGCGTCGACAATCTGAGGGGAGATTTGAGCAACCGTAGTCTCAAATCATCATTGCGGACGTCGCAACTCGGCAACAAGTGTTAAGGAATCACGTTCCCCGGACACCCGATCGGAATAACCGGAATGACCGGAACGCAAACGTTTTGTGAGACCGACGACAGGTTACCGACTCGGCAATCCGCGAGCGGGCTCCATTGCATGTCCGCTTCACGCGCGGACGCAGGCGGGTTTGGCTATCATTAAGCCTGATGGCCGGATCGTGTGGTGCGTCACGTTGGTGAATCCGGCGGCACGTGTGACTTCCTGATGTGGAGTGCC
Organism: uncultured Planctomycetaceae bacterium; assembly: GCA_964531585.1. GTDB lineage: Bacteria > Planctomycetota > Planctomycetia > Planctomycetales > Planctomycetaceae > JAWKUA01. The sequence goes on along the minus strand of CAZHET010000380.1, from coordinate 4,946 downwards.
CCGTATGATTCGCAAAGCCTGTGCATTTCTCGCTTGCCTGATGCTGACTGTCGGCGCTGTCCCGGCGGACTCGAATGACGGTCGCCTGGACATCTACTTTATTGACGTGGAAGGCGGGGCGGCAACGCTGCTGGTCACGCCTGCCGGCGAGTCGGTGTTGATTGATTCCGGCTACCCCGACAACCACGGACGGGATCTGCACCGGATCATTCATGTGGCAAGCGACGTCGCGGGTCTGTCCCGCATCGACCATGCCGTCGTGTCACACTGGCATCTGGATCACTATGGAAATCACGCAGCGCTGGCTGCTGAATTCGGCATTGGCACGTTTTGGGATCGGGGCATTCCTGACGTGCTGCAGGAAGATCCCGGATTCGAAGAACGGATCGCCGCATACCGCGCCGCCAGCCAGAACCAGTCGCGACCGCTGAAGGTAGGGGACACTGTCGCACTGAAATCGGGGGCCACGCCTTTCAAAACAAAAGTGCTGACTTCCGGACGCGAAGTCATTGCCAACGACGGGCCGAAGAATCCGTTCTCCGATCGGCACGTCGCGATGAAAGACGATCCTTCGGACAACGCGGCGAGCCTGAGTGTCCTGTTCGAGTTCGGTGACTTCCGTTTCCTGTGCTGCGGCGACCTGACATGGAATGTCGAAGCGAAGCTGGTCACGCCGAACAATCCGGTTGGCCAGGTGGACCTGTTCATGGTGACGCATCACGGCCTGCCAACCAGCAACAATCCGGCGCTGGTGCTGGCCATCGATCCAACGGTTGCGGTGATGTGCAACGGCCCGACCAAAGGTGGCCACGAGCAGACTCAGGCGACGCTCCGCGAAGTCGCATCGCTTGTAGACATCTATCAACTGCATCGCAACGTGGCTCTCAGCGATGACCAGCAGCCGTCTGCGGAATTCATCGCCAACACCGGCACGACAGAGACCTGTCAGGGCCAGTGGGTGAAGGCTTCCGTTGCCGCCGACGGCAGCAGTTTCACGGTACAGATCGGTCCGGACGGAACTCCGCGCATGTACAAATCGCGCAGTCGAAACTGAATGACGTCGCAAGATCGGACCTGCCCATGGCACGCCACGAAACCGACCGGGAAGACCTGATGCGTGAAGCGACGGCGCGCTTGATGCCGTACCGGCGGCGATGGTGGAACGCGCCGAGATCCTCTGCGGCAGCGTCACGCAGCCGATCACCGCCGGGTTCCGCAGGGATGGTCGCCTGAGCATCTACGTTGATCAGGATCCGTTCTATCAGTTTGATTCGCACGGTCTGCTGCGGCGCGCGTACGTTGGAGGATTCCTGTACCGCAGCCACGGTGACACGCTGGCAGAACTCCACCGTCGGCGAACCACCGACCGCACGTCGCTGATGCGCCGTGACCTGACCGGCGATGAGCTGTCCATCTTTCGAAGCGCGATGCGGCAACATCTGCAACAGATTCTGGGTGACCTGCAGGCCGGCCGGTTCGTGATCCGACGACAGGTTCCGGCCGGCGCGAAGATTGTCGACCGCGTGATTCAGGCAATTCTCGGAATTCTTGCACATACGGACGAATTCCTGTCGAATTCCGTTCGCGATGTGTAGGCCGTTCATGTTCAGAGGAATCGACCGCAACAGGGACCGTTGATGAAGACACTGATGTTGATGAGACACTCCCACGCTGTTTCCAACAACCCTGCATTTTCAGACCACGAACGGCCGCTGACGACGGCCGGGCGTTCACTGGCCGAGTCCACGGCCGCGCTGCTGAAATCGGAAGGCCTGATTCCCGACTGCATTGTGTGCTCGTCTGCAGTCAGGACCGTGGAAACCGCTCAGTTGGTGGCCTCGGCAACCGGTTCGCTGGCCGCTCCCACGTCGCTGCAGGCTCTGTACCTGGCAAGACCGGGCGCGTATCCGGCCGCTGTACGGCAGTCGGCGAAAGCCACCGACATTGTCGTCATGGCTCTCGGGCACAATCCGGGAGTCGCGGCGCTCGTGAATTCCTGGTCGGACGAGTTCCTGTCGTTTTCGCCGGCCAGTGTCGCCGTGTTCTCGCTGAGCATCGACGACTGGTCCGAACTCGATGAGGGCCTGCCGGAAGCGCCCGTGCTGAAAGGATTCTTCACCGGAGGTCGCCGACAGCTTTGAAGTGACCTTTGCCGGATGCACCGACGCCTGATGTCCACGCCGAACCCCGACGACAATCCCCTGCTGGCCGCGGTTTCGCTTTCCATGGTGTCGGGCATCGGCCCGAGAATGCACTCGGAACTGCTGGCACACTTCGGCTCTGCCACTGGTGTGCTGAGCCAGAACAGAGACACGCTGCTGTCCGTCAGCGGTGTCGGTCCAAAGCTTGCCGACGCTATTCTTTCCGCAAGTCGCGAAACAGCATTCAATGTGCTGGAACGCTGTCGGCAGTTGCAGGTCGCCGTGCTGCAGCGAGACGAAGCCGACTATCCCGTTCGCCTAAGCCCTCTCGACGACGCTCCGGCGCTGCTTTACTGCCGAGGTGACCTCCTCCCCCGCGATGACCTTGCCGTGGCGATTGTCGGTTCACGGCGTTGCACGGCGTACGGTCGCAAACTGGCCGAACGACTCGCCGCTTCACTGGCCCGAGCCGGCTTCACGATCGTCAGCGGCCTCGCGCGCGGGATCGACTCGGCGGCGCACCGCGGGGCGATCAATGCCGGCGGCCGAACGATTGCCGTGATGGCGACGGGAGTCGAAAACATCTATCCGCCGGAGAACGCTGATCTCGCAATGGAGATCGTTGGCAAAGGCGCGCTTGTCAGTGAGTTCCCGCTGGACCAGAAGGCGCTGCCCGGCCTGTTTCCCCAGCGCAACCGCATCATCAGCGGGCTTAGCCTGGGAGTCATCGTGGTCGAAGCCACTCGCAAATCCGGCGCGCTCTACACGGCTCGCCACGCGATGGAACAGGGGCGGGAAGTGTTCGCGGTTCCCGGCCAGGTTGACAGCCTTGCCAGCGAAGGCTGCCACGACCTGATCCGCGACGGCGTCACGCTGATTCGCAACGTCGACGACGTACTGAAGGAACTCGGGCCGCTGGCGACTCCGGCAAGCCCTGATCCGGATATCATCGTTCACAGCCCGAGAGAACTGACGCTCAATCCTCAGGAACAGGAGATTCTGAACGTCATCACGAACTCACCGATTCATGTGGACGAAGTGATGCGGGAAACAAAACTCGACCCGTCGCGAGTGCTGTCCACCCTGACTGTTCTGGAAATGCGCCGCTTCATCCGACGACTGCCCGGCAACATGCTGGTGCGAAACTCATAGCCCTGCTGTCACTTCTTCGCGATGGAAGACTGCCGCGCCGACGGCGAAGTCACCGCCAGCGGCAGGAACCAACGAGAAAGGCCGCGAGGACTTTCGTCCTGCGCGGCCGGTATGTTTCAGACTTTAAGGGAACTGCAACGGTGGAAACGCGGCGAGTCAGGCGAGGATCGAGTCATGCTTGAGCATGCACTCATTCGTGATCCGGGCCTACGCTAAGATTTTGAGACCTCCGTCGGGGTTCAACCAAAAAGTCTGAAGTGTTCTCCCGCCGACTGAAGCCAGCCGACGAATTGGTTGAGTTTGTGTTATCGCCGAGACGCCGCGGCGAGTTGCTGTATTTCATCGGCGATCCGCAGCAGAATCTGCAAATAAATGTTTCCGTTCCGTGACTGTTTTGAAGTGCGTTGTGAGAACTCTGCCGACTCTGTACTGCACTTTGATGATTGCCGTCAAGTTTTCGACGGGTACAGCGACTTCGTGACCTGAGTCGCCAGAAACACTCGCAGCACCAGACTCGGCGGCAGCAACAGCAACACCCGTTCAGCCAGCATTCTCAGTCGCGAACGGAAATCGCGACGGCCGGGCTGGTGTCGCCGTTTCAACTCCAGTGTGGCTCGCAGCATGGTTCGCAGCTTCGCGGTTTTCATACCGTCCGAATGAACCCGGTAGCTCAGCAACGCTTCCGGACAGTTGGCGAAACGAACTCCGGACCTGGCAAGCCGATTCCACAGATCATAGTCCGTAACTGTCGCGTCCACGCTCTCATCGTAGCCCCCGGCATCCACAACGACCTGCCGGCGATAAATCACCGCCGGATGAGCCAGCGGACAGAATCGCCGCATGGCTGACACGATCTCCGCGTGTGATTCAGGGTATCGGCGAAACCCCAGCGGTCGACCTCGTGCGTCAATCACCGCGAGCTGACTGCCCAGCACGTCGACGGTTGGATTCGCTATCAGAAACGCCAATTGAATTTCCAGCCGATGCGGTTCGCAGATGTCGTCGGCGTCCATTCGGGCAACCCGATCCGCCTTTGCTTCGGCGAGTCCGCGGTTCAGTTGCGCGGCGAACGATGTGCGTTGGGGATTCGCCAGATACCGAATTCGCGGATCGCTGAATTCGACCAGCACATCGCTCGCGGATGATTCAGACGGGTCTTCAACAACAATCAATTCCCAGTCGTCGATCGTTTGCGACATGATGCTGTTGATCGCCTGTCGCAGTAGGTCCGGAGCGGCTCGATACACCGGAAGCAGCGCGCTGACCCGCAAACCGTCCGGAGCGACCACTGCCGAAGGCGGAGCTGGAGCCGAAGGCGGCGTTGAAGAAGTCACTGTGGTCGACCGTCTCTGATCTCGCGGCCGCGTTCGACGATCGCGTACAGAAACGAAAAGAACGCCGTCTGAGTTCCCACGGCCATTGCCGCCGTCGCCAGCAGCGCGGCACGAATTTCCATCAGCGGCGGACCCGGCCGAATCCATTCCCATGCGATCCACATGTCGATCGCCAGGCCAGTGCCGAACAGTATTCCGCCCGCGACCAGGCCGCGTTCCAGGCAGAAGTGACCACGCAGCCACTCCAGAGCGCGGTCGGGTTCCGGAAACCGATGCGTCACCGTGTACAGTCGAGCGATCACGCCGAACTGCACGATCT
>CAZHET010000379.1:0-6416 GCA_964531585.1 uncultured Planctomycetaceae bacterium | reverse complement strand
CATAGCGGTTTCCCGCCGCTTCGTGCCTTCGTGCCTTCGTGCCTTCGTGCCTTCGTGTGAGCCACCTTCCGCCGCGTGCATCAGCCGGGCTCTTTGCTGCGTGCTGCAAGTGGTGTTGAAGTTTCGAACGGAGCTGCCGCAGCGAGCATTTCCAAAAGCCGCGCGGGGATCGTGAGGTCCGGCGAGCCGTAAGGCGAGCGGCAGGTGAGTTCTCAGCCGTGGCGTCCCGTACGATGGCCTTCCAAGGCCGTCGTCAGGACTGCATCGACGGTCTTGGAAGGCCATCGCACAGGGAAATTCTCACCGGCAGCTCGGCTAACGACAACGTCTCGGCGGGCTTTCCCAATCGGAATAAACGGTAAAACCGGTGCGACGAGTGCGATTGGAGCAAAGTTTACAGCCCTCACAATCCGATATCGACGAATGCAGGCTGCGTTTCCTTCATGGTTCGCGTCGGTCGTCGGCATCTGAGAACTGTCTGCGTCCGGAATTTTCGGTGATTTCCGAGGGCTGAACGGCCTTTCGGGAGGAATCCGGGTTCCGAAAGGCAGGTGCTGAAGACCTTGCGGCACACTTTGCAAAGGTCCGGTTCGCATGTTTCGTACGAACCTGCTCCGATACGTTCTGACCCTGATGATTGCGGCGTCAGCCTGCTCGGCGACCAGCGCGCAGCACTACATGCAGGCTCCGAGCTTCATGGCATCGGGCGGAGGCGGCTATTCGCCGGGAATCCGCCTGCCGCAGTCGCAGTATCAGGCACCGTCGGTCGACTACTATGTCGGCAAGGCTCAGCCGCTGTGGGATGACCAGCAGCCGGTGGAGAAATTCATCACCGCGGTCGCGCAGCGAAGCTGGATACGCTTCGAGTACCTGCACTGGGATCTGGACGGGGCGAACGGCGGGAATCTGGGAGCACCGGTCACCGGCACCACGACGCCGACGTTTTCCGTCAACGACATCGAAACACCGACGACTCAGCGCGGTCAGGCGTTCATTCCTCAGTCGGATCTGCTGAGCCTGAACGATGTGTCCGGAGTTCGCGGAACTCTGGGAGTCGCGTTGAATGGCGGTTCGCTGGAACTGAACGTGTTCGGCACGGAGCAGGGCGAAAGCCTGATCAGCTTCAACAACCTGCAGGCACGCCGCAATCTGGGAACTCCCCCGGATCTGCGACTCGGCACCACCGCTCGTCCCAACGTGATCACTCCGCTGCTGTCAGACGGTGTCGTCTCCAACGCCGCCGGTGTGAACGCTCTCGTCTACGATGAAAGTTTCTCAGCCGATCTGCAGGGGCAGATGTGGGGCTCCGAAGTGATGCTGCTCAGCGAAACGTATCTTCCCGATTACGGCCTGCACTGGCAGTGGCTGGGTGGTTTTCGCTATGTGAACTACGACGAATCGCTGGGGCTGCGAGGCGTGTTCACGGACGGAGGCCAGCTTCCACCGCGAGTGACCAACATCGGCGGTAGTGCGATCAATAACATCTACGGCCCGGAAATCGGCGGTCGCTGGTCACTGACGGCTCCGCGACTGACGCTGAGTGCCACGCCGCGAATCGCGTTCGCGTTGAACGACCATACGTCGAGCGTCCACAGCAGCGGTCTGGCGGCCGGCGATCTGACGGTGAACCGCATTGTCGCGGAAAACATCGACTTCACACCCGTCGTGCAGGTTTCGCTGATGGGGGAAGCTCACCTGACGCCGCATCTGTCAATCTATGGCGGCTACGATTTGATGTGGATCGGCCAGATGTCGCGAGTCGACACCAACATCCGCTACAATAGCATGCCCGGCGTCGCGGGCGGTTCGGTCGCTTCGATTGAACAGCAGGTCGACCTGAAGTCGTACTTCACGCGAGGCCTGTCCGCGGGACTTGTGCTGCGGTATTAGGCGAGCGGGACGTGAGAACATCCCGGCCGATGGTGCCGGCGCGACGTGTCCGATGCGGCCAGTCATCAATACACAGGTTTTGATCGGCCGACCGCCGGGCAGATGTTCCTTCCGTTGGTACGGGGTGCTACCCCATGAAGGTCGGCAATCGCGAATCTGAAAACGTCCTGACAACGGATGAGATACACCGACTGGAGACCGACGGCTTCCTCGCCCTGGAAGGCGTCGTCAGCCAGTCGCAGCTGACTGCCATGCGGACGCGTCTGCTTGAACTGCTGAGGACGACTCCGCAGAAAAACGCCGGCACACTGATTGTCAACGGTCTGTTGGACGACGACGTATTCGACGCCGCGTGGAATCACCCGCGTGTGCTGTCGGCGGTGGAAAGCGTGCTTCGCGAGCCTGGTCGGCTGCTGGGTGTCTTCTCGCGAGGTCTGCGAGCGGGGCACGGTCAGCAGGAGCTGCACTCGGACTGGGGCCGTCAGGGATTGCCAAACGTCTGGTACGTCTGCCACGCCATTTGTCCGCTGGTTGATTTTACGGCGGAAAACGGCGCGACGCGAGTCGTTCCTGGATCGCATCGAAATCCGTGGATGATGAAGGGCGTGCGGGATCCGAGACTTCCGCATCCAAATCAAAAACAGCTTGTCGGCAAGGCTGGCACGGTTTTTGTTCTGAACGTGCATTGTCAGCACTCGGCGGTCCAGAACACGTCGACGCACGACAGACTTGCGGTCTTCTCGTCGTTCTCCCGCCGCGATTCTCCATTGCTGCTGATGCAGCCGCCGGAACCGGTCCGTCAGGACGTGATCGAACGCTTCGACCACGATACACGGCGCCTGCTGACGGACTGACGCGCGCCACGGCGTGTATTTCTCCGCCCGGCAACGTGGCCAGCGGAGCGTTGGAAAACCGGCGGATCGACGTCTTCCATTTCAGGAATCGGCAACAGCAGCCGCTTGCGACTGCTGTACAGGTCGTTGATCCAGCGAGTTTTCCGGTTGCCCAGGGTCGGAAGCGCTGGTTGACTGGAACGAATACTGAAAGCTCGCGATGCGCAACCCGTCAAGTCAGCTCAATCCGATATCTGAGCGAATACTGTGTTGAAACAACACCGTCTCTCCGGGCGATACGGAGTCTGAGACATCTACGTTTGCCTTCCTTTGGCCGCAAGACTGGCAGAAATCCCATGACGTTCGCTAAGCCCGACCGCAGCCGCTCCCACAACCGCCGCCTGAACACTTTGTCTGCTCCAGCGCAGATTGAGACGATGGAAAGCCGGCTGCTGCTGACCGCGCCGAATATCCTGGCACCGACCGGTACGATCGCCACCGGAAGTCCTCAGATTGTCTGGGACACTGTCGAAAACCCGGTGGACGGGTCCGACCCTGTCAGCTACGACCTATGGGTTTCCAGCCGGGAAACGTTCCGGACACTGTTCACGAAACTGGGGGCCGACGCTGTCAACGGCAACACGTTCACGCCCACGGGCGATGAAGAGCTGCCGGTTGGCAACATTCGCGTGTGGGTGCGGGCGAATTTTTCCGACATGACGCAGTCGGCATGGTCACGCGGGCACGACTTCCGGGTCGAAGTGACGCCGACCGTGACCGGACCAGTCGGCGCGGGTCCGCGCAATGTCATTCTGGACTCGACACCGACGATCACCTGGACGAGCCCACCGGGAGCCAGTTCGTTTCAGGTCTTCATCCGCGACGATACGGCGGTTCAGGGCCGGATCTATACAGTGCCAAACACATCCGGCGACGTACAGGAATTCACCGTTCCCGACGACGATGCTCTGAAGTTTGGAGCGTACACCGCGTGGGTCAGAACCATCTATCCGAATCCCGCCGTCGTCGATCAGCCGCAGACGCGGTTCTCCTCGTGGAGCACGCCGTTCCGCTTTGACTACGGTGAGCGTGTGAACGTGCTGGGGCCGAAGGGCTCAACGTTCGATTCAACGCCCGTTGTGCGCTGGCAGCCGGTCGAGCGCGCGACAGAATACGAAATCTTCGTCATCTCGAAAGCGGACAGCATCGCAGGCGAACCCGAACTGCTGCGGGAATTCGTCGAAGGAACGTCTTTCGAACTGGAAGAACTTGAGGACGACACCTACCTGGTTTCGGTGCGAGCCGTGATTATGACTCCCGGCAAGCCCACGGTTTACGGCGGCTGGGGCAGCCCAACCGAATTCACGACGCCGGTGCAGGCTCCGGGCGTCACAATTCCGTCGGCAATCGCTCGTCCCGGACAGAACCCGCTGGTCACTTCGGCAAATCCCATCATTGATCTGACGCCGATCGACTCAGCGGCACGCTACGAGATCTGGATCAACCGCAGCAACTCGCGGCAGCCGTTCATTCGCGAAAGCAGCAGTTCGCCGTCGCATATGCTGGAAAACAGTCTGCCGGCTGGCACGTACTTTCTGTGGGCACGAGGAGTCAGCACTCGCGGCGAATTCGGTCCGTGGAGCAACGTTGTCATCTTTGACACGACTGGTGGACAGCCAGTGATTACGTCACCGACGCAGGGCGAAATCGTCGACGGCATTGAAACGACGATCACGTGGACGCCCATCGAAGGTGCCGCTACGTACGAAATCTGGGTTGACTACCGAACCGTCGACTTCACGTTCATTCAGGAATCGGGCCTGACGCAGCCCTCCTTCACCGTGCCGTCGCCACTGAATCCCGGCGAATACCGCGTGTGGGTGCGAGCCATGTTCTCCGACGGAACAACGTCTGTGTGGAGTTCCGCCGTCGTGTTTGAAGTGGGCGTGATCGTTCAACGCGACTCCGGCTTGCTGTCGACGGACCCGAACAGCGTCCAGGTCGCGCTGACCGCTTCGGCAGCACCGGTCACCACGACGACACAGACGGCTTCGCGGACTCGCCGCGAACCGGAACTCAGCACGTCAGACGCTGACGATCGACCGCTTGCGGAAACCGCACCATCCGAAGCGGTCCTCGCTCCGCCCGCGGATGCAGCAGAATCTGTTGTGCTCACCGATGCTGCGGAAACGCCGCTGCCGGACGAATTGCTGATGCGTCTCGCCGCAGACTGCTCCGCCACCACGTGGTGGGATCTCTCCGCCGAAACCGCGTAGCCCGGATTAGTCACGATTTCGTACGACGGGACTCCGATCCCGTCAAGTTGCGGCGACAGGATCGGAGTCCCGTCGTACAGGGTGCCTCTTCGCCACTCGACGTAAACCTGTCGCTGACACGTGACGAAAATCCTTCGCGCCGAGAGGTTTGATTCATGGCAACAACGATTTCGCCGTTCCTGATGTTTCAAGGCCGCGCTGAGGAGGCCATGCAGTTTTACATCGGGCTGTTCCCCGATGGAAAAGTGCAATCCATCAAGCGCTATGGCAAAGAAGGTCCGGGGCCTGAAGGAACCGTGCTGCTCGCGACGTTCGAAGTCGCCGGGCAGAGAGTGATGTGCATTGACAGCCCGTCACCGCAGGAATTCACGTTCACGCCATCGTTCTCGTTCTTCGTTGATTGCGATTCGGAATCGCAGATCGACGAGCTTTACGCGGCGCTTTCTGAAGAAGGATCCGCACTGATGCCACTCGGCGAATACGGGTTCAGCAGAAAGTTCGGCTGGATTCAGGACCGGTTCGGCGTTTCGTGGCAGTTGAACCTTCCCCACGAATGACAGCGAATCGTGAACGCCGGCCGTCACTTGCCCGCTCGCCACGCCGCGCGTCACAGGATCCCGAACTTCTCATACGCCGCGACGGCCTTCAGTCCTCCGCGGATTGCATCGCGGACGACGTTTTCTGAATGCACCTTGCTCCAGGCGCGGTCCAGAGCTTCCTGTTCGGCGGCGGCGGGAACAAACACGATACCGTCGCAGTCTGCGATCACCAGATCACCGGGATGCACGATGACCGTGCCGATTTCGACAGGCACGTCCACGTCGATGACTCGCTGGCGATTCAGGCTGTCGTACGGGCACGTGCCGCGAGCGAAGACCGGAAATTCCATGTCTCGCATCTTTTGAACGTCCCGCACAGCTCCGTCGACAATGACGCCGCGGCAGCCGGAATTGCGAGCGGCGGTCGACAGCAGTTCGCCCCAGATTCCGGAACGCATCGATCCGTGAGCCGCCGCGATCATGACGTCTCCGGGCCGGCAGGCATCGACGGCGCGAAGTTCGAGTTCGTACGGGCGCGGGTCTGAGTGGCTCATGTCGGCCCACAGCGTCGTGCGGACCCGGCCCAGCAGGACGCCGCTGCCGCTGTGCTGCGTCAGCGGAAGCCGAGGCGACGTGTTGAGAAAGCCCAGACTGTCCAGCGCGTCGCAGACCGCGGCTGAATACAGGACGCTGCACAGGTCATCGAAGCCCGCCGGACGCGCGGTGTCCCCGGGTGATCGAACGTCTGTCGGATTCATAGCTTGCACACAAACGGAGGAATGTGATCGGGAAGAGAACGCCGCTGCGGCTGGTCACGTTGCTGCATCAGCCGCCGACGGCCGGCTGCGCAACGCCGTTAAGAGTTTTTCCCCCGGAAA
>CAZHET010000378.1:0-6459 GCA_964531585.1 uncultured Planctomycetaceae bacterium | reverse complement strand
GGAATTCCCAGGACCACCGCCGTTTTTAGCCATGTTTCGATTGTGGTGGGCGCACGCGACTATTTCACATCGATCGCGTACAACCTTGAACGGTCTGACACAAACATTTTGCCGTTGGCGATTGTGGGGGTACTGTAGATCGACGAATTGAATCGTTTCGTCGCCAGTTCTGTCAGCTCCGGTGCGGCTTTCAGAATCACCATCTCACCGTCTTCATCACCCATCAGGACGCGTCCGTCCACAACCATCGGTGATCCCCACACGGCCGCGAAGCTGTCGAACACCCATTTCTGCTGACCGGTCGCGAAATCGATGCAGTGGAGGAACCCGCTGAGATCCGGGGCGTATACCAGGCCGTCGCTAATGGCGACGGTCGAAATTGTCCGTCTGAAAATCAGGCCGTTCTCTTCACCGGTAATGCTGCCGTCTTCGTCGATGCCGCCGAAATGCCAGATCTGAGCGCTTTCCGGGTTATCCTTCCAGCCATCTCCATCTGCAATCTGCGGACTGACGTCGCCGGTCTTTGTCGCGTCGATGCGGTAAATGTGGCCGACTCCTTCACCGTGCTCGGGGTCCTGTCCGACTGCCAGCACAACGCTGTCATCCAGAAAAACGGGCGTTGAAATGATGGCGTTTCGAGTACCGCGACCACCCAGTTCCCAGCCCGTATCCTTGGGATTCAGATCGAACCACCAGATCATTTCACCGGATTCGACATCGAACGCATAGAGGACTCCATCGCCGCCGGGCATGAAGACCTGAGCCTTCCCGTTGACTTCGCCGATCGCCGGGGAACTCCACTGGCCGTGCAGGATGTTGTTGAAGGGCTCCGGAGCCTTCGAATCGGTTCCGGGAGTACTGTCTTCCCACACGACTTCACCCGTGTGTTTGTTCAGCGCCAGAAAGCAGGGCGCTCTGGGTGAAGGAACTTCCAGATGGGCTTCGTCGACACCGTTGGAAGTGACCAGCAGAAGCAGATCGCCGTGAATCACCGGCGAACTGGTTGCCAGGTTATGCGGGAACACGCCGAGCTGGTCCATCATGTCCAGTGACCAGATCACATCCGCATCGAGTTCTTCGGCGTCTGCTTCGTCGGTGACATCGCCGTCGTTCTCACCATCGTGGAAGCCTTCGATGTCCAGACACAGCACTTCGCAGCGGTTCGACACGACATAGACGCGACCGTTTTCAACGCACGGGGTTGAGCAGATGCCCTGTTCCGGCCAGTCGTTAACGCGACCGGCTTCGAGTTTTTCTCGTGTCAACTGCCACAGAAACTCGCCCGTGTTTTCGTCGAAGCACAGGATGACGCCGCGGTCACCTTTGTGTTTTTCGCGATATTCGCCGCCATTGTTTGTGCCCACCAGAACCTTGCCCTCGGCCACAACCGGGTTGCCGTAGGTTTGGGACCCCAGCGTTGCTGTCCACAGGATGCGCTGCCCTTCGTCGCCCGTTTTTCCGGGCACGAAGTCCAGATTGACGCCTGTCGAGCCATTCACCATGTTGCGACTCGGATCGCCACCCCACATCGGCCAGTCACCACTTTGAGCGCTGGCGGCCGCTGGCTGAGCGCTGGCGGCCGCTGGCTGAGCGCTGGCGGACGCTGGCTGAGCACTGGCGGCCGCTGGTGCTGTCGCCGGTGGAGCCGGAGATTCTTCGGTCGCTGACGCGGGCTCATCCGGCGGTGCCAGTGACTGAGCCTGCGAGATGACCTGCGAACCCGTCGACGACGTATCTTCGCTCACGTCGGGAGCTGCTGGCGTGTCTGTGGTGTCTGCGGACGTGGTTGCCGTCTCGGGCGCAACGTCGCAACCCGTCAGCGCGGCCGCAATCACAGTCGCCAGCAGAAAGTGAAATCCATAGTTCTTCATGAGATTGAATCCTGTAAGCGACTGCGCGCCAAAGGTGGTTGGATGTCAGGCTCGAAAGCGGAACAGTGTTATTCGGTGACCATGACGTTGTCGAAAAAGGCATCCGCCAGCGAGTAGACATAAAGCCCGGGACTGCCCTGCATATTGGGATGCGGGTCGACGGCTTCGATCGTCCATTCATCCGGTTCAGGCTGCGCGCGTTCCCAGACTTTGCCCAGCACGTGAGCACCATCGTCTTTCAGCTGAACCGTCAGCTTCATGGTGTACCAGACGTCGGGCTTTGAATTGAACTTCACTTCTTTGCCAACCCGCATATGAGGAGCCCAGCTTTGGACTCCGAGCTTGGCGGTATTGCCCTTCAGAATCAGGTTATAACGCTGAGCCGTGACGCCGATGCTCGGCAGTTTCCGGCGATCTTCCTTCATCATTACATCGGCCTGAACGGTATAGCCGCTCATTTCTGTATATCCCAGCCAGAAGTCGACGCTGGGAGTTCCTTTGCCCGCCGTCTTCTTCAGCACGGTATTGCCGTCGATCACTTCCGGTACCAGCTTGACGAACGCATTGACCCATGTCGGCGGCACCTGCCTGCCCGTCAGGTTTTCGAAGTCCCAGGTCCACGGCAGCGACGGGAACGTTCTCATCCGAGCAAACGCCGTCATGTCTCCCGCCTTCGCGTTGATCTCGAACGCCTGCAGCGGAGCGTCGGCGGCAACCGTCACCGTATTGCCTTCCAGTGTTACGCCCTGGAGACCGTCGGGCAGAGTCAACGTCGCATCGGCGTTCTCAACCGGCTGGCCGAGCTTATTAAACGCGTGAATCTCGAACGTTTCCGTGCCGCCGCCCATGACTCGTGTTTCGAACGGACGGACCTGAATCGTTGCGATTTCAGTGCCGCCGTCGGCCTCCTGTGCCGCAAGATCTTCCTGCGGAAACTCGGAGCGCTTACCGGCATTCTCGTTCCCGATCGCAATTGTGCGGTCGCGAGTCACAAAGAACACTCGACCGTCGGAAACTGCCGGCGTCCCGTAGATCTCATCCAGGCCGGTGCCGTCGGCGGCCTTCAGCGTGACTTTCGACAGGCTTTCGACTCCTTCACGCGACGGCTTCAGGATGTGGATGTTTCCATTGACTTCCATCACATACAGCTTGCCGTCGGCCCAGGTCGGCGATCCCTTGCCAACGGTTCCCAGAACGTGATTCCACAGTTCCTCACCGGTCTGACTGTCAAACGCGTGCAGCTTTCCGGTATCCGCAACGACGTAGAGAATTCCGTCTCTGACGACCAGCCCTGTGTAACCGGCCTTGATATCGTCAACCCGCCACACGCTATTGGTCTTCGTGATGTCACCGGAACCGCGGGCGTCGATGCACTGAATACGACCGAATGCGAGGTTGTCGATGTTGTCTTCACCGTGAGCGATATACACCAGGTGCCCGTCCACAGCGGGTGTCACGTTCAGCCCGCGCTTGGACATTTCGAAGGACCAGACGGGTGCGCCGGTTCGGGCATTGATCGCGTGAATGCCGCCGTCTGCTCCGCCGCCGATCAGCAGCCGCTGGCCGTCAACGACTGCAATCACGGGATTGGAATAGATCGTATCCAGCGGCGGCTTGCCGACGGGTGCCACCCACAGTAGTTCTCCCGTGTGCTTGTCGAACGCGTAGTAGCTCATCCTCGGCGGAGGCGGTGCGAAGCGGCCCCAGTTCAGGCCGAAGAATCCCACAATGATTCGATCTTCGTCGATGATGGGCGTCTGAGTGCGTCCGCCGTAACCGGAGATCTTGCCGTATTCCTCGAACAGGAACTTGTTCCATAGAACGTTGCCGTCACGATCGTAGCAGCGAAAGATGCTGCTGACGGAATGGACGTAGACGTTGCCGGTTTCCGCATCGCCGACCATACTGGCCCAGCCGACTCGCGGTGCCGGGATGTCCGTCTGAGCAACATTGAAGACGTCCTTCCAGATCACTTCGCCGGTCGCCGCGTCTCGGCAGACGACCTGTTCGCGAGCGTGAATTTTCTCCGTCGGACTGGTGACGTCATCGCTGGTGCGGCAGTCCAGATAGACGCGACCGTCCAGCACAATCGGAGCCGCACGACCACCGATATCGTCAGTCCACAGCACGTTTTCGCCCGTTTCCGGATTCCATGTTTCGACCAGTCCGGATTCCAGCGAGATGCCGTTGTTGTCCGGGCCTCGCCAGCCCGGCCAGTCTTCCGCATTCGCAGATGCGGCGGACAAAAGCAGTCCGACGAACGCCGGCAGCATGTGACTTCGCATGGGTTGTGATTCCTGGTTTGGGAGCAGTGTGCGGCAGCAATCAAGCCGCTGTGGGGCAAATTTGGGGGGCGATTCACGGGAGAATCGCGGCGGGAATGCCATGACGATCAGTGTAAAAGAGTCAAGTTCGAATGCAATCCAGCAAACGCAACCGGCACCGGCAGCTCACGCGAACTGCCCTGGCTAACCGTGAGGTCCTGGATTTCCGGCGGCGCAGAAAGCCTGATATCCGCGAGCTTCCATCTGTCGGCGTCCGGTTGCAGGATCAGCTTTCCGGCGAGCGAAATGTTTCTCTGATGAGAATGTCCCCAGTGAGTGACCGTCGCGCAGACGACCCACCGACAGTCGGCATCGACAGCATTTCCCTGCCCCGTCAGCGGAACCGCGATGCAGGCTTCGCATTTCACGGACTGGATTTCCACAACGGGCGCGCCTGTCGGGTCGCTGCTGAGCGATCTGACTGCTGAAAGGTAAACTTCTTCTGCCGCGTCCGGCAGCAAAACCAGCGACAGCCGATCGACGGAGTCCTGTTCGTCGTCGAGCATAACGCCGCGATAGACTGCATCCAGCAGACCCTGCACAAGCTGTTGAGCACCAGCGGCGTCGACGGCGGGGGGTTCACGAAACCACATGGCCGTTGCCCCGATGCCGATGACCGCAACGGCAAGAAACCTTGCGGACCGTGTTCGCGCAGTGTTGCCGAAGTCTGCCGTCACAGACGCGTCGCGGTGAGGTTCACCGGCGACATGAGACGACGATCGCCGCGAGAAGCTCCGCCCGGCAATCACGAACATTGCCACTGCAAGGAATCCTGTCACGCACAGCACGACAGTGACGATCCTCAGCGGCGCGATCGCCCGGCGAGTCCACAGACTCGCATGATCGAGCAGATTGAAGTCGACCGCGTTGCCGACTGCTGTGTCTGTAGCGCCTGCTGTGCCGGGAAGCGGAGAACGCACCCAGTTGAACTCCGCCGCCGGCTGTTGTCGTGCGTCCCCGGCTGGACGCACGGGAACAATTGATGTCCGAATTTCGCCCTGCCCTGCCATTGTCAGCACCAGCGCGTCGAAGTCACCCGGAGATTCCTTCAGCGTCACCTGGACGTTGCGGACGCCTCCTGCCGGCTGCCAGATCATTCGCACTCCGGCGCGCAGGCCGATCAGCGGAATGCTGCCGCCCGATTCGATTTCGTCGCCGTTCAGGCTCAGCAGCGCACCGGTAGCCTTCGCGGGAGACATCCGGTTTCCGTCGATCCGCAGTGCGATGTGTTCCCGACACCACACGACCCATTGGCGTTGAGCGTCCACGGCAACATCCGCAGGCAGATCAGCGATGAAGCGGTCTTCGTCGTCTGACGTCCATGTCGAAGAATTCCAGACGTCGTCGCACAGCAACAGCGGAGCCGTCAATTCCAGAACAACTCCCAGTCGCGTCAGGGTCAGCCGTGCGACGAGTCCGCTGAGTTCATCAGCGGACGCAGGCGGCGTTGGGAGTTCGTTCGGTGACGGCAGAACAATCGTGTGCGGGCGCGACGGCCGCACCACGGCATCGATGCGGCGGCCGGATGATTCGACCAGAACGTGCAGCCGGAGTTCTCCCGGCTGCTGCAGCGATTCATGAGTGAACGAGTGCAGAAACGTGAGCGCGGTCTCGCCGTACAAATCACCGGCGTCGGGGTGATCCGCAGCCGAATAGCGCAACACCCACGTCAGCTTCAGCGACGCGTCAGCTTCCAGCCGAACGCCATTCTCGGGAGGATTCCACCGCGGAGTGGCGATGATTTCCGCATTCAAAGGCCGGCCCGACGCATCGAATATCTGAAGTTGTTCTGTCAGCGTCTGCGAATGCTGTGCGACCGCTTCTCGTATTGCTGAGGCCGCAAGGACTTCACGATCAAGCGGCAAGCCCTGATGCCTGGCAACATCGTCCAGAAAAACGTTCAGGCGCACTTCGAGCGTGCTGCCGGCACGGATCCACGCGTCAGTGTGCGACACCGGGTGAGCGTTGGCAGCGTGGAACTCACCCAGCGCAACGCAGAGCGTGACGAAGAATTGAAGCGGGAGCGGACGTGACACGTCAGGCGGTCAGTTCGTTAGGAAGAAGCGCCGGAGGGCGGAATTCCGACGTACCGTGAGTCAGTGATTGGCCATCATACGCTGCCGACTTCAAGGAGTCATCACGGCGGCAGCATGAAGCCTGGACGCCGGATAAGCGTCGCTTCCCTTCACGAGCAAAATAAGTGTGGATGAATCAGGCACAGAGCCGTATGGGGACTGTGCGCCCGATGCGGCAGCGGCTCGGCA
>CAZHET010000377.1:0-6465 GCA_964531585.1 uncultured Planctomycetaceae bacterium | reverse complement strand
ACGGGTTAAACGAGCGTGTTTTCCGGGGGAAAAAGCTCTTAACGGCGTTGCCCTGCAGCCGCTTCGCATAACGCACATACAGGCGTGTCGCGGCATCCTGTTCGCCCGCGCGAAACCGGCGCAGCAGCGAATTGTCGGACGGTTCAGCGTAGGAAGAATCATCCAGGGCGACGCCCTTTCTCAGCACAATCTGTGTCACAACGACATTCCGGGAACAAGTCGGCAGGCAGCATTGATCGGCCTGCTGGGAACAGCACTGATCTCGCGGGTCAGCCCGCGGGAAGGAGATCCCGGAACCGCCGTCGGGAAATCAGCTCCGCCCTTCAGGCCACAACCCGGAGTAGCGAACTCCGGCATTCCGATCCGCCGTGAATTGCGGTTTCGCTCACAAACTACCGCACGTCATTTCGTTGCTGCTGCCGGCCGTCCAGCAGGCGCGGGAGGCGGCTCGGCGGACGCAGTGCAAAAACAACCTGAAGCAGGTTGGTCTACAACACGGTGAGTTCCATCCTGTCGTTCGACAAGCCGGCCCTGATCGTTCCCCGCGTCACGCCGCGCGAAGAGCAATTGATTCGTGCCGAGCGGCTGCATGAACTTGGCCTCGTGGAGATGCTGCACCCGACGTCGCTCAGCCCGGCAAGGATCAGTGAGTGGCTGCTCAGACCTGCCGCGCCGAGACCGGCGTCACGAACTCTCGTGGACATGAATGGGCTCGACTGCATTTCCGCGCTGGTGTGTGAACTTGTGCAGCCAGCGATCACGTCTCCTCGGTCACCGGAGCCTGTCTGTCATGGCAGGTAGTACGAGTTCCCGACTGGCTGTGATTGATGTCCGAACGGCAGCCACATCTTTTGCCGGGGCCGCCAGGACCTCGCACTCAGTTCGGGATTCGGGAGGGCGAGCTTCCCGCCGAGCCGCTGCCGCGTCGGGCGTTCTTTGGCACACGCGGCTCGGCGGGAGCCTCGCCCTCCCAGGACTGAACGAATTGAGTGCCACTGGGCCACCAGGCCCCGGCGGGCACCGTGCGTGACATGCCGACACTTACAAACTTGCTGATTTCAAACACAAACGGAGACACGATATGCGGACAAACGAAAACCCGCCGAAGGTCGGCTACGTCGTCAAACGCTATCCGCGTTTTTCCGAGACGTTCATCGTCAACGAGATTCTGGCGCATGAAGCTGCGGGACTCGACCTCGAGATCTTTTCGCTGCGAGCTCCCGTCGACACGCATTTTCAGGATCGCATCGCTCGCGTCCGGGCTCCCGTGACTTATCCGGACCGGACGTCGCCTGATGCATCACCGGCGCTCGGCGGCCTGAAGGCTCAGGTGTTCTGGCAGGCACTGCAGACCGCGGCGAAGAAGCTGCCGGAGTTCTGGAAACACTTCGGCGATGCCTGCGGAGAATCCGCCGGAGACACCTGGCAGGCGGTTCAGCTTGCCATCCACATTCGCCGCCGCAACATCGACCACCTGCACGCTCACTTTGCATCGGGCTCCGCAACCGTTGCCCGGCTGGCGGCGCGGTTTGTCGGCATTTCTTATTCGTTGACCGCTCACGCCAGGGACATCTTCCATGAAGACGTGTCTGACGACGACCTGCGGCGAAACCTGAAAGATGCCAGCCAGGTCGTAACCGTCAGCAATTTTAATGAATCGTTTTTGCGCGAGAGCTTTCAGGAGGACGCCGAAAATGTGTGCCGCATTTACAACGGTCTGGATCTGGATGACTACCGCTTCGACGAACCTGCCGACCGACCGCCACGGATCCTTGCCGTCGGGCGGCTGGTCGAAAAGAAGGGCTTCGGCGATCTTGTGTCGGCGTGTGCGATTCTGGAGGAACGCCGGGTACCGTTTCACTGCACCATCATCGGTGACGGCGATCTGCAGGAACGTCTGCAGTCGCAGATCGACGCTCTGGGCCTGCAGGCCAGCGTGCAGTTATCCGGCCCGCGTCCGCAGGCAGAAGTGATTCGCGCCGTTCGTAAGTCGGCAGTGTTCGCCGCGCCCTGCATTGTGGGCAGGGACGGCAATCGCGATGGCCTGCCGACTGTCCTGCTGGAAGCGTTGGCTCTGGGCACTCCTCCAGGATCTTGTGTTCGACGCGAATCGGTGCCTGAATGCGACGCTGGACGAACACGGTCCGTTCGATCTGATCTACGAACGTTACTCGTTGTGGAGTTTCGCCGCTCAGGAGTTTGCCCGCGAATCAGGCACACCGTCGGTGCTGGAAGTCAACGCTCCACTGATTGAGGAACAGGGTCGGTATCGGACTCTGCCCGAACCAGAGCTTGCCGAAGAGGTCGCGGCACGAACATTCACCGCGGCGGCGTCACTGGTCGCCGTCTCCGAAGAAGTCGCCGACTATCTGCGAACACGACCGGAAACCGCTGGCCGCGTCCATGTGGTTGGCAACGGAGTCAGTGCGGAACGCTTCGGTTCCATCAATCGACGTCCGCTGTCGTACAACGACGTCTTCACAATCGGCTTTGTCGGTTCGCTGAAACCATGGCACGGTGTCGAAACTCTGATCGACGCGTTTGCACACGTCAGCCTGGCATTCCCTGATGTGCGGCTGCAGATTGTCGGCGACGGACCGGAACGCGCTGCTCTGCAGAAGCGAGTCGAGCAGCAGATGCCCTCCCGAATCGACATGGTGGAGTTTCTCGGCGCGGTGGATCACGATCACGTCCCGGAACTGCTGGCGTCGATGGACGTGGCCGTCGCGCCGTATCCGAAACTGGACGGCTTCTATTTTTCGCCGCTGAAAATCTACGAGTACATGGCCGCGGGCTGCGCCGTCATCGCCAGCCGCATCGGTGCGCCGGCGCGAATCATCAGCAGCGGAGTCAATGGCCTGTTGTTTGAACCCGGAAACGTCGACGGTCTGACCGCCACGCTGCGGATGCTGTACTGCAACCGTGGACTTTCCCGCGAACTCGGCAACGCCGCTCGTCGTGAAGTTCTGCGGCAGCAAGCCTGGAAACATGTGCTGGAAGCGATCGTCGCCACGACGGCAACGGGCACCCGGAAGCCATTGACCGAGGTCGCAACATGAGCCGCCCGCGTTCGTTTTTTGACAGTCTGCCGCGATCGTGGCGAATTTTCCGGCATATCGCTCCCCGCCTGCGCGGTGCAGGCGGAAGAATCGCCGGGGCAGTGGCCGCTTTGTTCGCCGGTGTCGCCCTGCGAATTCTGGAACCGTGGCCGCTGAAGTATGTACTCGATCGCATCATTGCGCAGCAGTCGCCCGGACAGCAGTCGCCCGCGCAGAACGGCGACTCGTCAATCAACCCGGTCACGCTGCTGACCGTTGCCGCTGTGGCAATCGTGCTGATCACGGCAACGCGCGCCTTTTTTGAATTTCGGCGGACGATCGGCTTTGCGCTCATCGGAAACAAAGTCATCACACAACTGCGTTCCGATCTGTTCGGTCACATGCAGAATCTGTCGCTGGATTTTCACAACGCATCGCGCAAGGGCGACCTGACGATTCGCGTCATCAGCGACGTCAATATGCTGAAGGAAGTCGTCATTTCGGCCGTGCTGCCGCTGCTTTCCAGCGTTCTGATTCTGCTGGGTATGGCGGGCGTGATGTTGTGGATGCACTGGAAGCTGGCACTGATCGCAATCGCCACGTTCCCATGCTTCTGGCTGCTCGCCGCTCGGTCAGGACGAAAGATCCACGACGCATCACGCAAGCAGCGCAAGCGTGAAGGAGCACTCGCAGCCACCGCGTCAGAATCCATGTCCGCTCAGCAGGCAGTGCAGTCGCTGTCGCTGCAGGGCGTGTTTCATTCGGCGTTCGCCACCCAGAACAACAAGAGTCAGAAGGAAGGTGTGAAGACCAGCCGGTTGACAGCCGGACTGGAACGCACAGTCGACGTGATGATCGCGACTGCCTCAACCGCCGTGCTTTGGCAGGGGGGACGCTATGCGATGTCAGGAGAAATCAGCCCCGGCGAGCTGATCGTCTTTCTGGCCTACCTGAAACGAGGCTTCAAGCCGCTGCAGGATTTCGCGAAGTACACCGGCCGCCTGTCAAAGGCAACCGCCGCGGGCGAACGTATTCTGGAACTTCTGGACGCCGAACCGAGCGTCTCCAGTCGTCCGAACGCAGCAGCAGCTCCGGCGATTCATGGTCACATTCAGTTTGAAACTCTTCGCTTCGGCTATGACGACGAATCCGTCATCCTGAGCGACATCAATCTCGAAATCCAGCCGGGGCAGCATGTCGCGCTGGTGGGGCCGTCCGCAATCGGCAAGTCGACGTTCCTGAGTCTGCTGATGCGGCTCTACGATCCGACCGGCGGACGAATTCTGATCGATGGCTGCGACATCCGGGACTGGACACTGGAATCGCTGCGTTCACAGATCAGCATCGTGCTTCAGGACAACATGCTGTTCGCCGCGACGATTCGCGACAACATCGGGTATGCCAACGCGGATGCCTCATCTGCCGATATCGAAGCCGCCGCGCGGCTGGCGTCGGCTCACGATTTCATCGAACGACTTCCCGATGGCTACGACACAGTTCTTGGTGAACGCGGTGTGAATCTGTCTCACGGTCAGCGTCAGCGGATTGCGATCGCGCGAGCCGCCATTCGGCGATCTCCCATTCTGCTGCTGGACGAGCCAACCACCGGCCTGGATGAACACAACGAGCGAACGGTCATCGAATCACTGCTGCGAGTCCGCGCCGGCCGAACCACGTTCACGGTGACTCACAACCTGCGATTCGCATCACAGGCGGACGTCGTGATTTATCTTTCGGACGGCAGGATTGCCGAACACGGTTCACACGCGGAACTGCTGCACGCCAACGGCGACTACGCGCGGATGTTCCGGCAGCAGATCGCAGTCCCTTCGACGGAGCCGGTTGCCAATGCTGTCGCCTCATGAAACCGACGTGGTCCGCCGCGATCCGAAGCTGCCGGGACTGGCCACGGTTTTGGATGCAGCCGCGTTCGTATCGACACTCGCGGCCGCAGTGTCGTGTGACGTTGACGCCGCCCGAATCAGGTACGTTCGTTACAAGCCCGGCCGACGCGGCATGGTGCTGTATGACGTGCAGAGCGGGGAAGACAACTTTGAAGTCGTTGCGACGGCATTGTCTGCAGACGGCTGGCGCAAATATCTCGCGACCGCCGACCTGCCGGAGTCCGCATGCCGGAACTTGTCGGCACCTGCAACCGGCACCGCCTGCTGGCTTTCGAACGGCTGCCAGGACGATTGCTGGCTGACGTGCTGACTCAGGGGAAGAGCGTTGGTGCTTCGATGGTGCAGGTTGGCGAGGCACTGGCAAAGCTGCACCGGCACAGTTCGTCCGCCGCCGGTGGTTCCTCCTTTTCGGACGAAGACAATCTGCGGCAACTTGCTGAACACATCGTCTCGCTGAATCCTGCTCTGGCAGATCAGGCTCGCACGCTGACTCAGACGCTGATCGACCGACTTCACGCCGAGCAGCACGTCGTCACCACAATACACGGCGACTTCTACGCAAAGCAGGTGCTGCTGAACGACGACGGAGTGTCGTTCATTGACTTCGACGAATCCCGGACGGGCACGGCCTGGGTCGACGTGGGCAATTTCGTCGCCAAGCTCATCTGGTCCGGACTTCGCGACGAACTGCCGCAGCAGTACGTCACGGATTGTCGGCAGCACTTTCTCGACGGCTACCACAGAACATGCCGCCGCTCAGACGCGGCCGCGCTGAGCACTCACATCGCCATCGGGCTGCTTCACTGTGTGCCGCATCCGTTTCGCCGCGGGTTTTCGGACTGGCCGCGCATGATGGAAGCGCTCGTCGACGCCGCATGGAATGAACTTCAGCCATCCTGCCCGTCGCTCGTGCGAGTCCCCGATGACGTCGACGACGCGATGCCGATGCTGCGCGCGGCGCTCGATCCGGCCGTGATGCAGGCGGAACTGCATACCGCGGGGATCATCACTGAAGACCAGCAGGTTCGGGCCGCGCGTGTGATGAAGCACAAACGCGGGCGGCGCTGCCTGATCGGCTCAGAACCGGTGACCTCGCACTGGGATCTCTTCCCCGATCAGGTGCTTGTCGACGGGGGACGTTTGTGGCTGCTGGATTTCGATCTCTACTGCCATGCTCCGCGATCGCTCGACGCCGGCAACTTTATCGCGCACATCATCGAGCAATCCATCCGCCAGCCGGAACACCGCGAGTCGCTGCACAACTTCGCATGGGAATTCAGAGATTCGTGGGTTGCCGCAACGAGTGACGCAACAGCCGTGGAGTGCTTCACAGTGCTCTCACTAGCCCGCCACATCCAGCTCAGCACGCTTGATCCCGCACGCCGTCAATTCACGTCCGCGATTCTGGAAGCGGTCGAACGCGCTGCGAACCTGGCGAATTCCCGCGGCGGCGACTGCGCATCCGTACGCGCTGGCGGCGATTGCTGGTAGATTTCGCTCTCGAAATCGTACTGGCTCCTCGC
>CAZHET010000376.1:0-6467 GCA_964531585.1 uncultured Planctomycetaceae bacterium | reverse complement strand
GCGGTACCGGCGATCTTTGTCGGTCGCGTTGGTGCGTACTACGTGGATCCGGACATTGCTGCTGCGTTCGCTGAAGATGAACGCACCCCGGAAGACATTCGCAAACAAATTGATTCGCAGACTTCGACAGACGGGATGATCGCACAGCTCGTCGACGATGAGCTGTACTACGACGACGCCTGGCTGCGTCAGAACGGGATCACGGAAGACAACTTCTGGTCGGACGTCTGGAACGACGAGGAAGACGCGACCGAGTTCGATTTGCCGTGGGCTGACCAGTACCACCCCACCGTCTGGGCAGAAGGCCAGCGAAGGTGGAACGAACTTTCCTCTGCAGAACAGCAGGCTCGATCGGAAGAAAGAAGGCTCCAGCGACTCCTCGACGAAGGCATGATGGATGACGAGTCGCTGGGCAGGCTCCTCGCACTTCGGACGACCGAGACGGCCATGATTGCAGCCCTCGCCTACGAAGTCGGAGAAGATGCGAACTGGATGACTGCAGCCGGAATCACGGACGCACAGCTTCAGGAGCACTACGAACAAAACTACCAGGCAGCCAGCGCCGAGCAGCGTATACACCCGCGCATCCGCGAAGAAGCATCAAAACGCTGGGCGGAACTCAGCGAAGACGACCGTGCGGCCCGGCGTTCAGTGATCGAGCAGGAGTTGCGCGATGAGATCCGGAGCGTGGGCGAATTTCAGGAATTGTCCGGTCATTTTCGCCTCGGTGCCGCGGTCGTTTGGGCGATCATCAGTCTGTTCATGCCGTTCCGGCCGATCGCAGTCACTCTTGCGTCGGTGTTCCTGGCCTTCAAGCTTGGTTCGGGCCTTGCCAGTGGATAAACAGCGACTCAGCCGGAACTGTCACTCCGCAATTTCTCGCACGTAGATATTCGCGAAGTCGACGGAACCGAAGCAGCTCAGCGACAGGGATCCGGCAGCAGGTTCGTGGATTGTGATATCGCTGGTATCGACGTCATGACCATTGACGTTCAGAGTCAGTGTCCTGCCGACGATCCGGCCTTCAATTCGATTCCATTTGCCCGCCGCTTCCAGATGCGCCTTGATGCTGCTGATCTGGTTGAGTTCGATTGCGACAGCGTGTTCGTTGTTGTCGCGCAGCCAGATCGTCGCTTCTCCGTCGGCGGTCTTCGGTTTCACGTCGACGAGAAATCCGAAATCCCGGAACTGTTCCACGGTCGAGATTGTGGAACCCGTGACGCCGTCTGCTGCGTCGAATGACAGAATCCAGTCGTTGGCCTTCCAGCGTGCTTCGTCGTCAGTCTCCCATCCGGACAAATCCAGTCCTGTGTATACGGAGCGGTAGCCGCGGCTCTGAATCGCAACCTGTTCGGCTGGCAGGTCGTCCCCCGGAAGTTCCCTGATGCGGACGTTCCGGTAATGAACGACGCCGCCTTCGGATTCCAGGCAGATGTAGCCTTTGCGCGGGACGCAGTCGCGGCCTGATGTGACCTGCTTGCCGTTGACGGCCAGCGTGATCGTGCCGTCTTTGCACGTGATGCGGTAGTGGTTCCATTCCGGACTGGGCTTCGACCGTTCCTCTGTCGGAAATGCTCGCGAACCACCTCGGCCATTGTCCGGCGTCATGGTGGCTCCGTGAATCGGAAAGATATCGCCGTGAGTCGTGTGATGCTGACTTTGGCCATAGGCGTTTTCCAGCACCTGCACTTCAATGCCCCGATGAAAAGGAACACCGCGGGCCGTAATGTCGTCTGCCCAGACGAAGACTCCAGCATTCCCTCCGGGCACCATGTGCCGCCATTCGAGTTCCAGAATGAAGTCTTGATACATCTTCTCAGTACGAATTTCGCCGATCGGCCTGCCGGAACACACGAGCAGTCCGTCTTCGAACGTCCAGGTCTGCGGCGGCGTGTTCACCAGCACCCAGCCGTTGAGATCCGTGCCGTTGAACAGCGACTGAAATCCGTCTTCGCCGTCCTGAGCGAATGCTGCCGGCAAACACGCGGACAGAATGATGACCAGTGTGAGGTGCTTCATGGTGGAGTTCATTCTCTGCAAGTGTGGGCGGGGGAGGCGACGTTGGAAGCGAGATTCTTCAGGTTACCGCCGCGTGCGTGCAGCGTCCATCGAGCGAATGAGACGCCAGGTTCGAAAAGTCATCCGAAGTAGTGCCTTGTCAAGCCTTGAATTTTGCGTTGTCCGTCATTCCCGCGCAGGCGGGAATCCAGATCGCGACATTGGAGTCCTTCCCCCGCCTTCGCGAGGGCAGGACTCTGCGCGGGAATGACGAACCCAAAAGCGAGGTGTTGAAAAGGCACTCAGTCGCCGCGTTCTCGTTCGGCAACGTTTGCCAGCATCAGCGGCAGCGGCATGAGCGCGGCCAGGAGGGCGAGCACAGCAAGTCCCGAATACCCGATCGTGTAGTCTCGGAAACGTTCGTCGAACAGGCCGACAAGATACGGACCGACGGCACCGACGCCGAAGCCCATCATGTTGCTGAAGCCGTATCCCAGGCTGCGACGGTGGCCCGGCATGAATTCCGCCACCAGGCTGTTGTACAACGGCTGGTTCATGAAGTGAGCGAACGCCCATAGACAGGCGGCCACGAGTCGACTGCCTCCCGTGGCATATGTCATCCAGATCAGAAACGGAATGTTGGACGCGTAGACGATCGACAGTTGCAGCGGCAGGCGACTGGGCACGGCGATGCGTCCGGCAACCCACTGGCCGACCGCTCCGCAGATCAGCGCGATAAATGCCGCGTAGTTGCCCAGCGACTTACCCGAAACCTGCATCAGGCCGGATTCCTGCAGGTACCGCGGCAGAAAATGGAGGACTCCGCCGTAAACAATTCCAGCCAGAGCGGCTCCCGTCACCAGCAGCGCGTACGGCAGCAGTTGGAAGCGGGTCCGCAGAGCGCCGACACGCGCCTTGCCATTTGCTGTGGCAACATCAGGCGAGGACTCGCTGTCGGCCCCGGAAACGGCGTGAGTCGTTGACACACGCGGACCGGGCTTCAGCAGCTTCCAAATCAGGACCGCCAGCGTCGCCGAAAGGACTCCCAGCAACAGGTAGTAGCCCTTCCAGTCTCCCGGCCGCACAGTCAGTACCAGAGCCGCAAGGAACGGAGCCGACGCGATTCCCATCGACCCGAAAATCCCGTGAGTCCCCAGTGCCCGCGAACGTTCCGGCAGCGTTGTCTGATTCGCCAGCAGCGCCAGTCCGGCCGGGTGGTACATGCTGGCGAATGATCCCAGAGCGAACAACTGCACGTAGACCATCTGCGCATCGGCAGTCGCCAGAAACGAAGTCGCGACAACCGCGGCTCCGCCCAGATACAGCACGAGGATCCGTTTCTCGCCGAACCGGTCGGCCAGCAGTCCGGCGAACAGCGCGCCAATGCCATACGGCAGTCGGAGCGATGACCCCAGCAGCCCCGATTGTTTGACCGTCAGCGAGTAATCAAGCGAGATGCTCTGTTCAACGCTGGCGATGGACTGTTCAAGCAGATGCACCAGCGCGTGCGCGCACGAGACCAGCGCGATGACTCGGACGACCTGTGACGACGGCTTCACGTGCGGGCTTTGACTGAGCGAGAATCAGGCGGGAAGCCGGGACGATACCGAACTCCGCCGTTCGCGACAACAAGCCCTGCGGGCACTACCGCGTGGATCGCAGGTCCATGTGACCCACCAGCGCGCCTGCTCCGCTTCGCAGAATCTGAAACCTAAGCACATCAAGGCTGCGGAGTCGCGATTCCTGCAGAATGAAGCTCAGATTCCTCGTTCCCAGAGTTTCATAGCCATCGAGCCCCAGCAGAATGTCGCCGGTTTTGATGCCATGAACAGACGCCAGACTGCCCGACTTGACGTAGACAACCTTCATCCCGCCTTTATAGCGGCTGTCAAGCAAACGCCGGTCACGATCCGTCAGATCGTTCAGTCGAAGTCCGAATCGCTGCCAAACCGAATCCAGAATCGGGTCGGTGGAACCCGCGGGTGCTGTCACCGGTTCAGTGGCCGCCACAGTACGTGCTGCAGTGTCCGTCGAAGTCGGCAATGCAACGGGCAGGGATCGCCCGATGCCCACGGTAAACTGCATCGTCACGTCTTCGCCGCTGCGGTTCACCGCAACGTCAATGACTTTGCCGGCTGGCTGGTCAAGCAGTGCTCGTTCCCAGTCAGCGGAATCCTGCACGGCAATGCCGCGAGCCGTACGAATGACATCGCCTGGTTTCAGGCCGCATTTTTCCGCTGCACTGCCCGCGATCACCTGATCCACAATCAGCCGACGTGAGTCCGGAGTTTTCACATCGGTGGTCACGACGCCGTGAATGACGCCGTTCAGACGCTCGGGACTCAACAGTCTTGCGATGGTCACGCGAGCGTCGTCGATGGGAATGGCAAAACCGATCCGCTGAGCGCCCGCACGAATGGCCACATTGATGCCGATGACTTCGCCGTTCATGTTCAGCAGCGGTCCGCCACTGTTGCCCGGGTTGATGCTGGCATCGGTCTGAATCAGATTCTTGTAAGACTGAGTTTCATCAACCTCAACGTCGCGTGACAGAGCGCTGATGATTCCTGCCGTGACCGTGTGTTCGTAGCCGAATGCATTGCCGACGGCAAACACCTGCTCGGCAAGCATCAGGTCACACGATGTCCCCATCGGCATAACCGTCAGCGGGCGTTTTGCGTCAATATGAATGACGGCCAGATCCTGGCTGCGGTCGAAGGAGACCGTCCGAGCGTCGTAGGCATCGCCGTTGTCCAGCGTCACAGTGATCTGATCGACCTCGTGAACGACGTGATAATTGGTGACGATGTAGCCGCGTTCGTCGACAACGATTCCCGTGCCCATGCCGGTGACCCGACGTGCCTTCGACGCGAAGAAACGCGTGTCGCGGTCTTCCTCGGACGCCTTTTCCGTGTGAATGTTGACGACGGATTTCTGACACAGCTTCACCGCATGCACGAGCGGCGACATACGCGCGTCGTTCTGCGGAGCGGCGTGACAGAAAGTCCCCGTCAGCGGAAGCACGGCGATCAGCGCGAGGATTCCGGTGCGGAGTAACGACATGCAGAACCTGCGCCTTCTTCCCGAGGGGCAATGGTGTTGTCAGCCGGAACGCCGGCTAAATCGTCTCCATCGTGCATCGGTTGCCGCGGAAATCGGGCTTGAACCACCCCCTGAACGCTGGCAAACTTTACCTTGGTTATGATCACGTTAACGTGGGAAGTCTGTGCGTGCCGCGGCGGAAACTTCCTGGCGATTGCCGGAAGTTCGTCAGGCCGGCTCAAGCGGCAACACTGACGTACGATCCGGCCGCATCGTTTGAGTTCACGCCGTTGTCCGGCGGATATTGTTGCAGCGGAATTGGTCGCCGACAGCGACGGGATTTCTGTCGAATCTGCCGAAAGCTGGCGACTGCCAGAGAAAGCTTGCACACGCTTATGTCTGATCCGCAGGAAAGTGTCACGGTGCGCCAGGCGCGGAAGCTGATTCGCGCGAAGCAGTTTCCCGAAGCGGTTTCACTGCTAACGGCTGCTTTGACCGAAACGCCGGGCGATCGGCAATTGCTGGAACTGCTGGGGACCACTCACTTCATGGCCGGTAATCACGCCGATGCCAGAGCCGCTTTCGAAAAGCTGACTCGCGCTGATCCCATGTACGCCGGCGGCTGGGTGAACCTGGGAGCCGTCTGTAACGTGCTTGGCGACTACCGCCGCGCCACGGAAGTCCTGCGTAAGGCGATTCAGCGAGACCGCAAGTGTGCTTCCGCGTACTACAACCTGGGAATCGCGCAGAAGGGGCAGCACCAGTCCGAGATGGCGATTGGCGCCTACAAGGAAGCCCTGCGACTGAATCCGAAGCTGCCCGAAGCGTGGCTGAATCTCGGCAATCTGTACATGGACGCCGACAAATACAAACCGGCCGCCGACGCGTTTCAAAAGGGTCTGGAAGCGGCACCGGATTCCAAAAAGCTCAAGGGTCTGCTGACGAAAGCTCAGCGCATGATCGAGGGCACACGCCGCGAAGAATCGCCGTTCGGCCGACTGGTGGACGAAGCCGAACTGGCTCGCCGACAGGCCCGCACGCTGCGCCGCGGCCTCGATGCCGCGACACGGGTCCATGAACGCGAAGAGATCCGCGCCATCGTCAAGGAACTGCGCCACAGCGCCAGGCCCATGATCGAGCTGCTGGACGAAAGCCTCAACCGCGAACTTCACGTGCTGCATCTGGCGGTACTGGAGAAGGACACGCGCGGAGCCTCCCATTCGGCCTTTGAGAATATGCAGGAAACCATCAACACGCTCGATGGTCATCGGGCGGCTCTGGAAGAACACACCGGGGAGATTCGTGCGCACCTGAAGCGCACCGACCCCGGCCTGTGAGGCTGCCTGCCCCGCTTTGCCCTCGCGCGGAGGTAAGGATCGTGCGGAAAATAAGTGTCTGACCCCCAATTGTGCGAAGCACCCGAAGGG
>CAZHET010000375.1:0-6480 GCA_964531585.1 uncultured Planctomycetaceae bacterium | reverse complement strand
TTTATCCGCACTATGTTGCGAAGGTCGAGAAGAAGGGTCGAACCGTCGAGGAACTGCACGAGGTCATCTCATGGCTGACTGGTTTCAAAGCGAAAGATCTGCAACGACTGATCAAGGATGGGGCGACGTTTGAACAATTCTTCGATGAGGCCAGGCTGAATCCGTATGCGAGCCTGATCACCGGGACAATTTGTGGCTATCGAATTGAAGAGATTGAAACACCGTTGACCCGACAGGTCAGATATCTCGACAAGCTGGTGGACGAGCTGGCAAAAGGACGCAAGATGGAAAAGATCCTGCGGACTCCATAGGTCGGAAAGCTGCGGATAACATCATTGGATTAGCTGGACAGCGACAGGTTGGATAGTTTGACGGATAATCCCGGGGATTCCGTCGCAGTGAGCGGCTAGCGCCGTGCCGGTCACGAAACCTGGCGCTGTCCAGTGAGTGAGCCCGGAGCGTTCGGCACACGAAAAAGGTCCGGGCATGTGAGCAATCGCTCAGACGTCCGGACGTGTCAGAGAGTGAAATCGCGAGACCTGGCTAATCGTCAAGCAGCAGGCGTTCCTGCAGCGGCGTCAGCGTTGGGTCGGCGTCCAGCAGAGCCCCGAGGTTTGCGACGGCGAAGAAGTGGTCCAGCAGGTTTACGACACCATCGCCGTTGACATCCGCGTCCGCGTCGTTGCGGAAGATGATGCCGCGGCGAATCTTCAGCACGTCCGCCAGATCAACATCACCGTCTCCGTCCGCGTCGCCCTGAAGGCGGTGGAACGAACGAACCGCTTCGAAGTCCGGATTGGAATCGTCGAGACTCATCCGCAGTTCGTAGATTCCGTCAGCCGTCAAACCGCTGGCTCCCAGATTGATCGTCAGAGTCCGGGCGACGAGGCTGAACGTCGCCGTAGACAGGTCGATGGTCAGCGTGTCCGTGCCGGTCAGACCGGTGTTGACCAGTTGGATGCGATCGTTAGTCCCATCGGCATCAGTGACTGAATCGATCAGTTCCTGCAGGCCGGCTTCGTCGCTGAACGTCAGCGTCAGCGTGTTGACGAACGAACGCTGAGTCGCACCGTTCTGCACATCGAAGTCGACGATCTCCGGAACGGCTGGCGGGGCCACACTGAAGTCGACTGCTGTCAATGTGATGTCCAGCGGCGCGTCCGGTGTCGTCTCAATATTCCCGCTGCCGTCCGTGGCGACGGTGTAGAAGCGATAGTCGTGTGTCCCCGGCGCTGCGGCGACCTGAACCGAACCGCCGCTGCCCCCGCCGGTTGTGGCCACCTTGATCGCCGCCTCGCCATCGACGGACACGAACAGCTCGTACTGAGCGATCGTGCCGCCGACATCTGTGCCACGATAAGTCACGGTAAAGATGCCCGTGGTATCGTCAAACGTCACTCCATCGACCTGAGATTCCGGTGCGTCGACGTCGCCAACTCGGTAAAGAACATCCGGGTGCGGTCCTTCGATTTCGTCCTCTCGGTTACCGGCATTGTCAACGGCCACGCTGTAGAACTGGTAGGTCGTGTTGCTGCTGCCAGTAAACGTGGTTGAGGCTTCAAACGTGCCGGCCGTGGCTCCCGGGACAGCGTCCACCATCGTGAACAGCGAGAAGCCTCCCGTCAGGTTCGTGCGAACGTAGATTTCGAATCGAGCGATTCCCGAAGGCATCGTGCCAAAATCTTCGCCAGTGACGTCGATCGGAATCTCACTGGTCGTGAGAACCGTCGGCCCTGTCTTCACGACTCGGCTGAGCGGCGGTTCCGTGTCGGCGAAAAGTTCCAGCGTTGACACGGTCCGGCTGACTTCGTTGGCGATCACCAGCAGAGCATTGCCACTCGGGCTGTCGGCGGCGGCGATGAACGTCAGGCCTTCCGGTGAGATGTCGCCAGGGATTTTGATGTTGTCTACAAAGCGAACGTTCGTGGGGTTGGTCACGTTAAAGACCATCACGTCGCTGGTGCGTTCCAGACCGACGAACGCGAATGTCATTCCGCCGACGGATGCCAGAGTTACTCCTTCGGGCTCCGGCCCCTTGTCATCGCTGCGGGAATCAACAAAGCTGCCGGACAGAGCCGTGAAGCGTTCCATGAAGTTGCCACTGTCCCACACCTGATTGCCTGCCGCGTCCCAGATGCTGAACGATCGACCGCCGAAGACATGAATGTCGTCAATGTCTCCGTCGCCATCGGTGTCGCCATCGATGCTGGACGACTTAATGCGTCCCAGAACTTCGTCCGCAGTTTGATCCGCCTGGAACAGAATCGCGTCCGCATCGAGTGATGGGAAACCAGTCTTGCCGTAATCCTTCACGCGAACTTCGTCGCCGCCGGCGTCCGCGTCGCCTCGTCCATCACCTTCATTTGCGGTCACAAAATACGTTGCGCCGCCCACGGTGTAACTGTCAATGGCGTCCGGCATATAGAGACCTCGAACCGGAGCCGTGCGGATTTCGACGCCACTGTCCCGGTCGCTGGTATCCAGAGCATTAAACGGCAGAGAGTGGTCTTTCGTGCCCAGCCCGAGAATGTCATCGATGTCGAAACCGGTGAACGATGTGATGTCATTCACCACCGCAACCGCATTGTTTTCCTGCAGCGTGATGTACGCGGTGTTGCCTTCGATGGTGATGTATTCCGGCTCCAGATCGGCGGCGGCTGATGGAGCGTCCGGATGAATCCGCACTCCCTTTGCCTGCAGTGCAGCAGTTGTGATGCTGGCATCGGTGAATTCAAACGTGCCGACCGTTGATGCGGAAAGATCGCTTGTGTTCAGCGTGACGATGCTGATTCCGCCATTCGGATTTGGCAGCGCTGCTGGATGATTGTCGCCGTTCGCAGACTGAGCTTCATTGGCGACCAGCAGTCGAGTTCCATCCGGGCTGAAGGTGATCATGTCGGGCAGAGCCCCAACTTCGACCGATCCCAGAAACGCCAGATCGGACGCTCGATAGAACAGCACGTCACCCGCATCCGTGATCGTCGCATCAGGGACCGCGATGGCCACGATGCCGGCTGACGGCCCGCTGCCAACAGCAACGCTGGTCACAGAGGACGAATCCGTTCCGCTCGCAACCGGATCGATCAGCGTGATCTGCACCGGGTTATGAGGATCGCTGAAGTCGACAACTTCCAGGCCTCCGTCCGACGTCACAAACAGTCGATCGCTGCCGGGGTCGAACGCACTGATTTCCGCGCCGCTGAGCGTCAGCGTGCTGATATGAGTGAGCGGAATTTCCTGTGTCGCCACTTCGCTCAGCACGGTGTCCGGGCGAAATGCGAGGTTCTGAATGCGTCGGTCCTGTTCCACAGGAGTATCGGCGGTGTAATAGGGAACCGTGGCATGATTCAGCGTGAGGAAATCGGCCAGAGCCGTCTGTTCGCCAAGCCCGGTATCGACACGCCCTGTCGAAGGAATCGGGTAGCCGTCACCTCCGTCGGCAAGGAAGCTCAGTGTGACCATGCGAATCGTGCGAGCCGGATCGCCCACGATTCCGCTGCTGTCCTTGATGACATCCACGACGTTGCCGAGTTCATCGACAATGGCCACGCTGCCAATGCGGCTGCCCGGTGCCAGCGACGGATCGAAGCTGAACGACAGACCGCCCACCTGTGGGAACCGACCGGGCGTGTTGCCCGGTCCCGTCGCCGCGACACCGTGCTCCAGAATCGCCAGCAGTTCCGCAGGCGTCACCGTCACGATGCTCAGCGAGTTGTTGAACCGCAGGCTGTTTTCGATGTCCAGTAGAGAAATCTCGCCCGCCACTTTGCCGGACGTTGGATTGGCTCCGGTCGGCCCGGTTTCGCCTGTGAACCCGTCGATGGTGCCGATTTCGGCTCGAATGCCACCGCCGTTCTTCAACGAGACCAGCACGGTGGAATCAACGGCTTTCGCTGCCGCAAGGTTGGCATCGGCGGTCAGGTTGCCCATGTTGGTTTCTTCGGTTCGAACCGCTTCGCGGCGGCCTTCGAGGAAGACTCCCGTTCGTCCGTGAATGATGCCGTCCTTGCTGGTCACAACGCCCGACACCGCGTCGGTCAGCTTCTTCACCTCAGTGCCTTTGATGCTGGCGGCGATGGCCGTTGCCGCATCGGCGGCTCCGGTCACTCGCACAACGCCGGCATCGTCTGTCGCGTAGGCTCCGCTGACGTTCGCATCGCCAGCTCCTTCCGGCACCGTTGGAGCAACCAGAATTCCCGCCATGTCGAATTCGACAACCAGACGTCCAACATAGCTGAATTCGCCATCGGTGCTGACGATGACGGCAGGATCCGCGTCGGCATTTGTGGTGAAGTACGGATACTGAGCATCCGCCGTGTCACCTGGACGCAGGATGTCGTTGTCATCGGCCAGCAGCGTGTCCGAACCACCGGCGATCACGATGTCGACGCCGTGCAGCAGGCCAATCAAAGATTGTTCCAGAGCCAGTTGCTGCAGGTGGCTGACCAGAATCACTTTGTTGATGTCGTCCGAGTTTCCGGCGATGTTGTCCGGTCCGTCAAGGATGTCATCGATGACCGGTTGCAGAATCGCGGCCAGAGCCGGCATGTCGTTGGCATTCGGCCCGATGACCGTAGTATCGCCGGTGGACGAAATCTGTTCGATCAGTTGCGTGGTGGCCCCAACAACGCCCACCCATTCGCCATTCACCAGGATCGTGGTGGCTGGAGCAAGCGATGGCTGAGCCGCCGTGCCGGTCAAGGCACTGAGGTCTGACTGGAACGCCGTGTTTGGCAGAATGTCTGTCGTGAACAAACCGTTCAGTCCGCCGTCGTTGCCAAATGTCAGATTGGAGGACAGGTACGGGAATTCCGCCCCCAGCCAGCGAATGTCACTCAGATTCGCACCGCGAATGTCAGCTCGAATCAGATCACCGAACGTTCCCGGCCCGGCGTCGAATTCGTGATTGCCGATCGCCGCCGCGTCGAAGCCGAGAATGTTCATGATCGAAATGTCAACTCGACCCACTCCTTCGCGAATGTTGGTCAGTCCCGGTTCACCAAACAGCGTCTGATACGCCTGTCGCAGAGGAGTTCTCAGGCTGGCATCGCCGGACGCGTTGAAGAACGGGCCGGGGATGTAATTGTCACCGGCGGACAGCAGAATCGAACCAATCCCCTGAGCCGCCGCGTCTGCTTCCAGAGCATCCACGATGGTGGCAAAGTTGGCCGCTCGACTAATCGCGTCGACTCCGCCTTCCAGATCACTGGCATGCAGCACCTGCAGTTTGAAGGTGGGTGCGGAATCATCGTTCTGAATGGTTCCGTTCGCGGTTGCCGCAGTGATGGTTGCTCCAGCCGTCGCGTTGCTGAGCGTGACGATGAATCCTTCATCCGGTTCCACATCGTTATCGCCGTTCACGCTGATGGTGATGACCTTGCTGGTTTCTCCAGGCGCGAAAGTTTCCGTGGCTGTCGGAAACGTGGCACTCACAAAGTCTGCGGCGTCGGCTCCGTCAACGGCCTCACCAGTGACCGCGTAGGTCACATCGTTGGCTCCGCTGGTATCACCGGATCGCGTCACGGTGAACGTGAATATGGTGGTTTCGCCCGTGTTGCCTTCGGATTTGACGGCGTCCAGCGGAGCGATTGCGAAGGACGGAGCCGGGAACACATTCAGCGTGCCCGGGCTGTCATCGAACGGGCCGCCCCAGGCTCCGGGTGTGCCGGGAACGGCGTTGTTCCGTTGCAGTGAAAAACCAATGGGAGTTGTGGAATTGCTCTCCGACACCCCGATGTCGGTTGAAGTCATGCCGTTTGCAGGACCGTTCGTCGCGGTGAATGAACCCTCGTAGCTCAGAAATTCAACAACAACGCCAAGGTTGTTCACAAGTGCCAGACCGTCCGGGGCACCGTTCTGCAGACCGTTGACAGGCAGCTGAAAGTCAACAGCTCCGAAACCTGATCCTTCATCATCAATTGTGACGGTCGGTGAAATGACAGAACCGTAGGTTCTTCCACCGCTGCCGTTGTACAACACGATTGACCAGCCGGTCAGGTCGGTACCAGCGGTCCCCGCCAGCTCGATGAATTCTCCTTCATCGGTCCCGATGTTGTCGTAGTGAATTTCGTTGATCCATACCACTGGGGCCGGTGTGTCGTCGTCCAGGATCGTGCCATCCGCAGCCGCCGGGTCGATAGTGCCGCTGCGGGAAGGATTGCTGAGCGTTACCACGAAGCCTTCGTTGGCTTCCTGATCTGTGTCACCCGCAACATCGATTGTGATCACTTTCGATGTCTCGCCGTCGGCAAAGGTTACCGTCACGTTCGTCGGTAAACTTCCGCCGAAGTCCGCCGCATCGGCACCGTCAACGGCAGCTCCGCTGACTGAATACTCAATCGTGTCCTCGCCCGTCGTGTTGCCGCTGCGAGTCACCGTGAAGGTGAAGGGAGTTGTGCCGCTGTTGCCTTCGGCTTTGACGGCGTCCAGTGCGGAGATCCCGAACATCGGAGCCGGGGTGCCCGGTTGAATCGAAAAGTT
>CAZHET010000374.1:0-6482 GCA_964531585.1 uncultured Planctomycetaceae bacterium | reverse complement strand
ATCGACGACTCGATCGCCCGCAACGCCGATCAGGAACTGCTCTACGACCAGCCGTACGAAGACAAGTCCATCGTCCGCGTCACCGGGCCGTTCACCGTCGAAAGCCTCTCGCCGCATCGCCAGCTTTCCGTGGCTCAGAAGAAACAGCGGGCCGACGGAGTCGACGGGCTCAGCACACGCGTCATCGGGCCGGACCAGTTCGGCAACATGATCATCGACAACCTGCGCAAGGCCGGCATCCAGAACCGCGTGAAGGACGAGCGGCTGAAGTTCGACGCGCTCGACCCGTGGCCCGGCGAGTGGATTCACGCTGTCGGCGAGTACACCGACAAAGCCGACGACGTCCGCAAAGTCGCGGTCTGCATCGGCCCGGAACACGGCACCGTCGGCAGGGACCTGGTCAAGGAAGCTGCCAAAGAAGCGGTCAAAGGCGTCGGCTTCGACCTGCTGGTTGTGTGCGGCTTCGCGTTCGATCCCAACGTCGATGAGGAAACCACGCGCTACGGCAAGCTGGAAGTCCAGATGTGCCGCATGAACCCGGACCTGTCGATGGGCGACGAACTGCTCAAGAAAACCGGAGCCGGCAACCTGTTCATGATCTTCGGCGAGCCGGATGTGAGAGTGACCTGTGGTGAGTGGTTAGTGGCCAGAGACGGGAGGCTTGTGGGGGCTTATGAGTGGTTTGAAAAGTTACCGGGATTTGGTGGTCTGGCAGAAATCAATCGACTGGGTGGAGAAGATTTACCAGGTCTCAAGCGCGCTTCCCGACTCGGAGAAATATGGTCTGACGAGTCAGCTTCGCCGGGCGGCGGTGTCGGTTCCGGCAAACATCGCCGAGGGAGCAGGTCGCAGTGGGACGGGGGAGTTTTTGCAGTTTCTGAGCGTGGCGAGCGGGTCTCTGGCAGAAGTCGAAACACTGCTGATCCTGACGGATCGACTGCAACTGATTCGGTCGGAACAAGCACAGGAACTGCTGGCACAGGCCGAGGAAATCAGCCGGATGCTCTCCGGTCTGAAGCGCTCGCTGCACTCGAAACGCTGACCAGGTCAGATTTCCCCCTGTCACTTTCCACAAATCACTTTCCACAAATCACTCTCTACGGCGTGGACGTCTACGACCCAACGACCGGCGAAATCCGCAGCGACGCGACCGACGACATCGCCTGCTGGTTCATCGACACGGACTACGACTCCGAGAGTTTCTTCGTCCGCCACGCATACTTCACCGGAGCCGACGACCCGTACGCGAAGCTCAAGAAGGCATTGAAAGCCGAGATCGACGAAGCGGCCTGGTCCGAGCTGTACTCAACGCGAAGTCTGCCGTTCGACAAACCGGACAGCGGCAGGATCGCGGTCAAGGTCATCAACCATTACGGCGATGAGGTGCTTAAGGTCTACGACGTTTGACCGTTGAATGTGGTCACGTCCGCGCGAAAATCAGCAGGCTGTTGGCCGGAAGCACCAGTGACGCCGAGAAGTTGAAACCGTGCATTGGATGGGAGTCCGCGAACGCTCGCCCGCCGTTGCCGATGACTCTCGGATTCACCCAGTTTTCGTACACGTCACTGTTGAAGACTTCCCGCCACTCGCCGCCGCCGGGAAAGCCGATGCGGTAGTGAAAACGGTTGTAGGTCGACAGATGCACGACCACGATCACATCGCGGCCTTCGCCCGGCACCCAGCGATGAAACGCCAGCAGGCGGTTGTCGTCGTGCGTTGTGACGACGCGGAACCCCTGACCTCGCAGTGCCGGGTAGCGCCAGCGCAGGCGGATCAGTTCGCGTGTGAAGTGCAGGTGATCGATCATGTGCCGGTCGCCGTTTGCCAGGCCGTCCCAGAACAGCAGCAGTTCGGGATGATCGCGGAAGTTGTCGGACCACTGCTTGTCCTCAAGAAATTCCTGGCCCATAAACAGCATGGGAATCCCCGGAGCCGTCAGACTGATGCCGGTGGCAACTCTTGCCCGGCTGCGGCCGAACCATGATCGCGGGCTGCCCGGATCACCCAGCCTGGCGATTCGCGGTTTGCGGTCTCGCAGCACCGCGTCGTGGTTTTCCGGGCCCTGCACGAAGCTCCAGTGGTTGTGGAATCCCGCGGGCCACATCGCGTCGGCGAGGCCACGCATTCTCAGTGGTCGTTCGTCCGGAAACGCGGCCGTACTGATGACGTCGCGAATCGCGTCGCGCAGGCCATCGGTCAGAGTCGTGTCGAAGCCGGCTCCTTCCGGCACCGGTTTGACAACATGCGGGTTGACGTTCCAGTACTCCGCCTTCTGCAGAACTTTGGGACGATGAAACCGCACGGTCGATGTCAAATCCTGAGCGAAGCTCCAGCCATGCGGGGCGCCTTTGTGATCCAGCACGCTGACTTCGTCGTAGCGAAAGCCGTCGACGCGGTATTCGTTCAGAAAGTAGCGGGCATTCTGAATCAGAAAGTCGCTTACTTCCGGTTTGCCATAGTCAAACAGCAGCCCGCCGGCGTGGCCGACATCCGTGAAATACAGCGAGTTGCGGTTGCCTCCGAACGTCGACTGGCGATCGAAGAAGT
Organism: uncultured Planctomycetaceae bacterium; assembly: GCA_964531585.1. Taxonomy (GTDB): domain Bacteria; phylum Planctomycetota; class Planctomycetia; order Planctomycetales; family Planctomycetaceae; genus JAWKUA01. Next base: position 3,935 of record CAZHET010000374.1, on the reverse strand, counting down.
AGATACTTTCATCGCCGAAGTCGCCTCCCGCGTGGTTGTAGACGACGTCCAGCAGCACTGCCAGGCCGTGAATATGACACAAATCCACCAGCGATTTGAGCTGATTCATTTCGCCGTGCAGGTCGGTGATGCGGTAGCGCGGCAGATGCTTCGCGTCCAGCAATTCATTGACGGAGTTCACGTAGGGCGCGAGATCCGCGTCTTCAACGGCGTAGTCCATCTCCGGCGAGAAGTAGTCCGTTCCGTTGTAGCCGAGACTGAACTGAGTCTGAAATTCCTGAATCGGCATCAGTTGAACGGCAGTGACGCCGAGTTCGACAAGGTGAGGAATCTTCTGTGCGACATCCAGAAAGGTGCCGGCTTTGTTAGGCAGGTTCGGAGTGAAGAACGTGCCGACGTGGAGTTGATAGATCACGAAGTCGGGATACGGCGGAGTGACGTAGCCGGTCTCGTGCCACGGAAAATCGGTCCTGCGAACAATGCAGTCACCGGGAAACGGAGTCTGCAGTTCGCGAGCGTACGGATCACGCTTTGGCCCTTCGCTTCCGTCGCCGACAACGTAGAACATGTACCGCTGCCGGTCGCGGACGCCGGGAATATATCCCGACCAGTGACCATGTTCGTCTCGCGTGAGCAGGCTGTTGTCGTCACGCACGCGGTTGTTGAACTCGCCGATGACATGTACCGAACGAGCATTCGGAGCCCACACCCGAAACGTCGCTCCATTGTCAATCAGTGTCGCTCCCATCGGCGTGCCGGGATGCACATGAGCAAGTGACGCTGGCATGGCAGTGTGCTGCTTCAAAGAGGTGGGTATTCGAAGGCGTGCTCCGGCATCATCGCGCGCTGGCCGCATCAAATCCAGCGTCGTCATGCGGCGAAGCAAAGCGAACGGCATGCGCGCCGGAAAGTGGACGGGGACCGAGTGGCAGTTCGCGTGAAAGCACTTCGGCCGTCAACCTGCAATTAGCCGGCCGACCAGTGCCGGTCGTGGAGTCCCAGGTTCATTTTCAGTTCCTTGAATCCGCAGAAAACGACGGGAACAACGAACAGCGTCAGCAGTTCCAGAATCATGCCCCCGAACACGGGCCACACCATTGTCCTCGCCACGTCGGCTCCGCGACCGGTTGAGAGGAGCACGGGAATCAGTGCAATCATCGTTGTGAATGTCGTCATCAGGCACGGTCGAATTCTTCGGAGTCCGGCTTCCACGGTGGCGTCGCGGATGTCCTGAATTGTTGCCAGTTGCCGTCGAGTAAACACCTGATCCAGATAGGTCGCAATGACAACTCCGTCATCGACGGCGATTCCAAACAGCGCGATGAAACCGACCCACACGGCAGTGTTCATCTCGACGCCGTTGATCGCCAGCAGGATCATGCCGCCCGAAAATGCCACGGGAATTCCGGCGAATACCGCCAGCGTGATCGGAATGTGACGGAACTGCAGGTAAATGATGAACAGATTCGTCAGCACGACCAGCGGCACGACCCACAACAGCCGCTGATTTGCTTCAAGCTGATTTTGAAAGGATCCGACCGCCTGCAGGGCGTAGCCAGCCGGCAGTTCGAGCGTTCCGTCCTGCTGAGCAGTTCGCAGCGCTGCTTCGACAATTCGAATGGTTTCCAGGTCGCCCGTGACTCCTGACGGGTTGAAGGATACATGAGCGACAAGCCGAGCATCTTCGCTGTTGATGACTCCCGGTCCCCAGGTTGTGGTCACGTTGGTCAGCAGATCCAGCGGCACCACTTCGCCCGAGTTTGTGACGACCGGCAGCCGCGAGAGTTCATCAATGCGTTCACGCAGGTCGCGCTGGTAGCGAACCCGGATCGGGTAACGTTCGCGCCCCTCGACGGTATTCGTCAGATTCATGCCGCCCAGCGCAGTCTCGATGACCTGATTGACCATCATCGCCGACATGCCGTACCGCGCGGCCGCTTCGCGATCCACTTCGAATTCGACGTACGGTTTGCCCAGCACAATGTCCGGATTCACGGCCGCAGCATTCACCTGCGGAACCTGCTTTAACTGCTCAGCGACTCTGAACGAAGCGTCGGCCAGACCTTCCAGAGTGTCGCCGAAAATCCGAATCGCCATCGACGCCTTGATCCCGCTTTGCAGCATGACGACGCGTCCTTCGATCGGCTGCAGTGGCGATGCCGGCGTCACTCCCGGCAGAGTGGCGACGGCGTTGATTTCGTTCCAGATGTCCTGTGACGTGATGCCTTCCCGCCACTGCTCGCGAGGCTTCAGCATCACGTACGTTTCAATCATTGCCGCCGGAGCCGGGTCGAGCGCGGACTCTACCCGGCCGATCTTGCCCAACACATTTTCAACTTCCGGAATCCCTTTGATGAGCGCGTCCTGAGTCTGCAGGACTTCCATTGCCTGCGAAAAGCTGGCGGCCGGATACAGCGTCGGCATATAAAACCAGCTCCCTTCGTCGAGAGCGATCCAGTCGTCGGATTCCAGGCCGGTAAAGACATGTTTGAGCGGTACGTAACCCGGAACGTGATTCATATCCGTTCCCAGTCGTGACGCGAGTCCTTCGAACGGCCGGAAGATTACCGGCAGCCCGATCCACGCTCCCAGCCCCATGACGATGAACAGTGCCGGGACAGCCAGGAAGAATCCCTTGCGGCGCAGGAACAGTCGCAACGTCGGTTCATACAGCCACTGAATCAGCCGACTCACGGGGTTTTCGTCAACGGGCCGCAACCGTTCGCTCAGCATCCAATAACCCAGCAGTCCGCCAATTGCCCCAATCATCCCAGTCAGTACTGGCAGTGACACGGGCACCATCGCTGCCGCTCGCGGACCCCACAGAAACCAGCACGTTCCGGCCAGCAAGGCCGCGAGAGAAACGGCTCCGAGGATTCGAGTAAGCTGCTTGAGTCGGGATGACTTCAGCAGCAGGCGACTCAGCAGCGGCACCAGTGTCACGGCGACAATTAACGCGGCGATCAGCGAAAAAGTCTTCGTCCATGCCAGTGGAGCAAACAGCCGATGATCCCGTCCCGTCAGCATAAACACGGGCAGGAAACTGACAACAGTCGTCAGTACCGCGGTGACGACTGCGGGAGCAACCTCAGCCGCTGCCTGGTTGATCACATCGGTTCGTGTCCGTGAAGGGCTCAGGGATCGGGGATCAGGAATCATCTGGTTCTGCGGGAGAGCGGCGCTGTTCCCAAACTGTTCCCCGGTGCCTGGCCCCTGATCCCGCTCCCATTCCGCAACATGAATGTAGATGTTCTCCGAGACGATTATTCCCAGATCCACCATCGTGCCGATGGCTATGGCGATTCCGGCAAGTGACATGATATTGGCGTCTATGCCGAAAATATTCATTCCAGTAAATGCTATCAGCACGGCGATCGGCAGTGTCGCCGCCACGACAATACTGGCTCGCACGTGCAGCAGGAACAGCAGGATGACAACTGCTGTGATCAGGACTTCCTGAATCAGCGCCGCTGTGAGTGTGCCGATCGTTTCTTCGATCAGTCCGGTTCGATCGTAGATGGCATTGATCTTCACTCCCCGGAGACTCGGTTCAATCTGTGCAATTTTCGCTTTTATTCGATCAATCACTTCGCGAGGGTTTTCACCGAATCGCATGACGACGACGCCGCCGACGGCTTCGGTGCCGTTCAGATCAATGGCACCTCGGCGAAAATCCGGGCCGAGCTGCACGCTGCCCAGATCCCGGACTCGCACGGGAACACCCTGACGAGACACCACGATCGATTCCTCAATATCCAGGATCGCATCGTCCGGACTTCCACCGGAGCCAATAAAACCGCGGCCACGGATTATGAACTCCATGCCGGATGACTCGACCGTCTTCGCTCCCACGTCCGTATTTGATGCCTTCACGGCGGCAATCAGTTTGTCGAGCGAAATATCATGGAACCGGAGTTTGTCAGGGTCCACTTCAA
>CAZHET010000373.1:0-6536 GCA_964531585.1 uncultured Planctomycetaceae bacterium | reverse complement strand
GGCGTCGCGACGTTTGCGATCGCATGAAATACGGCGAAACGTCAGACACCTGGAGTGCCAATCCAATTTCCTGTGCCGCGGTGCTGGCGACTCTTGATGAATTCGAATCTTCCGACATCCTGCAGCACACGCGGCAGTTGTCAAAGCTGTTCGCTGATGGTCTGCGACAACTGAAGGACACCGGTGTGGTCGTGCGCGTGCGAGGCGAAGGGATGGTGTTCGGCATCGAGTGCGGCCAGGTCGGTGACATGCCGCCGAACGACGTCGCGAATGCGGTGATCGAACGGTGCTATCTGGGCGAAGAAGCGGGCGACGGTCTCCACCTGCTGGGAGCACTCGCGGGCTGCGTGATCCGTATCAGCCCGCCAATGTGCATGACGGAGGACCAGGCCGCGCACTCCCTGCGCCTGCTGCATCGGTTTGTTGCGGAAGCAGGTGAACAGTGTGCCCAGGCAAGTGCCAGCGTCGCACCGCCGAACAGCACGATCATTCCCGCGCCGGCGTGAACCCAGCGCAGCCGCACCCGCGACCGCGCAGGCGAGCGGCGCGACGTCTGTCCGCCATCCGCCCGTCGCTGCCGTGAAAGCGGACTGACGTCGCGCTGCTCGCCGATGACACGCGCGACGTCCGCATCGGCGAGCGCCGCCGTCATTCCCGCGCAGAGTCCAGCCCTCGCGAAGGCGGGGGCGGGAAACCAGTGCAGCAGCACGCGCGACCGCACAGGCGAGTGGCGCGATACAGCTCCTCTGCTTGAACAATGTTGGTCGCTGGCGCGCAAAAAAGCAGCCGCCGGAAAGGACGTTCCTTCCGGCGGCTGCTGGAGATTTCACAGCACGTGGCAATTCGGAGTGTGACCTAGAAGTCCGTTTCGCTCAATGGCATTTCAGATCCATATGCCTGATTCGGGGTGCCGTTAATTGTGCCGGTACGTAGCCTTGCACCTTCGGGAGTCATCAGGCGAACATAGACGGATCTGTCAATGTCTTCTGACAATGTGCTTACTCGCCCATCACAGAATCCCACCACAATGATTCCGGGATGCGAGGACGTGGGGACTGGTGCTTGCCCATCAGGTCCTGCTTTTGCCTGATTGATGAATGCAGGAACGCCTAAGTTGCCGGCGCTGAACGATGGCGTCAGCGGTAGAGCGGGGTTTTCGAAGAACGTCGAACTCACTTGTGCCGGGTCGACCGGCAGCATGAACGCGCAGCTGCGAGCCTCTGGATTAGCCCATGTGTTTTCCAGGACAGTCGGCGAGTACAGGTTTCTTCCTGCGTTGAGGTTCTCGGTGATCATGATGGTATTCGACGTGCCATCGTAGATTTTTCCGATGTTCTGGCTGTGCCCCTTTGACGCTGGAAACGTACCGTATTCAGGCCAAAAGACACCCGTCGCCCTCGTTAGGCTCACGTCAACCGTATCGATTGGCGCACCTGTCAGCGCTCCCGACCCATTTTCGACCAAGTCCTGGTTCCAGTTAAACGGCTCCGTGAGCGGCGAATGAGCAAGTGGGTTTGACTCCCAACTGTCAATATTTCCAAAACCTGCATTCACAACATAGCTCAGACCGCCCGCAATCTGGAATGCGGTCTGGTCATCGGGGCATGCCAGCACCTGCAGATAGGTGCTCGCCAATGTACCGTTCTGACTGTTAGCATTTATGCTGTCGAACGTGTCCGCTTTGTTCCAACGATCTGCAATATCCTGACGATCCATATACGGCAGAAGGTCGACAACCCAACTACGCCCTGGGAACAAGTCAACGGACGGCCCAGCGATAAAATAACCATAAGCTGGCAACTGCCCCTTCTTTGCCGTTGCCGCGTTGACCATCGCAAGGCAAATGTTTTTCTGGTTGTTTAGGCACTGAGCACGCCGGGCGGCTTCGCGGGCGTTTTGGATGGCGGGGAGAATCAGGGCCATCAGGGTGGCGATGATCGAAATCACCACCAGCAGTTCGATCAGCGTGAAGCCGCGCCGAGCTTTCTTCGAGGCGGGTGAGAAACGACGCGTCTGCATTTGAAATCTCCGGAAGAAAGGATGTGCGGTTGCCGGGCCGATCTTCGTTTCACTCCTGCTTTTGCGGGAAGAAACTAAGCTGGCCAGTCTCAGAAACGCAAATTCTGTGGCGTTCTCCGTCGAAAGTCCCGAAGAAACGATTAAAAACTCGCGACTTCTTCGTAACTGATTCCACTTGAACGACTTACAGCATACAGCATCGGCACGCATCCATCAAGCCGTCAAGGGAACGCGACATTGAGCATACTGCCGTGTTGCAGAACTGACGTGGCAGAACGCTGCAGCAAGCCGGAAAGTGCTGCGAAATGAGACAATTGCAACGACAAGGCGGCGTCTGTCGTGTCGAAGGCATGAACAATCCAGCGAAACGCCGCCGGTTTGTCCCAGCATTTTTCAATGCAGACAATGGCGGTTAGCGTCGTGCCGCTCACAAAGTGGGTGCCATGGGAAGTGCGCTCGACGGCCCGCCACCAGCCTGTTGCCGGCGTCCTGAGTCACTTTTCGAATTCCGGTTTCGGCAGCCGCATGAGGAAATTCCAGTAGTGCGGTTTCCCGTTTTGGCCCAGCGCGCCGTCGGGGGACTGCCAGACCGGCTGGTCGTCGAGACTGACGAATCCGTCGTAGTCCGTGAAGCTTGCCAGGCTGTAGCGCCAACGCCACTCGCCGGACTGCTGAACCGCTTCGATCAGCAGCAGCATTTCCGTGTCGGTTCCCTGACAGAACGCGTAGACCGCTCCGTCGACGGCACCCGCTCCGTCGGTTGAATAGCTGTAGATCGGAGCGGGGACGAGCCGCAGTTCCCAACGATTCTTTTCGGCTTCAATCGTGTGAGCAGCGAATCGCCGGCTGAGTTGCCGGGACTGCAGCCATCGTCTTGATGCAGTGTCGGCCGGCTTCGCGGTGTCGTTGTCGAAGTCCTGCCAGTTCAAGCCGGCGTCGTCGCACGTCCAGGACACGGGCGTTCCCGGAATGCTCAACTGCACGCGGTCGTTCTGCAGAGAATGGAATTCGCACATCACCCAGCGATGATCGCCATCGGACCACGCGAAGATGACTCCCACAATCGCCGGCCGGCCATCCGGTTTCGTCCACATGTGCAGTGCCCCGATATCGTCACCGCGAACGGACTGCGTGTGCCGGAACACGGGCTGATCGTGCAGCTTCAGCTTCACTGCGTCCGACGTCACTTCCGCCGCGTGCGCGTAATCGCGAGAAATCTTCAGCCAGTGGTCGGTGATTTGCTCCTGCCGCGATTTTTCCGCGTCGTCCTGAGCCATCGCGAACTGCGTTGTGCAAAGTGCCGTGACGGTTGCCAGAGTGAGTTTCAACGCCAGAGGTCTTAGCCATCGTGCCATCGGGTTGCCTTTCGGTTCATACCGCACGCCGGAAGATGGGGTCCGGGGCCCGTTGAAGGAACGGCCTGATCGGTGCTTCGAACAACGGGACATGACGATATTTTTCCCCGCCGGCATTCTGTTCGAAAGCTGCTTGACAGACAAGACGCTTTGTCTGAATATGGGTGCCTGAAAGCTCAAAGAATGTTGCCGCAGCGTGGGCGGCATTCGAATGCTGCCGGGGCGTGAGACGTGATGTTTCCACGATACCGATAACTGAATGGAACGCGGGTGAGCACGCCATGAAACTTTCTGCCGCTGCCTTCGTGATGCTTTGCCTGCCCCCGGTCACATGCGTGCAGGCTCAACAGCAGACGGCGAAACTGCCGACGCTCGACGTTTCCGACTCGGCTGCCGTTGATTTCGCGCCGACTCAGGCGAAGGAGCTTTCCGAATGGATTGACGCCAGCTTTCAGCAGCAGTGGCAGGCGGAAGAACTGGCGGCTCCGGCAATCGTCGACGACGCGACGTTTTTGCGGCGGTTGTACCTTGATCTGCTGGGAACGATCCCGTCAGTCGGTCAGGCTCGGGAGTTTCTCGACAGTGACGATTCGCACAAGCGTGACCGGCTGGTCGACGAACTGCTGGCGGACCGGCGGATGGCTCAAAACTTTGGTCGCGTCTGGCGTCGCGTGATGGTGCCGACGGGCAGCATCAACGAACCGATGGGCACGGGCATGGAACCCTGGCTGACGCAGCAATTCGCCGACAACGTTCCGTACGATGACTTTGCTCGCACGTTGCTGACGATGAATACGCAGGACGCAACCGGCGAAGACTCGGCAGGCGTGGCATCGGCGCTGATGTTTTATCAGGCGGCCGGAGGTTCTCCGGAATCCGCGGCGGATTCGGTCACCCGCGTTTTCCTGGGAGTCCGCCTTGGCTGCGCGAAGTGTCACGACCATCCGTTTGCTCCGTGGAAGCAGGAAGACTTCTGGGGCATGGCGGCCTTTTTTTCGGGCATCGAGAATGGCACCGTCAGCGACACTCGGCGTGCGCGGATTCGTCCGGAAGGCAGTGACGTGGAATACGTCGGTCGTTTCCTGTGGACCGATGCCGAAGTGGATATTCCCGGCGGCAGCGACGCTCGAGAAGTTCTGGCCGAATGGCTGACGTCGCCGGAGAATCCGAACTTCGCGGCGACAGCGGTGAATCGAGTCTGGCAGCATCTGTGCGGTCGCAGTCTTGCCGGGCAGGTGGATGATCTGGACGAAGTCGGGCCTGACGAACGAGCCATCGTGCTGGACGAATTCGCTGGCCGGTTCGTCAGTCTGGGCTACGACCTGCGCTACCTGATTGCGGGGATCTGCAAGAGCGAGGTGTACCAGCGAACCACGACTGCTCCCGCCGGAAACGGCCTGGCGGTGGCGGAAGTTCGCCCTGTGAAGACGCTTTCACCCGAACAGGTGTTCGACAGTCTGGAACAGGCGCTGATGCTGCCCGTGGGCATGGACGACAACTCGGCCCGCTACAACGGTCAGCGAGCTTCGATGGTGCAGCGCCTGAACGAGGCGTTCAGCGACGCTCCGGAAGAATTCAGCGCGGGCATCCCGCAGGCGTTGATGATGATGAACGGAGCCGTCACGTCGGAAGCGACGAATCTCGAAGCCAGCCGGACTCTGCGAGCCACCGTGGACGCTCCGTTCCTGAACGAAGAGCAGAAGCTGGAAACGCTGTTTCTTGCGGCCCTGACCCGAATGCCCACTGGTCGGGAACGCACCGTCCTGCTGCAGCACCTTGCTGAAGCGGGCGACGCCGAAGCAAAAAATCGCGCGTTCGCTGACATTTTCTGGGCTTTGTTAAACAGCCCGGAGTTCGTGTTGAGTCGTTAGAATGGTTCGCGGAACGGATTCGGCGAAACGGGCATTGCTTCCGAAGTGCGGTTCGGAGATTCTGACATGCATACGGTTCTTGAATTCCTGCTGACCAACGCGGTCGCGACGACGATCCTTGCGGCGGGCGTGTTTTGCATTTCAAGACTGATCCGCCGCCCCGCGGTGATTCATGCTCTGTGGGTGCTGGTGCTGCTGAAGCTGGTGACTCCCTCCGTGTCGAGTCTTCCGGTCGGCGTGTCGATCGACCGATCGCTGTTGTGGGAATCGACCGCCGGGACTCACGACGCGACGGAGGCGAACGCCGCAGAGTCGCCCAATGCAGGATCGCACGTGGGAACTCAAGCGGTGCCGCAGTCCGACTTAGCGGCGTCGCGATTCGGCGCGGACACCGCACACGTGGCTGCGGGAGACGTCACAGTGCCCGCCGGTTCCGTGGCGGAAGTTCCCGAGGCAGCCGCGCATCATCTGCCGACGACCGACGCGGACATGGCGTCCACGGCGATGCAGGTGTGGGCGATCACTGTTCGTGGTGGGGTCGTGTTGTGGTGTCTGGTGTCGACCGCGCTGGTGCTGAACATGATTCGCTGCTACGTGAGATTTCGACGGCATCTGGATCAGTTCGCCGAAGTCGACACGGATGTCATTGGAGAAAGTTTCGACCTGGCCTGGCAGATGGGAATTCGCCGCCCGCCGCAGGTGCGGGTTCTTTCCGGAACGATGTCGCCAATGTTGTACGGCGTCGGGACGAAGGCCACGATGGTGCTGCCGCATGACCTGCTGCGCCGGTTGTCGCCTTCTTCGCGCGCCACTCTGATTGCTCATGAACTGGCGCACTTTCGACGAGGCGACACGTGGGTCCGGTTGCTGGAAGCGATCGCGACGGTGGTCTTCTGGTGGCACCCGGTTGTCTGGATTGCTCGACGACAGATTGAATCGGCCGAAGAAGAATGCTGCGACGCGTGGGTCGTGTCGATGTTTCCGACGGTTCCTCGCAGCTATGCGGAAGCCTTGCTGGACACGATCGATTTTCTGAACGAACGACCGCAATTGCTGCCGCCGCTGGCCTGCGGATTGGGACCTGCTCACCTGCTGCGACGGCGCTTGACGCTGATCATGAAAGGCGTGGCTCCGAAGAATGCGGGCATTCCGGGAACCTTGCTGCTGACGTGCCTGGCAACGGTGGCGCTGATGTTTCAGCCGCTGGTGTTCCAAACCCGCGCGGCGGAATCGCGATGGGTGCTCTCATGGCGAGACCGCGACGTCGACTTCGGCGCGGTCGCCGGTGCTG
>CAZHET010000372.1:0-6542 GCA_964531585.1 uncultured Planctomycetaceae bacterium | reverse complement strand
CGGCGACCACATTTTGATCGGGAAGTTTGGGCGAACGTTCCGTGCCGCCGTCGGAGGTGAGAAATCCTTCCCGCGAACCGGTTCCTGCGGGAGCCGTCAGGCCGAGTTCCTGCAGATCCATCGCAAGCAGAGTGTCTTCTGTTGTGCCGGGCCGGGACGTCGGAGGCGGCAACGGTCGCGGCGGCAAGCCACGGTCGGCGTCCGAAAAGTCGAAAATCAGTTCGGTCGTGCCGCACCGCAGCACATCGCCGTGAGTCACGCTTGCGGAACTCACCCGTTTGCCGTTCAGCGTGGTGCCGTTTGTGCTGTTCAGGTCGTGGACGACGCAGCGGTCGTTGGACAACTGGATGGACAGGTGTCGTGACGACATCTGAGGATCCCCGGCAAACACGACGTCGTTATGTTCGCCCCGACCGACCGTAAACAGTCGATCCGGGTCGACCACTGCGATGTCGCGGTCGGAAGACCCTTCACGGACCTTCAGGAACACTTGCATCTGTCAATGAACTTTCCGCGGCGCACAATCAATCGATGCGTAAATCACAAAGTGAACGATACGCAGAGTACCGAATGCTGAACCGGTGTGCATCGATCCGGCACTTCAGCTTAGGCCGGATTAGTCGTGATGTCAGGAAAAAAGAGACTGGGTTTCGAAGCACACACGCGAAGTACGAAGGCCGTTTCACGATCCCGCACTCGGTGCCTGTCGCCGTTCCGCCGTGCGCATCGGGCGAGGGAACGGGCGGCACCGCGCAGCAGAAAGCCGCGGCGAGTCCGGCCATTGACCGATTCCTAAGGAACCGGCTGGTCAGACAAGCCACGGCGTTCTGGTGTGAGTTCTGTTGCCATTGCGATGATGTGTTCATCATGCAGTGTCGGGCAACGCCATCGGCGTCCTGTGAAGAGCCGCCCGGGCGGTCGCATGACACGACCACCCGAAACGCCTTCCGTTCACAGATCCGCTTAGCTCTTGCCTTCGCCGGGGTTGTACTTGGCGGGCACATTGCCGACGGGCTTGCCGGTCTTCGGATCGAGCGTGATGTAGGTCCACTCGACTTCCGTGTACCCGAGCGTGATGGATTCGCTGGGCAGCGGATCGCCGGACGAATTCGCGGAGATCGCGTAGCTGCTGACAACGACGTTCTTCAGCAGGTACTTCAGGTAGGGTTCCTGCTTGTTGCCGACGGTCGAGCAGAAGTGAATCTCCACTTCCGGATAGAACGTGCCGTTGGCACAGGCTTCCTGCAGCTTCGTCGACGACTTGTCCAGTTCCCGCATTACGACGATGTCGCCCAGCGTCGTTTCGCCCTTGGTGCGCTGATGGTCCTTGGCACCTTCCGGAATTGACCGGTAAATCGGGGAACTCATGGACTGAATGATGACCCAGTCCTTGTGTCCGCTGTCAGTGGCTTCACCCTTGATGTCGCCGAGTTTGATGTACGCTGGCATGTTTCTGTCTCCCTGGTTTCGGCTGTCTGAGAATCACAGGACCATCGCCGCGTGGTCACTGATGTCAGCCCTGACTCAGGGCCGTTGTGCATTTATTCTCGCCGGCGAAGGAGTGCGGTTGCCTGATTCCGCTCAGATTCACAGAAATTCGCGAATCGTGTGACCCGACTGCGCAGCAAAAAGCCCGGCGGGAAGAACCTGCCGGGCTGATTTTTTCATTTGGTCAAATAACGATTTGCCGACGCACAGACTGGCTGACCGGCAGCACGGTCCACGCTACGCCACTTCGACGTGGCCGTCGGACGTTGCGTCAACCGGTTCCGGTGCCTTGTCGTCGTCTTCCGTTATGTGGTCCACAAAGCCCTTCAGATGGATTGCCCTGGTGTGGTGTTGCAGTTTCTTCAGGGCTTTGCTTTCGATCTGACGGATGCGTTCGCGAGTGACCTTGAAGATCCGCCCGGTTTCTTCGAGCGTGTAGCTGTAGCCGTCGCCCAGTCCGTAGCGAAGCTTGATGATCTCGCGTTCGCGGTAGGTCAGGCTCTTCAGGACGTGGTCGATCTTATCCCGCAGCATCTGCTTGGCCGCTGATTCTGCCGGGCTGCTTTCGTGGGAGTCTTCCAGAAACTCGCCGAAGCTGCTGTCTTCGCTTTCGCCGACCGGAGTATCCAGGCTGATTGGATGCTTCCACGTCTTCATGATCCGTTCTGTTTCCTCGATGCTCATGCCGACGGCTTCGGCCAGCTCTTCATTGCTGGGTTCGCGACCGGTGGCCTGCCGAATTTCTTCGGCTCGGGCTTTCAGCATCGAGATGTTCTGAAACATGTGGACCGGGATACGGATGGTTCGGGCGTGATCCGCGACCGCTCGGGTGATTGCCTGACGAATCCACCACGTGGCGTAGGTTGAAAACTTGTAACCGCGACGGTACTCGTACTTTTCCACACCGCGCATCAGACCGGCATTGCCTTCCTGAATCAGGTCCAGGAAGCTCAGGCCACGATTGCGGTACTTCTTGGCAATTGAGACGACAAGTCGCAGATTGCCGCCGGAGAGTTTCTGCTTGGCATCTGTCCAGCCATCCATTCGCTTGCGAATTTCGCGGCAGCGTGCCAGATACTGTGCCGGTGTCTCCAGAACCATCTGGACGTACTCTTCCAGTTCCCGTTCCAGGGATTCCCGTTCAGACTGAGCTGTTCGCAGGCCTTTCAGGCAGGCGATTTCGTCCTGTAGCTGTTCCATGCGTTCGCCGATCTGCAGCATGCGTTTCATGACCGGCTGCATTCGGTGCGTCCGGACGCTGAGTTCTTCGCACAGCGAGCACATCTTGACGCGACGAGCCTGAATGGTGTCGGCCAGCGCAGATTTCTTCGGATCGGCGGGATCCATTTTTCGCCAGGTGTGGAAATCGCGGGCATTGATTTCCATCAGGTGACGCAGCGTGCGCAGGTTCAGTTCCATTCGCCCTTCGATTTGTTCCTTGCGAACATCTTCCGTTTCGGAGGTTCGCAGAGTGCGTTCGAAAGGCAGTTCGCCGCGCTGGACTTTTTCGATGGTTTCCACAGCGATCCGCAGCGCAAAATCCGATTCAACGACGTGGCGTCGCATCCGTTTGCGAGTGATTTCGATCTGCTTGGCCAGAAAGATCTCCCGATCGCGGCTGAGCAGCGGGATGTTTCCCATCTGACTCAGGTACATCCGAATCGGGTCACGAGATGACAGGGCGGAGGTTTCCGGCCCGAGCAGAGCGCGTGCGGCCTTCTCGGCCTGCTCTTCCTTGACGGTTTCCTCGACCGGTTCCGGCTCCAGCGGGATATCGGGGTCTTCAATGAAATCCAGCTTCTCGGCGTCCATCGCCTTGATCAGATTGTCGACCATGGCAGGGTCACCACCTTCATCCGGCAGCCACGCATGGGCCTGCTGAATGGTGACGAATCCTCTCTGCCGCGCCGTTTCAATGATCGCCTTCATTCCTGAATCGAGACGATGCACACGAATCCCCTTTTTCTTGAGTTCTGAGGGCCGGGTCTTACTTCACCACATTGTTCGGAGTCGCACCCGGCCCCTGTGAATACGAGTGTCTGTGCCTCCGTTCGAGACACACGCATTTCTGACACGGCCGACGCCGGCAGTGAACGGAAACAGCTTTGCCTGCCCAGGCCGCGGACATCGCGACCGGAATCCTTCAGCATACCGGGGTTTCAGAAAAATCAATCCACTGTGAGGCGAATTCCGACATTCCGCAGAATGCAATGCACAGAGTGCTTTGGCACGCAGGACCGCTCGCTGATGTCATTCTACGCAGCGGTTTACCGATCTGTACCGGCAATGTGCTCTGCTCACTACTCCTTCAGACGAAAGCACGCAGATCGATCTGGCCGATTTCCACCCCGGGGGTCATCCCCTGGAAATCGCATGATTTGTGATTATTCGCCAGGATGGTCGCAAGAGTCAACTTGAGTCAACCACAGATTTCCCGACTTTTTCGGAAAGCCATGAATTCAGACCCACTGTTTACAGGCCAATTCCCACTGATCTCAAGTGGCTGGCGTTGCACCCTGTCAGACCCGTTCATGGCAGAATTCGTGGCGGAAATCGAAGACACGACTTCATCGCTTGCGGCTTCGGCGACATTGAACAGAGCGTTTGACCCCATGAAATCGATTGCCTGCTCGACACGGCACTGGACGTCATGCAATGAACGGTCCAGAATGGGTGTTACTGATCCAGGCGGCGTTTCACACCGGCACAGCGACCGCAACTGACCAACTTCACAATGCTGCGTTGTAACCACTCATGGCTGCTGCAAGGGACAAAAAGAAGCCGAAGTCCGACGACCCCAATTCGCGAATTGTGTGCCGAAACCGGAAGGCTCGCCACGAATATGACGTGCTGGATGAACTCGACTGCGGAATTCAGCTCTATGGCAGCGAGGTCAAAAGCATTCGCAACAGCAAGATCTCAATCGAAGAAGCCTACGCGCGCGTTGACGACGGCCAGGTCTGGCTGATTAACTCGGATATTGCCGAGTATCCACAGGCAACCGTCTTCAACCATGAACGCAAACGGAAGAGAAAGTTGCTGCTGCATCGCCGCGAAATCCGGAAATTCGCCGAACACGGGGAGCAGCAGGGCCTGACGCTGGTGCCGCTGTCTGTCTTCATCGCTCGCGGCTTCATCAAGGTGAAGCTGGGTGTATGCCGAGGACGCAAGCTTCACGACAAACGGCAGCATCTCAGGAAACAGGATGATACGCGCGCGATGCAGGCCGCGTTGAAGCACCGCTGAGAGTTCGCGATAAGCAATCTCCAAATCTCGTAAACCGTACTTCAAGAGTCACGCAGCATTCCGGCACAGGTGTTGCATTCTGTGTGAGCAGTGGGAAGTGATGGAGAAGCAGGAATTCAGGAGCCTGCTTATCTGCTGGCAGTAAGGTGACACAAACGGTGCGTTTTTTCGTGGGAACATCACGGAATCCCGCGGTTCTCTGCCGAACGCGGCACCGTTGTGGCACCTGACTGCCTTGAATTTTTTACAACCTCACTCGGCAGGATTTACAAACCCGGCACGCGACCCGTCGTGAATGGATTCACGAATCAGTCGTGGGTCTGCAGATTTCCGCAGTCTGTTCAAACACAGTCCAGCCTGCGGTTCTGAAGCGTCACCCTTCAGAGACTCTGCACCCATCGCTCCACCAACACCGGCAAGGACGCCTCCCAATGAAACTGCTCGCCATGCTGATGATGGCCGCCGATCCCACCGGCGAGCCTCTCCCCGACGTTGTGCTGCTCGATTTCACCGCCAGTTGGTGCCAGCCGTGCCAGCAAATGGTGCCCGTGCTGCAGCGGATGGAGCAGGACGGGTTCCCGATCCGCAGGATCGACATGACGCAGGACTCCCGATCCGAGCGACCGATGTTCAGGCAATACAATGTCGATGCCATGCCGACATTTATTCTGCTGGTCGAAGGCAAAGAAACGAAACGTATCGTCGGGCTGACTTCCGAACAGGAACTTCGGCAGATCATGAACGATGCGGCCCGCAGGCTGGACATGCAGCGGCGGCCTGACGATGTTGATCCCGCAGCCGTGCGCACCGCGGAAACGGATCCCGAGACAGTCACTGACAACGCCGCGAATGGCTTTTCCGCCGATGAGTCACCGGCTGGCGGGCTGCCTGAGAGCGGAGCCTCCAGCGGTCGTTCGCCCGCGACCCCTGCAGAACAGCCCAAACGCAGAGGAATCAGTGGCATCTTCGCAAATATTCGTGATGGCCTCACGGGCTCGCGTTCGCAGCCGCCACGATTCGAACATCCGACGTTTCGCGGTCAGAGTCCTGATGCCGCTCCGAATGGATTGAGCAACCCGTTGCCGCTGCAGGCCTCGGTTCGTGTCACCGTCCACGACGGTAACACGCAGGACTTCGCAACCGGCACGATCGTTCACAGCGTCGCCGGAAAATCCACGATTCTGACCTGTGCTCATGTCTTCCATAACATGAGCCGGGACGCGATCACCAAAGTCGAGCTGTTCCGAGACGGCAAGGCATTCAAGTATCCCGCAACCGTTGTTGGAGGCGACAAAGACTCGGACCTGGCATTCCTGCAGATCGCGACTGCGGCACCACTGCCATCGATCGCGATTGTCGACTCGGCTCGTGAAGTGCTGGAAGGCGATGACGTGTTCAGCATCGGCTGCAGCAATGGAAATCTGCCGACTCCGTTGCCGATGAAAATCGTCTCCCTGAACCGCTATCTCGGCCCGTCGAACATTGTTTGTACGCAGATTCCTCAGAAAGGACGGTCCGGCGGCGGCCTGTTTAACGGAGGCGGGCAGTTGATCGGAGTGTGCAGTGCCGCTGACCGCGAACAGAATGAAGGGCTCTACATGGCATCGGCCGCGATCCGAACGCTGATCACGAAGCTCAATCTGCAGGCGTTGTTCGAACCGCAGCCGCCGTCAGAATTCCAGAACGCCCTGGCGCAGTTGCCCGCGCCGGCGGAGAGTCCGTTCCCGGAACCTGATGATGACGACCTGTTCGAACAGATCTTCAACGATGGTTCGGCGGCTGCCGCGACGAGTTCGGTTGCCGCACCG
>CAZHET010000371.1:2287-6636 GCA_964531585.1 uncultured Planctomycetaceae bacterium | reverse complement strand
TTAGCGCGCTGACGGGCAAAAGTCCGTCGACGACGGGGGCCGGCAGCGAAGGCGCACTGACCAAAGGTCCATTCAACGCGCTACTGCCAATCACAGATCTAAACGCGGCGCTGGTCAGCTATCTGTTGACCGGACTTCAGGGATTTTCCACTCCCGCCGGACATATTGGGACAAACGTTCGAGTGGACCATGACATTAGCCTGCTGATTCCGGAGATCTGGTGTCGCCTGAGTCCGGAGGAACGCGACGCCTCGTTCCTGCTTAGCGAAGACCTGCTCGAAAAGCTGGTCGACTACGAATTCGAAGGCCGGCAGATTCCTGCCAGCCGGCTTGGCTATCGAATTACATCACGCTTCATTCGCCGCTTTGCCGGGCGCGTCTTCGACAATCCCGGTAAGGTTTTCGATGACGCCATCCTGCGTCCGGAATCCCAGGATCCCGCCGCGTTCGCCGACGGCATCCTGCATATTGCGGAGGCTCAGGAACGAGTTGCAAAGAACTATTTTGAGGACGGCAGTATTGATCTGGCGTGTCCTCCGTTGCGGGCACTGCTGAACATCATGGTGGCCGGACAATACAAGGGAAAGACGATCAACGACCCGGAGATTCGGGAGCTGTTTACGCTCGAATCCATGCTGGAGTCTGACTGGTATGTTGAACGATTGAAGACCCGTCGCCAGCGCGACCAGCAATTGTGGCAGCGGCATGTCAGCTATGTGCAGAGCGTGCTCAATCAGCACGACATGGCCGATGCTGCAGATCGCCTGGAGCTGCGCGACCGATTGAAACACGCTCAACGGCAACTGGACCACGTGTCAGCAAGCGAATATCTCAAGGAACTCCACGGGACACTGGGAGCGGACAGGCTGCGGTGACGAGCTGGCATTTCTGGATCGATGTCGGTGGCACGTTCACTGACTGCATCGGGGTGTCGCCGGAAGGCGTGGTGGTGCCGTTCAAGGTACTGAGTTCCGGGCTGGTCCGGGGACGCGGCCGCTCGGGTTCCGACGGCTGTGGAATAGTCGATGACTCACGCCGTACAGATCCGCCGGATTTCTGGGCCGGGGCCGTACTGCGGGAACTTAACGACACGGGCGATGTCATCCGTGAGCTGACCGTTGACGGGTTCGATCCTTCGACGGCAACGCTCCGTGTCAGTAAACCGGTGACGTCAAACGCGGCGATACGTTATGAACTTGATCCGCGGCTTCCCGCGCCGGTGCTGGCAATTCGTTGGCTGCTGAGGCTGCGACCGGAGGAACGGTGTCCCGCGGCGGACGTGCGATTCGGGACAACGCGCGGCACCAATGCACTGCTGACTCGTCGCGGAGCAAAGACCGCACTCATCACGACGCAGGGCTTCGCCGATGTGCCGCTGATCGGAAATCAGTCGCGGCCGGACCTGTTTGATCTCAACATTCGCAAACCGCAGCCGTTGTTTGCTGAAGTCTTTGAAGTGGACGAACGGATTGATGCGGTTGGTGAAGTGCTGCAGCCGCTTGCTGTGGACGCAGAACGGCACCGTTTGCAGGCCGCGGCGCTTTCGCCGGGCGCGTTTGATTCGGTTGCCATCTGTCTGATGAACGCCTACCGGAATCCCGTTCACGAACAGCAGCTTGAGGCTCTGGTCCGCACGATGGGGTTTGATGAAGTCAGCCGGTCCACGGAGGTGTCGCCGCTGATTCGTTTTGTTCCGCGGTGTGACACGACGACGCTGGATGCGTACCTGAATCCCGTTCTGCGCAGTTACCTTGAACAGATTCAGCAGCACCTGCCGGGCAGCCGGATTCAGGTCATGACGTCGGCTGGCGGAATGGTCCATAGCGATGCGTTTCGAGGTCGCGACTGCATTCTGTCAGGGCCGGCCGGAGGCATCGTCGGTTTTTCGAAGGTGGCTCAGGCGGAAGGATTCGAGCGGTCCATCGGATTCGACATGGGCGGCACGAGTACAGATGTGGCCCGGTTCGACGGACAGTTCGAGTACGAACACGAAACCATGAAGGCCGGTGTTCGCATCATGACTCCGGTGCTGGCAATCGAGACAGTGGCTGCCGGCGGCGGCAGCATTTGTGGATTCGACGGCGTGCGGCTGTTCGTCGGCCCGGACAGCGCCGGAGCCAGTCCTGGTCCGGCCTGCTATGGTGCAGGCGGGCCGTTGACGGTAACGGACCTGAATGTGATTCTCGGCCGGGTTCCCGTACAGCACTTTCCGTTTCCCCTGGACATCGCCGCGGTGCAGAATCGGCTTGATGAATTGCTGGCTTTGGTGAATCATAGCCGCGCGAGTTCGGCGATGACGCGCGAAGAACTCGCGGAAGGATTGCTGCGAATTGCCAACGACAACATGGCTCACGCGATTCGACGAGTGTCGGTGGCAAAGGGCTATCATCCGGCCGACTACGTGCTGGTGACGTTCGGCGGCGCGGGAGGCCAGCACGCGTGCAGTGTGGCTCGGCAATTAGGAATTCGCCGGGTGCTGATTCATCCGTTCGCGGGAATCCTGAGTGCCTGGGGAATGGGCCAGGCCGACGTTCGCAGCATTCGCCAGCGCAGCGTGCTGAAGACGCTGAGCCGCGGCGTGCTGAGCGAGCTGCAACCCCTGTTTGAGCAGCTTGAGGCGGAAGGTCGCACCGACGTTGCAGAACAGGGCGTCGCCGCGGAACAGGTCCTGACACCGCAGCGGCGATGCGAACTGCGATACTCCGGTACCGATTCGACGATCACGGTGACGCTTGAGGATTCGGCATCGGAAGCGGATATCCGTGATGCATTTGCGAGAGAACACCAGCGGCTGTTTGGTTATCTGAGGCGGGAACGATCGATTGAAGTGGCGGCCGTGGAAGTGGAAGTCGTCGGGTCCGCGGGAAAGTGCGACGTCCGGCCCGCGACAAATTCTGAGCACCCGGTCATTCCCGGGCAGGCGGGAAGCCAGTCGCGACTACCGGGTTCCCGCCTGCGCGGGAATGACGCGAATCGTGAGGTTGAACTGCGTTCCGTCGCTCCGGCGCGTTTCGGCGGACGCACCGTCGACACAGCCATCCTGACTCGGGGCGAACTTCGTCCCGGCGATGTGCTCACCGGTCCGGCGATTATCTGCGAGGCGACGTCAACGCTTGTTGTTGAGCCGGGATGTTCGGCGGAGATCACTGCGTCCGGCGCAATACTGATCATGGTTGCCGCCGAGCGGACGGATGCGACGGCTTCGGAGAGCCTTCGTACGGAGGACGCGACGGCTGCGGAGGTCCAACATACGGTGAGCGCCGACCCGATTCTGCTGGAAGTCTTCAACAACCAGTTTCGGTCGATCGCCGAGCAAATGGGCGAGATGCTGCGGCGAACTTCCGTCTCGACGAATGTTCGAGAACGACTGGACTACAGTTGTGCGCTGTTCGATGGGGCGGGGCAACTGGTCGTGAATGCTCCTCACGTGCCTGTGCATCTGGGAGCGATGGGCGAGACGGTATGCGCGATCATGGCCGACCATCCGGAGATGCGTCCCGGCGATGTGTTCGTCACCAATGATCCATTTCGAGGCGGCTCGCATCTGCCGGATGTGACTGTCGTAACACCGGTATTCTCGGAGAGACGCGCGTTAAGCGTCGAAAGACCGTGGCCGGACTTCTTCGTGGCGAATCGTGCTCACCACGCGGAGATCGGCGGAATAGTCCCCGGAAGCATGCCGCCGTTTTCGAAACACCTCGCAGACGAAGGTGTCCTGATTCACAGCCGGAAGCTGATTGACGCGGGACAGTCGCGGGAAGATGAAATCCGCGAGCTGCTTGCTTCCGGTCCGTTTCCCAGTCGTGCGATCAGCGACAATCTGGCAGATCTGGCAGCGCAGGTGGCGGCGAATGCCTGCGGAGTTCGCCTGCTGCAACAGCTTTGTGAACGGCACGCGGTCGACGCCGTCCGGAGTTACATGCGGCATATCCAGCAGGCGGCCTCAAAGAAGATGCGGCTGGCGCTCGGCCGGCTTGACGACCGAGCGTACACGTTTGCGGACACGCTGGACGACGGCACGCGAATCGCCGTCACGATCACCGTACGCGGTGATGAAGCGTCGGTGGATTTCTCCGGCACAGCGGGTACTCATCCCGGTAACCTGAATGCCAACCGCGCAATCACAACGGCGGCGGTGCTGTATTCTTTTCGCTGCTTTCTGAACGAAGACGTGCCGCTGAACGCAGGAGTGCTGGAACCGCTGACAATGATCATTCCGGCAGGCTTGCTGAATCCGGTCGGTGCCGTCGGCCCGGCAGCTCCCGATTCACGGACGACATCCGATACTGAACAAGTCCGCGATGACGACGAAAGAAACTCAAGCTGTGCAATTCCTCCCGGCGGGCAGG
>CAZHET010000371.1:0-2277 GCA_964531585.1 uncultured Planctomycetaceae bacterium | reverse complement strand
GATCTGCGACTTCCCGCGATGGTGGGTGGCAATGTGGAAACGTCGCAACGGATCGTCGACGTCGTGCTGGGAGCGCTCGGGCTGGCAGCGGCCAGTCAGGGGACGATGAACAACCTGACGTTCGGCGATGAGTCGTTTGGATACTACGAAACGATATGCGGCGGTGCCGGAGCGACTCCCGTGACCGACGGAGCCGACGCGGTGCATACGCACATGACGAATACCCGGCTGACCGACCCGGAGATTCTGGAACAGCGCTATCCGGTTCGGCTGCGGCAATTCGCTATTCGAAAGGGCTCCGGCGGAGCAGGGCTGCATCGCGGCGGAAACGGAATTGTCCGCGAGATCGAGTTCCTGAAGTCTCTGCACGTGTCGATGCTGTCGCAGCGCCGTGCAAGGAATCGTCCGTACGGAATCGGCGGCGGTGAGCCGGGCCAGCCCGGCAGGAATTCGTTTCGACGAGGTGACTCAGACAGGTTCGAAAACGCCGGCGGCTGTTTCAGCATCGAGGCTCATGCGGGGGACGTCCTGAAGATCGAAACTCCCGGTGGCGGAGGTTACGGTCGTGCGCCAGTGAGCTGACCGGCGGCGCGATTCATCGGCAGGCAGGCGAGCTGATCGTCGTCTGCGTGAAATCAGGAAACCACAGTCGCGGACTCACGTTGCCGTCCTCACCGCCCGCGCTCGGTACGTTCTTTCAGCTCGCTGGCCAACATCCGCCTCATCTCCTACGGTTCCCCGAACCTGACCTTTCGACTTTTTGCCCGGCAGCAGAACCATGACGAAGAACTACCAGCCCGACGTCCTTGAAGTCATCAAGACCATCGACTTCGATGCCAACGACTATCAGATCGAACTGAACACCAATCACGGCCGGATTCTGCTCGATCTGCTGCCCGATGTGGCTCCAGGACACTGCGGCAATATGATCGCTCTAACCAAAATCGGGTTCTACGACGGGCTGATTTTTCACCGTGTCATCAGCGGATTCATGATTCAGGGTGGCTGTCCGAACGGGAGTGGCATGGGCGGGCCGGGCTATCAGATCAAGCAGGAGTTCAATTCGACGCCGCACGTGGAAGGCGTGCTCTCGATGGCTCGCTCCGAAGACCCGAACTCCGGCGGTTCGCAGTTCTTCATTTGCCTGGGGCGAAGTCCTCACCTCGACAATCAGTACACCGCGTTCGGCAGGACTGCCGACGACGAAAGTCTGGCCGCACTGCGGAAGATCGGATCGCTGGCGGTGGATGGCCAGGACCGCCCGAAGACCGAGGCGAAGATCGAATCGGCAAAGGTACTGACGACGGCGAAAGGGTGAGCTTCGGCCTCCTGAATGCCTCGTGATACAGCCGCACGCCCGTGCCATTCGCTGGCGCATTGGAATCCGTGATCCGCAGCGTTATCGTGGTACCGCACACCAGGGACACGTTACAGCCGGAACACGTTGCAGTGCGGGTTCCGCGCTAGGCGCTCATCGCAGCTGGCAGAATTCCGTGTCATTCATTGCCTCTTGCGGCCGCATCAGGAGATTCGAACAATGCCTTCGCCGTTTCCCGGCATGGATCCATTTCTGGAAGCTCCGGACGTTTTCCCGGATTTCCATGATGCCTTCATTGCCTATCTGAGAGAGGCGATTCAGCCAGCACTGCCGGTGCCTTACTACGCCGCTTTGGGCCGACGTGCCTGGGTTGAAGTGACTGAGGGGTTTATCGGCCCGGATGTGCAGGTGCTGTCTGATGCAAGGGAGCCTCGTCGTCCCGGTGGCAGCCAGGCCGCGACTCTGGAAGTGACTCGGCCGGTAATCGTCAAGGTTCCTCACGATGAACGCGTCGAAACGCTCGTCGAGATCTACATCGGACGCGGACAGGAAAAGCGGCTGGTGACGGCAATTGAGTTGCTCAGCCCTTCCAACAAGACGCCCGGCGAAAAAGGACGTGATCTCTACCTCAGGAAGCAGGCCGAGTTGCTGGATTCCAGGAGCCATATCGTCGAAATCGATCTGCTGCGCGGCGGGCATCATACAACAGCCGTCCCGGAAAAACGCAAGCAACGCTTTGTAGCTCCCACGGAATACCACGTGTGCGCTCATCGGTTTGATCAGTTCGAAGACTATCTGATCTACCCGATACCACTCCGCGGACCGTTGCCGACAGTCAACATTCCGCTGCTGCCGGGCGATGACGATGTCCCGATCAGCCTGCAGGATGTCTTCGTTCGAACGTACGCCGCCGGACCCTACACACGGGAAATCGATTACGGCCAGTCCGTTCCACCACC
>CAZHET010000370.1:1264-6657 GCA_964531585.1 uncultured Planctomycetaceae bacterium | reverse complement strand
CGGGAATATTGTGACTGCAACGTGCGAGACAGGGAGATGGCAACGGGCTTCGACAGAAAAAACGGCGACTACAACAGTTTCTGGGCCGGTCGGGATTACTTGAACGATCTCGGCCCTATGAAGGCCCCGATGTTGATGGCTCATGCGTTCAACGACTGGAATGTCATGCCGGAACACAGTGTGCGCATTTACAAAGCGGTGCAGGCGAAAGGAATTCCGGTGCAGGTCTATTTCCATCAGGGCGGACACGGTGGGCCGCCGCCTCTCGCAATGATGAACCGCTGGTTTACACGATATGTGTATGGTATTGAAAACGGTGTCGAACAGGATCCCAAAGCGTGGATCGTCCGTGAAGGGGACGATCGACAGAAGCCCACCTCCTATCCGGACTATCCCCACCCCAATGCGACTCCGGTCAAGCTGCATCCCGAAGCCGGTGGCGTTAGACGAGGCAGGCTGACACTTGTCCCGTCACCTGAACAAGGCACTGAAGCGCTGACCGATAATTTCTCCTTCAACGGAGCAACGCTGGCCCAGGCGGACTGGACGGACCATCGGCTCCTGTACGTTTCCGAGCCACTCAGTCAACCGCTGCATGTTTCGGGAACCGCCAGGATGTCCGTTCGGCTGTCGTGCGACCGGCCAGCTGCTAATTTCTCTGTGTGGCTGGTCTCATTGCCGTGGTCCACAAAATCCGATGCCACGATTCATGACAACATCATCACACGTGGCTGGGCCGATCCTCAGAACCATTCATCACTGACTAATGGCGAGCCGTTAGTGCCGGGACAGTTTTATGATATGACATTTGACCTGCAGCCGGACGACCAGATTATTCCGGCGGGAAAGCAGATCGGCCTGATGGTCTTTTCCACAGACCGGGACTTTACACTTTGGCCAGCACCCGGAACTAAGCTGACGATCGACCTGGACGCAACGCATCTGGTGCTGCCCGTCGTCGGCGGACGCGAAGCATACGAGCGATCCATGCAATAGTTCGACAAGCCTGGACGATCATTCCCGCGCGCAGCTCGGAACAGGAGCATCTGATGAAGCATTCTCGCATGTTGACTCAACTCGTTGCCTTCGCCCTGCGAATGTTGCTTGTGCTGCCAACTCTAATCGGATCAGTTCGGGGAGACGACCTGCCGAACATCGTTCTGCTGATGGGTGACGACCATGGCTGGGACGAAACCGCGTACAATGGCCATCCGTATTTGAAGACACCGGTTTTGGATGAGATGGCGAAAAGCGGATTGAAACTGGATCGGTTCTATTCCGCTCACCCGACGTGTTCACCGACTCGCGGCAGCGTGATCACCGGACGGCATCCAAATCGCTATGGCACGTTCGCTCCGAACTGGTCAATTCGGCCGGAGGAGATCAGCGTTGCGCACATCCTCAGCAAAGCGGGCTACACCTGCGGACACTTCGGAAAATGGCATCTTGGGCCGGTCAAGGCATCGTCGCCAACGAATCCGGGTGCAATGGGGTTTGACGACTGGCTTTCCCACGACAATTTCTTCGAACTGAATCCCTGGTTGTCGCGCAACGGTGGAATGCCGAAACAATTTCGCGGCGAAAGCTCGGAGATCCTGGTTGCCAGCGCGACTGAGTTCATCGACCTGGCGCGCCAGCGGAAGCAGCCCTTCTTTGTCGTAATCTGGTTTGGTTCGCCGCACGAACCGTACAGTGGTATTGACGAAGATCTTGCGCTGTATGACGATTTGCCGGCCGACCTGCATCAGCAAACTGTGCGTCTGACGTCGAACGAGACCGGTGCCCAGGTCGAACGTCCGCTGGCCGACGTCCTGCAGGAACGCTACGCGGAGATCACCGCGATGGATCGGTCCATCGGACAATTGCGATCGTGGCTGGGCAAACGAAATCTGAGGGACAACACGCTGCTCTGGTACTGCGGTGACAACGGCACGTCCGGCGACGGCATCGTGACCTCACCGTTTCGGGGACAAAAGGCCACGATGTATGAAGGCGGCATTCGAGTTCCCGGCATCATCGAATGGCCAGCGCGGATATCGTCGCCGGCGGTCTCCGACGTCAATACGGTGACAAGTGACATACTGCCGACTCTATGCGAACTGACGGAGCAGCCGCTGCCGACCCGACCATTGGACGGGATCAGCCTCAAGGCTTTGATCGATGGCACGATGACGACGCGACGTCACCCAATTTGCTTCTGGAGTTTCAACGATGGTCGGGAGTCCCGGGGTAAGC
Source organism: uncultured Planctomycetaceae bacterium (assembly GCA_964531585.1). Lineage (GTDB taxonomy): Bacteria > Planctomycetota > Planctomycetia > Planctomycetales > Planctomycetaceae > JAWKUA01. The sequence goes on along the minus strand of CAZHET010000370.1, from coordinate 4,422 downwards.
CGTGGATCAAACCGGAACTGCAACAGGGCACGACGCCGCTGGTGAAACTTATGAACGGCCGACCGACGCGGTCATTCCGCAACTTCCACCATCCCAAAATCGAAGAAAGCAACTTCGGCGGGGCTCGTGCGATTCTGCACGATGGCTACAAGCTGGTCGTTGGCAACGGTGCCGAACGTGACGCCGGAGTGGAACTGTTCGATTTGAAAAACGATCCCGCAGAGAAGAGCAATGTCGTCGATTCTCATCCGGAGATCGCTGCGGAACTGCAGCAGCAACTTCGCGATTGGCAGCAGTCCGTGCTCACCAGTCTGACCGGAGCTGACTATCATTAGTTCTGCCTCCGGAAGAATGACGTTTGCGAATTCAGTTAAAGGCAGGTGCGTTTTGGCAGTCTACAGATCAAGTTGGTACTTCGCGCTTGCTTTGGCATTCGGCGCTAGTCTCGCATCGCCGGTCGTCGGTGACGACCCGACTCTCGAGTCGGCGGGGACGGATCTGAACCAACTGAACGAGCAATTCAGGACATCCGTCCAGCCATTTCTGGTGGAGCATTGTCTCACCTGCCACGGCGCGGACGATCCGGAAGCCAAACTGGATCTGAGCCGCTTTGATTCCCTGCACTCCGTATCCAGGGCTCATCAGACCTGGCAGGAAATCATTCAGCGACTTGAAACCGACGAAATGCCGCCGGCGGAAGTTGATGATCGGCCGACTCCGGAACAGCGCCGCAAGATCATCAACTGGATCACAGCCGCTCGCGAATTCGAAGCAGAACAAAATGCGGGAGATCCGGGCCTGGTCCTGGCTCGCAGGCTCAGCAACGCCGAATACAACTACACCGTCCGTGATCTGACCGGTGTCGACGTCCGGCCGACAGCCACATTCCCTGTCGACCCGGCCAACGAAGCGGGCTTCGATAATTCCGGTGAGTCACTGACGCTTTCCCCAGCTCTGCTGACAAGATACCTGGGAGCGGCGCGGCAGGTCGTCGAGCACCTGGTGCTGACACCAGACGGCATTTCGTTCGCCCCGCATCCGGTCATGACGGACACCGACCGCGACAAGTACTGCGTGAAGCGGATTGTCGAGTTCTACCTGCGGCAGCCGGTGGATCTCGCAGAGTACTTTCGCGCAGCGTGGCAGTATCAACATCGAGCACCGCATGGACGACCCGAGTCAACACTGGAAGACATCGCCACCGCCCGCCAGGTCAGCCCGAAGTACCTGGCAGTTGTCTGGTCGCTGCTGAACGACGTGGACGATGCTGTCGGACCGGTTGCAAAACTGCAGGCGATGTTCCGGGAATTGCCGTCCGACTCATCGCAAACGGACAGCGTTCAGAGCGATTGCGAACAGATGCGGGACTTCGTCACAACGCTCCGCGGCAAGCTCGTGCCAAAGTTTGACAATCTGCGAATCGAGGGCGTTCACGTGGGGTCGCAGCCTTTTGTGCTATGGAAGAACCGACAGTACTCCGCTCACCGACGGTCATTCGATCCGGCAGTGCTGGTTGTCCGCGCGAATGCGCCGACTGTTGATTCAATCGAAGACGCCAACGCTGCGGACGAAGACCTGTTGGTTCCCGCCGATGACGCGGAACGGCCGCGATACGAAGCGGCCTTCGCGAAGTTCTGTCGCGTATTTCCGGATAAGTTTTTCATCTCGGAACGCGGCCGCGACTACGTAAAGGAATCCGAAAAGCAGCAGGGAGAAAAAGGCCGTCTGCTGAGTGCGGGATTCCACAGCATGATGGGTTACTTTCGCGACGACGGGCCGCTGTACGACATGGTGCTGAACGAATCGCAGCAGCAGGAACTCGATGCACTGTGGCGTGAGCTGGACTTTGTCGCGTCGGCTCCCATGCGGCAGTACGTCGGTTTTCTCTGGTTCGAGCGGACGGATTCGCGGTTCATGCGTGATCCACAGTTCGATTTCGCCCGCGCGGAAGATCGCGAAGCACAGTCGACGGAAATGATTCAGAAGCTGGCAGACGTCTATCTGGCGAAGGCGGAGGCCAACGGCGGCGAACCGGTCGCGATGGAGGCTATTGCCCATTTCTTCCGCGAAATCGATGAACAGATCCGCTGGGTCGAAGATGCTCGGCTTGCGGCGGAACCCCGGCACCTGCATGCCATGCAGCAGTTCGCCGAACGAGCCTGGCGACGACCTCTGTCAGGTCCGGAACGTGATGACCTGGTCGCGTTTTATCGCTCGCTGCGAGACGACGACGGCCTGAGTCACGAAGAGGCGATTCAGGACTCGATCGTGTCAATTCTGATATCCCCGCACTTCAGCTACCGACTTGACCTCGGTCGTCCCGACGCTGCCGACGATTACTCCGGCGCTGGTCGCCGACCACTCACTGACTACGAACTCGCCAATCGGCTGAGCTACTTCCTCTGGGCGAGTATGCCGGACGAAGCACTGCTGCAGGCTGCAGCCACTGGCGTGCTAAGAAAAACGGACGTTCTGCTCGATCAGACTCGGCGAATGTTGCGGGATGATCGCGTGCGCGGACTGGCCACGGAATTCGGCGGCAACTGGCTTGATTTCCGGCGGTTCGAGGAACACAACAGCGTTGACCGCGAACGATTCCCGGAATTCACAGACGAGCTGCGACACGCAATGTTTGAAGAGCCCGTTCGGTTCTTCGTTGATGTCGCGCAGCGCGATCTGTCAGTTCTGCAGTTTCTGGATGCTGACCACACGTTCGCCAATCGGCCACTGGCGCGACACTATGGCTTTCCACTCGTGGAAGAATCAAACGCGGACGACTGGACCCGTGTTGACAGAGCGGCACAATACGGTCGCGGCGGTCTGTTGCCGATGTCTGTGTTCCTGACGAAAAATGCACCCGGCCTGCGTACAAGTCCCGTCAAACGGGGCTACTGGGTTGTCCGACGAATCCTGGGAGAACGCATTCCACCACCGCCGCCGAACGTTCCGGAACTGCCAAATGATGAATCCCGGCTGGGAGACCTCACGCTGCGCGAAGCCCTGGCTCGCCATCGTGACGACAGGAGCTGCGCCGGCTGCCACGAGCGAATTGATTCCATCGGCCTGGTTTTTGAAGGATTCGGGCCCGTCGGAGTACGCCGCGCCGTGGATCTCGGTGGTCGCCCCGTCGACACAACCGCAACGCTTCCCGGTGGGAC
>CAZHET010000370.1:0-1254 GCA_964531585.1 uncultured Planctomycetaceae bacterium | reverse complement strand
GAATCACTGATCTGCGAACGTACCTGATCGAGCATCGGCGCGACGATTTCCTCGATAATCTGTGCCGCAAACTGCTATCCTATGCCTTGGGACGAAGTCTGATTCTTTCGGACGAGTTACTCGTCCGGGACATGCAAAGCAGGCTGGAAGCGGATGACTTTCGGTTCAGCAGCCTGATTGAAACTATCGTGACCAGCCCCCAGTTTCTCGACAAACGCAGCGATCCGCCACTGCCGGAGTGAAGCATGAACGACAACCTTTCAGCATGCCCGCGTCGTGTCCAGCGCCGAACCGTTCTTCACGGTGCCGGCGTGGCCATGTCTCTGCCCTGGCTGGAGTCCATTCCTGTGTGGGGGCTGGATTCCGCGACCAGAGATGGTGCCGCTGCATTTCCCAGACGTTTTGCCGTGCAGTTCATGGCGTGCGGAGTTCATCCGGATCACTGGTGGGCGAAGGGTGACGGATCCGAGATGAAACTCAGCCCCAGCCTGACTCCGATGCAGCCGCTTCGCGAAAAGCTGAACGTGATCCAGGGGCTGTTCAACAAGAACGCGACAGGGGTCGGAATTCATCCCGGCCAGACGGGCAACATTCTGTCCGGCGCTTCTCTGCAAAAGGGTGCGGAGCTTCGCGGTGGCATCAGCGTCGACCAGGTTCTGGCCAATCAGCTTGGGCAGGATACGGCTCAGCCCAGCATGGTTCTGGGATGCGAACAGCCGATTACGGGCTATCACGAGACGAACTTTTCGATGGCCTACAGTTCGCATATTTCCTGGCAAAACGCGACGTCACCTGTGCCGATGGAAGTTTATCCGTCGCTGGCGTTCGACAGCCTGTTCGACAATCGTGGCAGTCGCCGCAACAGAAGTGTGCTGGACCGTGTCCAGGAACACGCCGCCAGTCTCAGCAGGCAGGCCGCTTCGAGCGACCGCGCCAAGCTCGACGAATACCTGACCAGCGTTCGCGAGGTCGAAAAGCGGATTGATCGGCAGCGTGGAGAACAAAACAAGGCCATTCAACGCGCTCGCGAAAAGGGGCAGCCCGTCGCCACGATGCCCCGGCCTGACAACGGACTCCCCGAAGACATTCGAGACCACATGCGTCTGATGTGCGACATCGTTGCGTTGGCGTTTCAGACGGACAAGACCCGCTTCGCCACGCTGCTGCTGTGTCGTGACATTTCAGGGCTGTTCTATCCGTTCCTTGATGTCCGCAATGCGCATCATTCCGCGTCGCACAATGATCGGTCCGAGG
>CAZHET010000369.1:0-6712 GCA_964531585.1 uncultured Planctomycetaceae bacterium | reverse complement strand
TTCATGGAACACCTGAATCCGCGCGGTGCCCGCGTGGTGGCACTGGGCAAGCCGTCCGAGGCTGAGCAGGGACAGTGGTACTTTCAGCGCTATGTCGAACATCTGCCGACCCGCGGCGAAATCGTGCTGTTCGACCGGTCATGGTACAACCGTGCCGGCGTGGAACACGTCATGGGCTTCTGCTCCGAGCCCGAATATGTCGAGTTCATGCGGCAGATTCCTGAGTTCGAGCGAAACCTGGTGCGCAGCGGAATTCACCTGACGAAGTTCTGGTTTTCCGTGAGTCGCGAGGAGCAGCGGCGACGCTTCACGGAACGCGAACAACATCCGCTGAAGCAATGGAAGCTGTCTCCCGTTGACCTGGCATCACTGGACAAGTGGGACGAATATACGAAAGCCAAGGAAGTCATGTTCCACCACACCGACAGCGTCGACGCGCCGTGGACCGTGGTAAAGTCAGACTGCAAGAAGCGAGCACGGCTGAACGCCATGCGGTATGTTCTGCACAGCATGCCGTACGAAAACAAGGCCAGGGACACAATCGGCGATGTGGACCCGCTGCTGGTCGGTCGCGCGCAACTTCGGTACTCCGACCTGGACTGACGCCTCCGAAGTCGCGAGATCGTACGACGTCGCGCCTCTCCGTCGCTGCCTGCTCGCGCTTAATGGCACTCACTTTGTGAGCGGCACGGCGCGAGCCGCCGGTGTCTGCATTGAAAATCGCTGGGAAACACCGGCGGCTAGCGCCGTGCCGCTCACAGATCAGAGCGAAAGTGCGTCAACCGGGCCTCGTCACGCTTCAGATCACCCGCCCAGTAGCCCGGTTCGCGCGGGTCCAGTTCTGAACGTTTCAGCGGCCCGAGTTCGTCCTGGACATCCGGCAGCGTGCGCCACAGGCGAACGTGCTGCCGATGAGCTTCGAAACCCTGCTTCGCAAGCTGCTCGTAGCCAAAGCGCGACAACTCCGTCAGAGCGGCAGTGTGATTGATGATATGCCACATGCCTCCGAACCCCTGACGCCGCGTGGAAACAGAGTCGATCAAATCGTCAGTCACGACGTCGACCATTTCCTGCTCCGACTGATAAACCGCGAAGCCGTCGTCGTTGGAAAGCGTTACCTGTTCGCCCTGCAACCAGCCTCGGTCCCTGCCGTAGTAACCGCGCCCGGCGGTAGCACCGTTGAAGCCTTTGATCAGCTTTCGAATGCCGTCCACAAGCGCCGGTGTCGCGAACTCGGGATGATCGTGCAGGGCTCGAATGGCGATGGAAGCGAAGATGACGTTGTGGCCCGACTGCCGCGTCTTATCGATGTTTCCCGCAAGCGCCTGAGTAATCTGTGGAATCAGTTGCTCCTGCGGCTCTTCGTCAGCGAATCGTTCAAATAGTCGCCTTCGACGGCGAACCTGACCGTCTGCGTAGCAGGTCGTTCTTCCTCAGGCGGCGGAAATAATGTGGCCTCGCGGCAGCCGAATAGTCTCAATTTCCCGCCGCCAGATGCCGATCCTGCAAAAGGCTTGACATATCGTGATATTACGATATCTTTTTCTTCGGGAGACACGATATGGCAACTTCGACGAAAAACGCCGGCCGGCCGGCCGGTGGCGCAGAGGCCTTTGTGCAGGCGGCTGAGTGCCTGAAGACGCTGGCTCACCCGGCACGACTGCGGATTGTTCAGTTGTTGCTACAGGGGCGATACACCGTGGGTGAACTGGCGGCCGATTGCGGCATTCCCGACAACGTTGCTTCCGAACACCTGCGACTGATGCAGCGGTGCGGTTTCTTCACGAGCACCCGCGAGGGACGCAAGGTCTACTACGAAATCGCGGAACCGCATCTGCAGGATCTCATGAACTGCATTGAAGGCCGATTCCTGGCCTGATGCTGAACGCAGACGGATCCCACCGCATTTTTTTGTAAGGACATATCGCAGTCTCACGACATAACGATGTTTAAGACAGTCAGGATGCTCGGTGCGTCCTGCTGACTGGTCAGGGACAGAACAATGGCCATCACTCTCATAGGAGCACTCATTATCGGGCTGACGCTGGGATTGCTCGGTTCGGGGGGATCGGCCATCACGGTGCCGGTTCTGATTTATCTGGTCGGGCACGGAACCAGGGAATCGATCGCGGAATCGATGGCGATTGTCGGGCTGATCTCCGTGGCCGCCGCGGTTCCCTATGCGAAATCCCATCAGATTGACTGGCGCAGCGTCTGGAGCTTCGGAATTCCCGGGATGCTGGGCACGTTTGCCGGAGCATGGCTGGGAGGCGTTTCGACGGAAGCCCTGCAGTTGGTCGTCTTTGGCTGCGTACTGCTTGCCGCGGCGGGGTCGATGCTCAGGAAATCGAACGGCACTGCGGATGACGTCCGGTCAGTCGCCGAGATTCGATCGCCGACTTCGATGACTGCTTTGGAGGGCTTGGTTGTTGGCGTTGTGACCGGTTTCGTCGGCGTTGGCGGAGGATTCCTGATTGTTCCGGCTCTGGTTGTACTGGGCAGACTGCCAATGCGACTGGCAATCGGAACGAGCCTGGTCATCATCGCGATGAACGCAGCGGTCGGTTTTCTGAAGTACGAACACTACCTGCTGGCACACGATTTGTCGGTCAACGGAAAGACAGTGCTGAACTTCGCTGCGGTGGGTGTATTGGGCAGCATGATCGGTCGGACGATTAATACTCGACTGAATCAGTGCGTTCTGAAGCGCGTGTTCGCGGGCTTTCTGATTCTGATCGGCGGATTCGTGATCATGCACGAAGGCAGCAAACTTGTGAAACCGCCGACAGCCGCAGCGGCAAACACACCCTTTTTGCAGACGAATGGCGACGTCCATTGAAACTTCGTTCATCTACTCAGGGAGAAATTCGATGCTGTTGAAGTATTTCTATGACCCCGCACTGGCTCACGCGTCGTACATGGTCGGTTGCCAGCGGGCAAACGTTGCCGTGGTTATCGACCCGGGCCGTGACGTTGAGCAGTATCTGGCGATGGCCGAACGAGAGGGCCTGAAGCTGATCGCGGTGGCGGAAACACATATCCATGCCGACTACGTTTCCGGCGCGAGAGAACTGGCAGATCGAATCGGTGCGAAACTGTATCTGTCTGACGAAGGACCGGCGGACTGGAAATATCAGTTTGCCTCGCAATACGACTCACGATTGGTCCGGGACGGCGACTCGTTCCTGATCGGAAACATCGCCTTTCAGGTCATGCATACGCCCGGCCATACGCCCGAGAGCATTTCCTTCGTCCTCACGGACAAGGGCAGCGGTGCAGACAAGCCCATGGGAATCTTCACAGGTGACTTTGTGTTCGTCGGTTCGATCGGACGTCCGGACCTGCTGGAGGAAGCTGCCGGCGTCATCGGCAGTGCGAAATCGGGGGGGCGAGACCTGTTTCATTCGGTCAATAAGTTCAGGCAACTGCCGGACTATCTGCAAATCTGGCCGGCTCACGGTGCGGGAAGTGCCTGTGGAAAAGGGCTGGGGGCCATTCCGTCGTCCACGGTGGGTTACGAAAAGCTGTTCAACCCGGGACTGCAGTTCGATGACGAAGATGCCTTCGTGGAATACATACTGGCCGACCAGCCGGAGGCACCGAAGTATTTCGCCGTGATGAAGCAAGTGAATAAGGAGGGGCCGGCAGTCATGGGCAGGACGGGAATCCCGGTCGCTGTTGACCCGGCGCGAATGGAAACGCTCACATCCGGCGCAACGCTGCTCGACGTTTCTGACAACAAACGGTTCGCCAGGGGTCATGTTCCGGGTTCGATCAATATTCCCGTGGACCGGCTTGCCGCATGGGCCGGCTGGCTCGTGGATTATTCGAAACCGGCGTACCTGATTGCGGAGACGGAGCAACTTCCGGAAGCCGTTCGTGTGCTGCGAAAGATCGGACTGGACGACGTGGCGGGCGTGTTCGAACGGAAGGCCGTCGAAGACTTCGGGCTGGCAACGCAAAGCTACCGCATCGCGTCACCACGGGAGATCGGCGACGAAATCGAACGCGGCGATGTTACCCTGATCGACGTTCGATCGAATGAAGAATGGCAGGCCGGGCATGTTCCCACGGCGATACACCGCTTCCTTGGACAAATGCCCCAAAACGTATCTGATATCGATGGTCGCAAGCCGATTGTCGTCCAATGCCAATCCGCGGCTCGATCGGCGATTGCCGCCAGCGTCCTGCAGGCTGCCGGTCGAAGCGTCATCAATCTGGCAGGTGGTTTCGCTGCCTGGCAGGATGCAGGCCTGCCGGTCACAGTTCCCGGCAAGCCGACTGCCGTGGGACACGAAAGCCTTGTTCCGGTGGCCGCATTCGCCTGAACCCGGAAACGACCCTGCGCAACGCACAACCAACAAAACCTCGCTCACGCTCTCCAGGAGACTTCACAATGAACCGCATCCTGAATTCGACAATCGTGCTCATGCTGGTCCTGACATTCGCGGTGCCGGTTATGGCACAGCGCGGCCCTGGTTTCGGACGGGGGCAGGGACAAGGCCTCGGCCGTGGTCCGGGCGGTCGCGGTCACGGCCCCGATGAACGGCACGATGAAGACCGCGATGTCTTTCACTTTCTGCTGACCAATCACGAAAAGATCGCGCGAACGGTGGACGAACTACCGAACGGCGTATCCACGCTGACAGAATCCGACGACGAGGAAATCGCCGCGAAGATCAGGGAACACGTTCGCTGGATGCAGCGCCGTGTCGAGGAAACGAAACCCATCCGAATGCGGGATCCGCTGTTTGCGGAACTGTTCCGGCACACCGACAAGATCACCATGAAACGTGAGGAAACGGAAAAGGGTGTTCGGGTGACGGAAACGTCGGAAGATCCCTATGTGGCAAAGCTCATCAAAGCTCATGCGCAGACCGTTTCCGGCTTCGTCGATCGGGGCTTCGCCGAAGCGATGAAGAACCATCCCGTCCCGGACAGAGACGGACTGCAGCAACCCGCGGAAGTTCAGTATTCAAACCCCGTGATCAGGAACTACGGCAAGGTTGTCCAACTGCCAAACGCCGCCCAGCAGCCACGTGACGGTGCTCGCCTGTGTGTCGATCTGACGTCCGGCGGAGCGCCCGACGAATTGAATTCCGCGATCGAAAAAGTCGCCCGGTTCGTCAATCTCTACAGCGGTGGCGGAGCGGCTCCGGCAAACGTACAGATTGCAATCGTGCTCCACGGAGACGCCACGCTGGCCGTGCTGAACGCTGATGCCTACGCAGCGCGTTTTGGCACGGATGGCAACCCGAATCTGGACTGCCTGCACGAGCTGCACGAAGCAGGTGTGGAAATCTATGTGTGCGGCCAGTCGTTGATTGGCAAGGGAGCGAAACCGGAAGACGTCGTTGTGTTTGCTGACGTGGCGGTGTCTGCGTTGACATCGCTGGTCAATCTGCAGGCAGACGGCTATGGCTATGTCCCGTTGTTGAAGTAATACGAGATCACCTTGAGGGTGTGGCTGTTCATTCAGCCGCCAGTCCCGCGCCGGCGTCATTCCCGTAATACCGTCATTCCCGCGCAGGCGGGAATCCAGCAATGGCGTCATTCCCGCGGGGGGGCGGGAATCCAGCATCGCTACTGGGTTCCCGCCTCCGCGGGAATGACGCCCGTGCGGGAATGACGGCGCACTTTGGCAACATCTGTCAGCGAACAACAGAACAGGAATCATCATGGATTGGATTTTTCAGCCGTGGCCCTGGTGGATCTCGGGCATTCTGATCGGCCTGACCGTGCCGCTGCTCTACATTCTTGCGGGCAAAGCGTTCGGTATTTCGACGAGCCTGCAACAGGCCGGAGCAATGTGCGCGCCGCACAGCAGGCTCGAATATCTCAGCAAGTACGATCGCAAGGGAGGCCTGTGGACGCTGGTGTTCGTCGTCGGCATTGCGATCGGTTCGTTCGTGGCGACTCACTTTCTTTCGGCGGAAGCGCCCGACTTTCTGCCGGACACTTTCACCGGCGCCTCGGGAGCGGCGAAGCTTCTGACCGGGGGATTTCTGATCGGCTTCGGAACGCGCTATGCCGGTGGCTGCACGTCCGGGCACTCGATCACCGGCATTTCCAATCTGAACTGGCCGAGTCTTGTCGCCACCATTTGCTTTTTCGCCGGCGGCCTGGCCGCGACGTGGGGACTGGGAAGTCTGATTTTTTGAGAACGACGCCAAACAACAACGACGGAGATCATCATGGCTGATGAGACAGAACCATCCGAAAACAACGACAAACGCAGGGACGGCCTGTCGGTGACTGGCTACGCGAGCGTCCTGCTGGTGGGAGCGTACCTGGGCATCCTGTTCACGAAGTCCGAGGTCGCTCGCTGGGAACGAGTCCACAAGATGTTCCTGTTCGAGGAGCCGCACATGTACCTCATCATCGGCGTGGCAATTGCCGTGGCGATGGTGTCGATGCTGTTGATTAAGAAGCTCGGGATCCGAACCATCGAAGGCAAGCCGATTCAATACGAACCGAAGCCGTATCACACCGGAGTTGTGATCGGCGGAATGCTCTTCGGAGCCGGCTGGGCGATCACCGGTGCCTGTCCTGGTCCCATCTACGCACAGATTGGAGGCGGCGAATGGATGGCGGTCATCACGTTGGCCGGCGCGATGCTGGGAATGTTTTGCTATGCGGCTCTGAAACCAAAGCTGCCACACTGATGCCATGAACCGCGCTGATGCCGTGAACCACACTGATGCCGTGAACC
>CAZHET010000368.1:0-6713 GCA_964531585.1 uncultured Planctomycetaceae bacterium | reverse complement strand
CGTCAATCGAAGACGGAGACACATCCGCGAAGAAACTGGTGCCTGTCGCACGCCATCGATTCTACCGGAGACACTTGAGAGTTGCCAGCTCACGACACGGTTCTTGAAGTGAGGCACGCTACTCGCCTCCCCATTGGGCAACGCCGTTAAGAGTTTTTCCCCCGGAAAACACGCTCGTTTAACCCGTGGCCGAAAGGCCAGGCCGTCACGGCTTGCACCAACCTGGCCTCTCGGCCACGGGTTAAACGAAAATAAACTCTTAACGGCGTTGCCCGTTGGGTCGGGGGAAACGACGGGCTTTGTCGCGGGAGCGGTCAGTCCGGACTCAAGCCATACGATTTGGCAAGTGCTCGGCAGCATTGGACTTCGATGCCATTCCAGAAAGCGGCCTGGTTTCTCCATTGACCGAGATCCGGCCACTTCACTGATGGAGTGCGAAACGCATTTTGATAGTCACGCTGGCCGCCACGCTGGTCTTCGCTCAGCAGCTCCAATGATTCTTCGAATAACGGACTCCCGGAATAGTCTGACTTCACAGTCGCTCCGGTGTTGGGCTTCACTTTGACTCGCCACCATGCGGCCGGGAAGTCGGGATCTGTCAGTGCTACGAGGCCCACGTTTCCGGCAGCGTTCAGGTCGGCTTGCACTGTTGCCGGACGTTTGCCCTGTTCCTGTGATGCGGCGGTGCTCAGGAAGAGTTCGCCGCCGTTGATTGGCAGCAGAATATTCTCAGGCAGACCGTCGGGATCGCAGCGAAGTCGTTCTGCAAGGCCGCACAAGAGTCGGTCGCGAGCCGATCCGGTGGACTTGGTCGTTTTGTTCACGGCCTTTTCTGCCGCCGCGAACTGTCGTCGCCAGAATCCGATTGATGGTCGCTTTCGCTGCAGATCCGCACGCAGTTCATTGTTGGGCGATTCGCCGCCTGTTTCAGGCAGGGCCGCCAGCAAAACGTCTTTCGCCACATCACTGCAGCGCACTCCGAGCATTCCCGTACGTGAATCCTGTTTTGAGGTATATGCGGCCGTGGCTTCGTCAAAGTACAGGCCGTGCAGTTCGCACCCCTCAGCGATGTACTTGCGAACATTGGCGGCCGACCAGGCCGCCAGTTGACGGTTCTCACGCCGCAAGCGACTTTTTTCGGGACGATAGTGTTTCAGGTTTTCAACGACGACCGCATGACAGGGGCGGAATCGCGGATCATCGATCACGGTGCGCCGACGTTTCTGACCACGCCCGGATTCGCCCGACGGATTCTCTCGCCCGACTCCCAGCGCCGCTTCCACAATGCGGCTTGCGAGTTGTTTGATGCGTTGTTCTCGCAACTTTTCGAACTGATTCAGAATCCGTTTGCCGAACTTTGCCAGCGAATGGTCTCCTGGATCGGGCACGTTTCTTCGAAGGTTATCAGGCGTTGGCCTCATCTTGAACGCCTTTAATACCTGATATAGTTGGCGGAAGGCTCGCAGCCGGTCGTACGACAAGCCGCCGACGTTGCGAAGTCGCTTCAGGTTCTGCTTCCATTCAGTCAGTGCTTGGGGGTCATCTTTGGCTGGCCGTTTGCCCGGTCGAGGCATGATCAGTCGCCGGAGCCATCTCAGGTGTTGTTTCCATTCGGCTTCCTGTTCCTGCCAGTTCGCTGCCCAGAGGTCATGCAGTTGCCGGCACGCTGCAGAATCTGCGTCGACCAGTTGTTCCGCCACGGGCGCGAGTCGTTCGCGAAGTTCTTCGGTCTTCTTCTTTCGTTGCTGCCGAGTGGTATTTGAATCGGTCGACTCTTCAGGTTCCGCAGCAACGCCCGCTAGCCGCTTCGCGATCCATTCGTCCCACAGGGCTTTCGCCGTGGCGCAGCCGGATGTCGCCAGGCCGTGCCACAGAACCAGCGCGTCGGTGACATATTTCCTGCGTCCGGTCTCGTCGAGCGATACGGTTCGTCCGCCGGAAATGGGTTTGCTGTTGGCGGTCATGGCGTGAGCGATGCGAGCACGATCACTCAACCGCCGCAGGCCGAACCGAGCTTCTCGAACGGCTTCGTTGGTGACGTAGGTGATCGGCGGCAGTTTCGGTTTGCCGTTTTGATCGACGCCGTTTTCTGCGTCGCGTCCAGGGGAGGTGCGAAACGCGTTGTAGGCGTCGAACTCATCCTGATGCGCCGGTCGCACGGGACCGTCTTCCCCCTGAAGTCGAATCAGAAACTGGCGATCCAGTCGAGCCCACGGCGCGGGATGCGGCGTTCCATCGCCCAGAGTATCCGGCGCAAGCCGACGGTAGATGACTCGCCGCACATGTTCACCTCTGGCTGCTTCTGGGGCCTTCGAATCCAGCGGCGGCAGCACCCAGGCGAGATCTTCGGAGCCGGGAATGTCGCTGCCCGCTGCCTGACATTCCTGCCGCATTTGTGCTGATGAAAGCGTTTCCCAGACCGCACAGGCGGCTCCATAGCGATGCCCCATGTCGAGTGACAACAATCGCAGGTTTGGCAGCCGAGCGAGCTGAATTCGTGTGCGTCCTGTTCGCTTGTCAGCTTTATTCGATTCACAATTCAGGAACGCACCTTTGGCGTTGTACTTCCATCCATCCGGCAGTTCCCGTTTCAAATATTCGAGGAACGGCCCGGCAGGTTCCAGCTTCGCCGACGTTGTCAGATACCAATCCAATCGCTGCCACAAACGACGGGCGCGGTCGTTCCAAGTGGTCGGGTCGTCCAGCGATTGACCGTCGCCGATGCAACGACCCAGTCGTTCCAGAATCGGACGCTTGAGCTGCAGGCGGCCGTTCCAGTCCTTCTGTCCGAAGACGCCGCGCACGTTGACGGCGGTTTGTGCCTGCCCCGCCGCAGCACGTCCCAGCCGGTCGGCACGCACGGCTTCCGGGCCTTTCTCGCCGAACTGTCCAAGATTCAGATCCTGAAACAACCGCTTGCCCTGCCAACGCAGTTCGGTTGACTGCATCGCGTTTCCGCACCAGAGACTCAACGACACGTCTTGCAGCTCCGGCTTCGCGGCGAGCTGCTCCGTGGCCTTCTGTTTGGACTTGTCAGTCTTCGCGGATGCCAGTCGTTTGCGAAGTTGTTCGCGCTGCTGAGTTTCCTTCAACGCCGAATAGCTGATGGACCAGCGAGAATTCCCAAAGTCGACCCACACCGGATGCATAATTGGATGCGGATGTCGGTACGCAGGCACTTTGAACCGCGACTGATTGTGTCGAGCGGTGACGGCTTCCATATACTTTTTCAGCGGCTGAGCGGATGGCTTGCCATCATCGTCATGCCACACGGATTTCGCTTCTTCGACAGCCAGGTCTTCGAACAGCCGGCTGTCGCCCCATTTGTCGTTGCTGTCGAGTTCCGCCTGAAGGTGACGTACGGCATCGACGCGGTCAGCTTCTGAGCGACAGCCTTTCGCTGACCACGCCTTCACGACAGTCTCCCAACCGTCGAGTGCCGATTTGCGGATGAAGAATTCTCCCAGTGATCCACTATCTGCGCCGCGTTTGGTACAGTAGTCATCCAGCCAAGTCACGGCAGTGGCGTGAGTTCGCTTCAGCTCTTCCAATCCGCGTGCCGCCGTGCGAAACCGGCGTCGTTCCGCTTCGGCCCGTTTGATCCAGGAATGGGCGACCGAAGTACGCCGTAACGCGTGGTCGAGCAACACTGAATACTCATTCGTAATGTCCACTCGCGGTCGAAATGGCAGACCGATCCTCTGCTCGACGCTGGCGCGAAATCCCGACATCCAGTCTTGGCGAGGTAATAGGCCATCTAGCTCCTTAGTCTTTTTCCTAATTTCTGAATGTAGCTTATCATTGATCCTGTCCCACTGATCCTGGGAAAATGAGTCACATTGCAGTAGCTCTGCCAGTGCCTTGGCTCCGGTGGATTCAGCACCTGTCCTCCAACCTACGGCTCGTTTTAGCTCAAGCAGCGTTTCATGTTCGCTCGTGCATCCTGTCTTACCGCCCAGAACACCCGCAAAGTGCGACAGTGCTTCATGTCCAGATTTGGACAGTAAATCTTCAACTTCAACGCCCCGGAGCTTAGTCAGTGCCTCCACGATTGCTGCCTTGTCATTCTTCTTTCCTGATCCCCAATTCCAGCTCAGCCAGTTGCCAGCCTTCTTCACGAAGTCTTTCCCGTCTGCTGCGGCATCACCATCGTTAAACGAGAAGTACTCAGTAACGCCGCCGATCAGATTGAGAAACGTGTCGGCCGCCCACTCTTCTGTGAGTTCTCCATTGCATTGCTGGACCAGATCGTTGAAGTAACCGACGCCGTCCACCCAGACAGCGTCGTCACGAATTCGAGCCGACAGCGCTGGACTACAGGCGGCTCGCCATGCATCACGGTCGGCTTCAGGAATCCCCTTCCGTTGCAGAATCTGATCGAACCGGGCGAGGACGTTGGCGATTCGAACCTCGGTTGTGTCTGAGGCTCGGGCAACGATGAAACGTTCGTTAATCGCGTTCTGATCTTCAGCCGCTTCAACGGACAACCAGGACAACGCCAGCAGGGTGCGGAGCGTTTCGACGCGATCCGCTTCGAGATTCGCGCGAAACACGGCCTCAGCCTGTTTTGCTTCCTTGCCGGACAACCCCGCTTCTTTCAGGGCGTCCTTCACCAGTGAATCGGTGACCGGCAGCAGTTCCGGATCATCGATCACCGACGCCGGCAACCCACCGCGCAGCGTGAGCAGCCAGTCACCCCAGACCTGCACGCCTCGGTTGGCGGTGACATGAGTTTTCCAGAGTCGTTCCCTCCAATCGGAATCCTGTTCCGCATCAGCAGGGCCGGAGAGTTTGATGGTGTAGGCTCGGGTTGTTGCAATAACGATGGTCCTTCCCATTCTGAACCGCGCAGTTCAATCGACTGAGCGAAGTTATCCAACGCAAGCAATGATAACCCTGGCCAGGTCTGTTGTCTTTTGACATTGCGCGATCTCTACTTAGCTGGACAGCGCCAGGTTCCGTGAGCGGCAAGGCGCTAGACGCCGGTTTTTCCCGGCGTTTTTCCATGCAGACACCGGCGGCTAGCGCCGTGCCGCTCACTTCGACGAAATCCTGCGGATGGTCGGTTAATGCATCCAACATGGCGCTGTCCAGTTAGACTTACCCTCCAACCGAAAGGGTCGACATGCTGGCCTTCCTACGTATCAGCGCTCTTCAGGTGGATGCTCCCGAATGCGGACTGATCGCGGCTCCGGCAATCCGGAGCACTGTCAATTCGCGATGATGTTGCCGTTTGCCGGGACGGGGCAATGCGTTTTCCTGATTCAGCAGCGCGCTGCCGAATCCCTTCACGATGCGTGACAACGGTCGGAGCGTGTGCTGTCACGGCTCCTGCGGCTGGTCCCAGAGACGGTATGGATCGTCGAGTCGCTTCATTTCGGACAGCAGCAACGACTCCAGCTCCTTGCGTTTGTCGGCGAAGCGAGAATCGCCGGCGAGGCTCCGCTGATGCATCTCCGGCGTGTGACCGGTCAGGGCTACAACTTCGGGTGCGTGGTGCTCGGCAAGGAATTCGTGCGGATTATCGTTCAGGTTGAACATCTGCGTCTCGCGAACTTGGCCGTCGAGCACGTCGTACTTGATGAGCTTCCAGCCGTCGGCTGTCTTCACACTGCGCATGCCGGGTTTGGTTCCGCCGCTGTAGGCTCCGTAAAGGACATCGCGGATGCGATCGGTGTTGCCTTCCAGCACCGGTCGAAAGCTCAGGCCTTCCATGCCATCGGGGCGATCGATACCAGCCAGATCGCACATTGTGGGCAGGACGTCCAGCAGGTAGATGAATCCGCTTGCTTCACTTCCCGCCTGAATCTTCGGACCGCGGACAAGAAACGGAACTCGCCAGGTGTGTTCGTACAGATTCTGCTTGCCCGTCAGGCCGTGGCGGCCGACGGCAATGCCGTGGTCGGCCGTGAAAAAGACGTAGGTATTGTCGAGCTGCCCCATCGCCTGCAGCTTGTCCAGCACTCGGCCGATCTGGATATCGATGTTTTCGATGCAGGCGTATTCGCGGCCGAGTTCGTTGCGAATGGTGGCTTCCGAACGATCCTCCAACACACCTTCGACACTCGTTTCGTCACGGAGTCCCGGATGTCCGTGATGAAACGGATGTTTCGGCAGATAGTTGATCTGCAGCGGAGGGGCCTGTGGGTTCACGGTCGTCGGCGGATCTGTTCGGTTCTCGGCTCCGTACTTTGCCAGCAGTTCCGGCTTGCCGTTGCGAGGATCGTGAGGATGCGAAAAGCCGAGGAACATCAGGAATGGATCTTCGTCGTTCGCCGCGGCGCGCTCTTCCAGGAACTTCATGGCATGATCGCCGTGCCATTTGCTGCCTCGTTCGTCATTTCCTTCTCGCATGTCCTGTTCATGACGGATCTTGAAGTGTTTGTTCGCTGCGGCGAAGGTATTGCCGTTCTTGCAGGTGCGGAATGTGTCATAGCCGGCGGCGTTGAACAGAGCGGCCATGCCGGCGCTGCCAGCTTCGTCCATTGCAAGTTGTCGCTGCTGTTTTTCTGCGTCCGTCGTGGCCGGCATGTTGGGCAGATGCCACAGTGTGCGGCCCGTCATGATCATGGTGCGCGAAGGCAGGCAGACGGCACCAGACCACGAGCCCATGTGATGGGCATCATGAAACAGCATTCCTTGCCGGGCGATGCGATCGATGTTCGGCGTTTCGCAGACCGTATTTCCATAGGCACCGATCGTATGCGGTGCCT
>CAZHET010000367.1:0-6723 GCA_964531585.1 uncultured Planctomycetaceae bacterium | reverse complement strand
CTATATCATCCACCGTCGCGACGAGTTCCGTGCCAGCAAAATTATGGCCGATCGGGCATTGCAGAACGAAAAGATCGAGGTGAAGTGGAATTCCGTCGTGGATGAAGTTCTGGGAACCGACGAAGCCGGCGTCACAGGAGTTCGCATTCGCGGAACGGCCGACGGCAGTGCGTCCGAAGACCTGGAGGCGGCCGGTTACTTTGCCGCCATCGGCCACACTCCCAACACGGACTTTCTGAAGGGGCAGCTCCGGATGAATTCGAAGGGCTACGTGACCTGGACAGTTCCGTTCCGCACGAACACCAGCGTGGAAGGAGTCTTCGCGGCCGGAGATGTCGCGGACGACTACTACAAGCAGGCCGTCACCGCCGCCGGCACCGGCTGCATGTCAGCGCTGGATGCCGAACGCTGGCTGGCGAGTCAGGGGATGGAATAAGCAAACAGCCGCGCACCATCCTCGTTCCAGGACCTCTGCCCAACGCCGTGAACGATTTTGATGCAGGTAAACGCAAGTCGTTCAACCCGTGGCCGAGAGGCCAGGCTGTCTCCCGTTACCCCAACCTGGCCTCCTGGCCACGGGTTAAACGATTCCAAAGGCACACTGAAGACACAGCCTTTATCGCCGGTCGTTGCATGGCAGGAACGCTGGAAGGAGGGAAGCCTGGCCTGCTTCGCGGGCGCGCATTAGCCCGGAGCAGGCGAAATCGCCGACCGGGACCATTGTCCCGACCGAGCAGGACGGGACAATGACCCCGCCGTGCGAAAACCTCCGCGAGATGATGGCTGCTGAAATGAGAACTCATGCCCGACGCCAACCGTAAAATCACAATTCCTCGCTTCGTTTCGGCCGCCGCGAAGGCACACAGGCTGTCGATGGTGACCGCCTACGATTATCTGTGGGCCGGGATCATGGACGAAGCGGGTGTCGACAGCATTCTCGTGGGCGACAGCCTGTCGATGGTTGTGCAGGGGCATTCAACGACGCTGCCCGTGACGCTCGACGAAATGATCTATCACGGCAGGATCGTCTGCCGCGCTGTTCAGCGAGCACTCGTGATTGTCGACATGCCGTTTCTGTCGTATCAGGTGTCGACGCAGGAAGCCGTCCGCAATGCGGGCCGGATCATCAAGGAAACCGGAGCGGACGCGGTCAAACTGGAAGGTGGCCGCATTCAGTCCGAAACGATTCACGCCATCGGGCGCGCGGAAGTGCCGGTGATGGCTCACGTGGGAATGAGACCTCAGGCCATTCGGCAGTTCGGCGGCATGGGAAAAGTTCAGCGAAACGAACAGCAGCTCCTGGACGATGCTCGCGCCGCCGAAGACGCCGGGGCCTTCGGGCTGCTGCTGGAACTGATCCCCGCCGAGATCGCTCAGCGAATCACGGAAGCGATCAGCATTCCGACGATCGGCATCGGAGCCGGTCCACATTGCAGCGGGCAGGTGCTGGTTGGTCCGGATATGCTGGGACTCACCGCCGATTTCAAACCGAAGTTCCTGAAACACTTCGCTGACCTGCGAACTCAGGCACTTGCCGCCGTGCGGAACTACGTGACGGAAGTCGAAGCAGGAACCTATCCCGGCACCGAGCATTCCCACTGAAGCACCGCACCCCCCGTCATTCCCGCGCAGGCGGGAACCCAGCCGCGATCACTTGGTTCACGCCTGCGCGGGAATGGCGAGGACGATGCGCGGCAACGCATGGCTCGCTGGCTTCAGAGGCTTGCGTGAGTCAGTGCCCGTTCGTATTCCTCGGGCGTATTCATGTTCCACAGCCACAGCAGCTCCGAATCAAATTCGCGTAATTCGTCAGCTTGCACCGTCCGCGTTCTGACAGCTTCGGCGATCGCCGAAGCGCGCCGTTCGCCCTTCTGAAACAGCCTGCGAGCCGCAAACTCCACCCCACGACGATAGATCGCCCCCAGCGGGAGTGTGCGATCGCCGTCGCGCACGACGACAGCGTCGAAATCCGCCAGTTCGCCGTGCAGAACCTGAACGACGCGGGGATTCACAAACGGCGCGTCGCAGCTGCCGACCCAGACTGCGTCGATGTTACGTTTGTCGCTGTCGTTTTCACCAAGTGCCGCCATGCCGGTGATGATTCCGCCGAGCGGTCCTTCGCCCGGAAATTCATCGCGCACCACGGTGACGCTGCCCGGCAGAGATGGCAGTTCCTGACGCCGAGCGGCCACGACAACGATCGGCGAGGCGACGGAACTCAGCAGCCGGCAGATTCGCTGCAGCACGACTTCCCGACCGAACGGCAGCAGGTGCTTTTCGCGTCCCATGCGGCGAGACTTTCCGCCGGTCAGCACGATCGCCGCCAGAGAATTCGTCTGCTTGCATTCGTTGTCGCTGACCGCCACCATCCGCCCCCATGAGCATCCTGAACACACTTCGTTCCCGTTTCCAAACAGCGCTGACACCGCTGGTCGACGACGTCGCGCCGCTGCTGGACATGATTCGGCCGTCGACGGACGGGAAGTTCGGCGACTTTCAGGCCAACTGCGCGATGCCGCTGAAAGCCGTGCTGAACAAACCTCCGCGAGACATCGCTGCCGACATTGTGAACGCACTGGACGTCAGCGACATCTGCGAACCGCCGCAGATCGCCGGCCCTGGTTTCATCAATCTGCAACTGAAGGATGACTGGATTCAGCAGCAGATCAACTCCATCGTCGGGGACGATCGGCTGGGACTGCAGCCTGCGGAAAATCCCAGACACGTGGTTGTCGATTTTTCGTCACCGAACGTTGCCAAACCGATGCATGTCGGCCATCTGCGAAGCACGGTGATTGGCGATGCAATCTGCCGCACTCTGAGATTCGCCGGTCACCGAGTCACCAGCGACAACCACATCGGCGACTGGGGCACTCAGTTCGGAATGATCATCTACGGCTACCGCAATTTCGTGGATGACGCTGCGTATCAGCGAGATCCGGTGGCCGAACTGTCGCGGTTGTACAAGCTGGTCAATCAACTTAGTGACTACCACGAATCCAAAACCAAACTGCCCAAACTGGAGTCGGAACTGGAGCAGAAACGAGCCGAACTGCAGACTCAGGAAGCCGCCGCCGACCCAACCGATAAGAAGGCAAAGAAAGCCCTGAAGGGGTTGCAAAAGCAAATCGCTGACCTTCGGGAATCCGTCGCATCGGCAACGATCAAAGTGGCCGCGGTGGAAGCTCACCCGTCATTACAGGCCGCCGCGGAAGCGCATCCGGACATTGCTCGCCAGGCGCGAGTCGAAACGTCAAAACTTCACGCCGGTGATGCGGACAACCAAAAACTGTGGGACGAGTTTCTGCCTGCGTGCCTGAAAGCTTTGGATCACATTTACGAAAGGCTGCACATCACGTTCGACCTGACGCTGGGAGAAAGCTTCTACAACCCGCTGCTGGCCGGCGTCGTGAAAAGCCTGAAGCAGAAGAAACTGGCGACGGAAAGCGCGGGAGCGACCTGTGTGTTTATTGAAGGCAACGACGCTCCGTTCATTGTTCAGAAATCCGACTCCGCCTACACCTACGCGACGACGGACCTGGCAACGATTCAGTATCGGGCGGATGAGCTGCACGCGGACGAAGTTGTCTACGTCGTTGACAAGCGTCAGTCCGAACATTTCCAGCTTTTGTTCAGGACGGCATCGCTGTGGGGCAACGACAACCTGCCTTGCCGCCACGTCAGCTTCGGCACCGTGATGGGCGACAACGGCAAACCGCTGAAGACTCGTTCGGGAGAAAACATCAGCCTGGACAGCCTGATCGATGAAGCCATCGCCCGCGCGCGAGCGATCGTTGACGACAACGACAACAGGCGGGATGAACCGCTGCTGTCCGATGCGGAACGCGCCCGCGTCGCGGAAATCGTCGGCGTTGGCGGGATCAAGTACGCCGATCTGCTGCACAACCGCGACAGCGACTACATCTTCGACTGGGACAAGATGCTGGCCACCAGCGGCGACACCGCAACGTACATGCAGTACGCGTACGCTCGCATCTGCGGCATTTTTCGCAAACTGAATGTGGATCGCGAATCACTGACGTCTTCCGGCGGAACAGTCCTGCTGACGGCTCCCGAAGAACGAGCGCTGGCCCTGCAGCTACTGAGATTCGACGAAGCGATCGCATCGGTACTGAATGATTACCGGCCGAATCAACTGACGGCCTGGCTATTCGACACGGCGGACCGGTTCAGTGCGTTTTACAACGCGTGCTCGGTGCAGGCGGCGGAATCGGACGACATTCGCACCAGCCGATTGTTGCTGTGCGACCTGATGGCTCGCGGTTTGAAGACCGGATTGTCGCTGCTGGGCATTCAGACGGCGGAAGTAATGTAGGTGCTGCTCTTCAGACAGCACTTCGCGGGCGTCGGTTGGTGCTGAAATCGTGAACGCGAAACTGCAAATGTGAAATTGCAAAGGCGATTTGCGAGACGTCAGACCGCCGGCCGAGTGCGTGAGGCAATCTGAGATTTGAGATTGCGGATTTGAAATTTCAGATTCGAGACTGGCGAATTCAGATTCCCGTGACGCGTGGCCCGCCGGCGGGGTTTCGAATACTGGAACGAGACCAGGGCAGTACGTTCCAGAGCTGGAAGTCTGCCGCGAGATCAGGGGGGAAGAGTTAGCCGAAAGCGGCCCGGTCGCTACTCGCGCAACTTCCAGGCGGTCAGCCATTTCTCGGACTGGCGTTCGAAGCCGAACTCTTCAATAAGGCGTTTCTCCATATCGGCGAAGTGGCCTGCTCCGTAAAAGATCCCGATTTTTTTTGCCTTGCCCTGCAATTCTTTGCGAAGCACCTTCAACGCCTTCTTGTTGCGTTCCGTGATAATCGTCGACGTGCCATCCGGTCCGGCAAACGCGTCGCCGACGCTGGCTTTCGCCAACTGCACAGCGGCGATCCGGCGCACGCGATAGATGCGGTCAGATGTCAGCAGGGAAAACATCAGGTCAAGCTGCGACGCAACCGGATTCTCATTCTGCTGGGCCAGCGCAGCTTTGCCCATTTCACGCAGCAGCATTTCGGAAAACGATTCACCGCGAGCCGCCATGACCCGTTCGAATTCTTCCTGAGTCATGTCGGCATGCACGAAGTTGCTGGCCGTGTAGTTGACTCCTGCAAGCTGAAATTCCAGCCCCAAAGCGTCCTTCATGCCGAGCTGCAGCACGGAGATCGCCTGCATACCGATCTTTGCTTCGTTCCATTCTTCTTCGTCCGACGGACCGTCACGATGCGATGCTTTGCCGCCACCGGGACGCAGTCCGCGCTGGACTGCTGCTTCGGGCATCACGGCTTCAAACAACAACACGTCGTAGTCTTTAAACAGCTTGTTGAGCTGTTCGTAGTACTGTGGCTCCCCCAGATGGATGGCTCCGACCAGGTCGACCGTTTTGTCGGGAAACTGTCTGGAATCGCCGAACGCGATGACTGATGTCTCCAGCGCCGCGGCAAGGTTGCGTTCGTTTTTGCGAATGCGGACGTACTCCGGCCCCTCGGGTTCGTCATCACCGGCGTCTTCTGTGGCAGCGTTTTCTGCGGCGGCATCATCTTCAACGGCGGGCGCACCTGCTTCGTCGGCGGGCGGCGGAACCAGCGTGTCGGCCTGCTGGAATGCAAACGACGCTGTTGCGGCGATGGCGAGAAACAGCGAGCAAAAGATGCTGGCGCGATACTGATGCGGAGAAATCATGAGGCACCTATGATCTGAAAACGTCTATTCCGGCCTGAACCAGGTTTCCGGCCTGAACCAGGTTTCCGGCCTGAACCAGGTTCGGCCCGAGCATTGTTGCGGCAACGAGAGTTCAGGTCCAGAACTCTCTCGCAGCGGGACGGTTCCGACGTGGCTGAATTCGTCTGAATTCCGGCGAATACTGCTATGGAAACGACGCAGCTCCCGCACGATCCGGCAGGGCAAGCCCGAAGTATTCGTGAATGAACCCCTTGCGGTCCTTATCTGCCTGAACGTACTGCACCAGAGCATACAGCTTTTTCTGATCGCGCAGCAGCTTGGCTTCCAGCCGCTCGTCGTCCTGCAGCGATTCGGGCAGCGGGCCGTTGATCTGCAGTGAGGACAGATCGAGTTCATCGTCGATCACGCCATACCGCTGCAGCATGGACAACACCGTTTCGACTCGCCGGTCGTGCCGCTGGCGATCGCACAGCCGTTCCCGCAGCCAGTCGATGCCAAACGCCCGGATCTGTTCGGTGTCATTGACCAGATGAGCGTACGTTCGCTGGTAGAAATCCGCATCCGGGTTGCTCCAGCGAATGAATTCCATCTGAGTATTCAGGTCCCGCTGGTCGTACAACAACACGCATTCGGCCGGCTTTCCATCGCGGCCCGAACGGCCGATTTCCTGATAATACGATTCCATCGAACCCGGCACGTCGGCATGAACGACGAAGCGAATGTCTTCCTTGTCAACTCCCATCCCAAACGCGTTCGTTGCCAGAACCAGCCTCGTGCGGCCGGACATGAAATTGTCCTGGATGGCTTTTCGGTCGCGGCGTTCCAGCCCGCCGTGGTAGCAGACATGGGTCATGTCCGCCTTGCGCAGCAACTCGCTGAATTCTTCCAGTGTGCGAATCAGTGTGAAGTAGACGATGCCGCTGCCGGTGGAGTCGTTCGTCAGCCAGCGTTCGAAGATGGACTTCATGCAGTCGAGTTTTTCGTCGTTGTCCCAGACATCGACGACGCGAAGTTCCAGATTCGGTCGATCGATGC
>CAZHET010000366.1:0-6731 GCA_964531585.1 uncultured Planctomycetaceae bacterium | reverse complement strand
CGAACACCAGCGAACTGCCGGGCAGCGCGAGCCACGGGACGCTGCTGAGTGTATCCGGGCGTTCGAGTTTCAGAATGCCGTCTTCGAGCGACAGAGTGAACTGACGGTTGTTGCCGCCGGGCGGTCTGCGGAAGAACGTGCCGAAGTTCAATTGCGACGGCGACAGTGACAGATTCTTCGGCTGCAGCAGCCCGTTTGAGCTGAACGACAGCGACGGCAGCGCGATATTCGGACCTATGGGCAGGTCCAGCACACCGGCATCGAGGTTGACACTGAAGCTCGTCGAGTTCTTGTCGACGATCAGCCGCGCGTTCTGAATGTGCAGGAAGCTCGGGCCGATCTGCGGTGCGGCAACATCCAGATCAAACCGACCGTACGAATCGATGTTGAAGATGCTGAGATTCGCGTCGAACAGATTCGGCACGCGAATGATCACCGGTACGCTGCTGTTCGCTCGCAGCACACGGATATCGATGACGCCGCTGCTCTGACGACGGAACCGAAGTTTGGCATTGCGAATCTCGAAACCGCCGAGACTGAAGTTCAAATCGCGCTCGACGCTGAAGGTCGTGCCCGTCGACAGACTGAAGGCCGGGAGTGCAAGCCTGTTCGATCCGGTAAACAGACCGGGAACGGTCAGCAGCGCGCCGGAAAGTTCGAGTCGGGCGTAGGCGTCGGAGAAGCTGCCGTCGAGATTCGGATCCGGGTTCACGTCAAGAAACATCGAACCTGTCTGCAGCCTTATGCGCTGATTGCCGGAAAGTGTCTCAGCCAGCCAGAATGTTGCACCACCGACCTCCGCCGTAATGCGGCCGCGACTGGTCACTCGAAACAGCGGGATGTTGAAACGAAGCGTCGCGTTGCCGGCGATGCTGTTGAACGGCACCCAGCGAAGGTCGATGTTCTCACCGCCAAAGCTGGTCACTGCCACAGGACGTCCGCCGAATGGCGGCACCTCGAACTGGCGTCGCAGGAACAGCGTGCCGTCGACGATCAGGGACGAGGCAGCGCTGCCGATGTGCAGTTCGCTGACCGTGGCCAGCAATTCCATCGTGCCGGTGCTCTGAAGTTTGCCGCTGACGCCGATCGACGTGGACCCGCCGCTGGTCCACAGCCGCGGAATCGACAGGTTGCCGGAGAAGCTCAGTTCGGAATAGCTGCTGCCTCCGGGACCACTCGGAATGTTCACCTGAAGCAGCGATCCCAGATTGATCGAGACGTTCGCGCCGGTGGAATTCGCAGCGAACGCAAGGCTGCCGTTCAGGCTGAAGTTATCGATCGGCAGCGGTACGTTCGCGCCGCCGTTCAGTTGAAAGCTGGCAGCACGTGAAGTCGGTCCGGCGATTCTGGCGAATCCCGTCGCTTCGTGAATACCCGCGAACCCGGCGTCGAGCTGGCCTTTGGCGTAGAGATCAAGTCCTGCGGCACTCGACTGCGACATGAACGTCGCGTCGAGTTCGAAGCCGCCCAGCGTGACGGAACCCGCCGCGAACAGCCGCCGGGATAATGGTGACAGCGTCAGCAGCGGCTGCAGTTCGACGGGAATCTGGACGGCACTGACGTCGCCTGTTGCGAACTGACTTGGGTCGATCGTGCGAGTCTGCAGCGTATTGTTGAAGCCGATACTGAATGTCGCGTCGCTGCTGAAAAATGTTGACGCCGCTGGGTCGAAGGACGCTGCGGCATTGAACAGCAGCGATCCAAAGCTGCGAGTCGCCGTCACGCGCCGCCAGCCTCCGGCGACGGTGACATCGATGTTCGAGACGCCGAGCAGCAGATCGAACGGGCCGGTATCAACGCTGCCGCTGCCGGCCAGCGTGACCTGATTGCCGGCTGCGTCGAACAGAAACTGGCCGTCAACAAGAATATCGCCTACTCTCACAACACCATCGACGGCCAGTCGGCGACCGAACGCCGGGATCACCGGATCGTCTTCCGTCGGCAGCGTCGGATCGTCCCACACAACGTCCTGATCCGAAAGATTCATCAGCAGCAGCATCTGCACGCCGGCTCCGAAACCGATGGTTCCGCTGTATGCCGTCGAAGACAGTTGCGCGCCGACATCCAGCACCAGCAGACCTTCCGGAGTCAGTTCTCCCCGCAGCGCAGGATTGGAAGGAGTGCCCACGGCGACTGTGCCCAGACCGGGAATCGTCAGGGAACCGTAACCGCTGAACGAACCGCTCGCGCGCCAGCCGTTGGCCGAGTCCTGATCCGGTCCGAGTGCGAACTGCAGGTCGCCGGAGAACAGACCGAAGTTGTTGTTCAGGCTGACACGTGCGGCGACTTCCAGCCCGCCGTCACGCTGAATCGCGGGAGCATCCGGCGACTGACTGAAACCCGGAGTGTATGCCCGCAACACGGCACCCGCTGTGTTGCCGACCGACGAACCGGAGCCACTGCCAGGGAACAGCCAGTCGCCGACCGGGAACGGAAATCCGATTCCTTCGAGTAGCTCAGCGATCTGCGAAGCCGGCGGTGCAGGCGTCTGGCTCGCAAAGCTGCCGACGGCGATCTCACCGCCGATCCGCGGATACGCGCCGTTCGCATCGATGAGAAATGTCGCATCCAGACCGCTGAAGTTCGCACTGACAAGCAGACTGCGCTCGTCATTGTCGCCATTGCCTGGATTCGGATCGGCATACTGCACAACGGCGCCGCCGAGATCGATGCCAAGCAGCTTGCCCGTGGTTGGAAGTCCGCTGTCGATCGGCGCGTTGCCAATCTGACCGCGGAAATACGTAGCGGTTGTCAGAGTCTGAATCAGCTCGTCCAGCGTGCCCTGTCCGAGCAGATCCAGCAGCGCGCCGAAATCGGCGGAAAGCAGCGCCTGGCGCAACTGATTGATCGTGTCGGGATTCGTCAGATCGATGATGCCGGCCAGTTCATCGAAGAAGTTCGGCACGAACATCTGCACCTGCGCGACCTGATGTTCGGCGGCCAGCAGATCACTGAATTCGCCGAAGAATTCCAGGAAGGCCGCGGGATTCGCGAGGAAACATTCCAGCGCGTTGTCGAGACCTGTGCAGATGGGATTGCCGTCTGCGTCGGTCAGCGGATTGCCGTTTTCATCGGTCACCAGATTCGCCGCCAGTCCGCGCAGATGTGCGAACCATGCGAACGGATCGGTGATGAACTGCGGCAGCGTGAGGCGACCGTCGAGCAGCACGCCGCCATGTTGCTTCAACGTTTCGAAATCATCCGGCAACACAACGACTTTATTGAACGAACGGATATTGTCTGCTTCACCCGGTCGCGGTTCCGGCCCGAACAACCCCTGCTGAAAATTGTGCGTCGACAGGTCCGTGCCCGGCGCGATGACCTCGACGTGCGTGTCCAGCGGATGATCGTCCGGGATGCCGTTTCGGTTTCGGTCGTTGGCGGGATCGACGCTTCCCGGTTCGATCGCCGGAAAAATCAGACCGGCGACATCACCGAGTTCGATCACGTTCAGCAGCGACACGGTCGCGCGAAACGTCGCGCGCCAGTCGCGGGTGATATCGATCTGAGGAACTCCAAACAGCGCCAGATCGCGGAACAGGTTCTCGAACGGAACATGCACGCTGACATCGATCACGTCGCTCAGCGGCAGAGGTACGGACGTCAGAGCCAGCAGCTTTTCGAGCACTCGAAAACGTCCGTCGAAGTGAAGCTGATTCTTGTCGATGCGGACTTCGATCTGTTCGGTCGGTTCGCCGATCGGCATTCCGAGCAGAGCTGGCTGAATCGCGCCGCTGACCGTCAGTGACGGGTTGATTGTGGCGAAGAACTGATCGTAGGCTGCACTTCCCGCATCGATCAGACTGTCGACGATGCCGAAGACCGCATCGATGCCGAATTCCGACGCGACGGAGATGACGTGCATCAGTTCCGATGCAGCCAGAATCGCGTTCAGGACAAGAGGACTTTCCGGTCCAAGGCCCTGCGCCAGCGCGTTGGCTCCGTTGCTGAAGACTTCCAGCAGCCTGGTTCTCAGCAGCGTGACGGTGATCTCGGTGCCGTCCGGCAGTCCGTCCAGAACGACCTGACCCAGCGGGCGGCTTCGCTGCGCCTGAAGCTGAGCGGCCAGATCATCGAGCAATCCGTGAAACGCACTCGTTGTGTCGGCCAGCACGTTCTCAACGAACGTCTTCATCGCGATGACGGAACCGGCGGCCAGTCCGTCGGTATCGACTTGCAGACCGATAAAGCCTTCACCCGGAAGCAGCAGGCCCAGCAGACTTCCGGCAGACGGCAACCGAGCAGCGATGTCCAGCTTTGGGTTCAGCGGATCCGAAAAATCCAGCATGATGCCCGAATCGGCAAAGCCCTGCCCGATGACTTCCACTTCTCCGAACCCATAGAGCTGAAACGCCAGCGGCGGGTTCGAGGGATCCTGAAACACTGTCTGAGCCGTATTGATGCTGCTTTGGAACGAGCCGGCGGTCACCGCGTTTCCGGCAACGTCCGTCAGTTCCTCGATATCGAACGCGATGTTTGCACCGAGATCGACTCGCAGTCCGAGCAGCCCGTGGATATGTGTATTCGTAATCGTGCCCGACGCGCCGAATTTGAATCCGTTGTTCCACGTCGGCACACCGCGAACGATCGATTCTTTCGCGGCCTCGCGAATGTCCTCCAGCGTGATGTCCAGTGGATAGCGCACATCCGGGTTCGTCAGGATCTCGTTCGGGCCGTTGATTACCGGCAGCGGCTGATTGTCGAACACCAGCCCGCCCTGAAAACCCGTCATAATGAAGCCGGTTTGCGTGCCAATGTTTGCTCCGGCAGCCGCGCCGACGCCCACGAAGGCGGCACCGATAAGGCCTCCGATCAGCGTGCCAATCGGAATCGGAACACCGGCGAACAGCCGAGCCAGTACCGGGCCGTACTGAGTGACGATCAGTTCGACTCCGACTCCCACGTCGGAATAGGCGAACTGACCTTCGATGCGACCGAACAGCGTCGTGGCGTCATCGATACCGTCATCGTCGGTGTCGATGTCCAGCAGCCCCAGTCCGAGTCCGCCGCCGATCGTGATCGGACCGAGGTTGAACGGTTCGACACCGATATCAAACGCATCCAGATTCGTGATCGGGAACTCGCAGTTTGGATCGCGGTACAGATCCAGTCCGATCAGCGCCATCGCGGCCAGCGTGCCGGCGGGATTCGGCGAACCGTCGGGATTCTGCATCGCCGCCTGAATCTGTGACGCGTACGTTCCGCGGTTGTTCCAGACGTGTTCAGCACAGGCTGCAAGTCGGTTGATGTCGATCTCGATGTTTTCGACCAGCGCGCGGATCGGCCAGCCGCCCTGCTGGCTGTTCATCCCGCCGGAAAAGACCAGTGAAAAGTTTGTCAGCGCATCGAAGGCGAACGCAGCAAGCTGACCGCCGTCACCAGGATTCAGGCCGCCGATCGGCATCAGATCACCGAAAGTTTCCGGGAAGCGCAGTCCGATCTCCGTGATCTGCAGCGGCAGCCAGTCGGGCAGGCCAAACTTGAAGTCTTCCGGAATCGTCGCGGAGACGAAGAAGTCCTCAAGCTGCACGAACTGCAGCGGCATTGTGATACCGCCGATCGCCGCATCAGGGTCCCAGCCGATGCCGAAGTTGCCCGCGCTGCCGCCGAGTCCTGCGAGGGGATTGCTGCTGCTTCCGGCATCTCCGAACGTCAGCGAAATCGAACCGTCGCCACCTTCGAGTTCCGGATACGGGTTCTCGTCTGTTGCGGCAGGCTTCGTCGGTCGCACTCCACCGAACGTCAGGAACGGGCCTTCGACATGCGTGAACCGTCCGCTGGCGTCCGTTCGGAATGCATCGAAGTGGACTCCGACGTTCGTTGCTTCCAGCGTCATCAGCCCGCCGAGTTCGAGCGCGACGCGATCGACGCTCAGACCGGCCTGCGAATTCAGCGTGACCAGAGGAAGCCCGCCAACGGGTTCGAACTGAAATCCCGTTTCGTCCAGCCGGATTGCGAACTGCACGCCGATTTCGATGGCCAGGTTTTCGAATGCAAAACCCCAGCCCGTTTCGCTGCCGTCATCGGCCAGACTGCCGATCGCGAGACTGGCCGCCAGATCGACATCAAGATCAAGCGTCGCAGCTCCGGGATTCGGATTGCCGGCGGAATCCGGCAGGTACAGGTGACTGGTTGCTGAATCGACGGTGACCGAACCTCCCACGTCGAGCGAATCGCTGTCGAACGACGCGGCCACCGTTGCGCCGAAGTTCGTCTGGAAGACGCCGCCGATGTATCCGCCGAGCGTGACTGTCGCCTCATCGACCCCAAACGGGCCAAGGGCAAAGTCGCGGATTCCGAAAGTGATCGGTCCGGTGTCCTGAATCCAAATCGACGGCGCAGGCGTATCGAGATCCATGACACGAAACGTCACGTCGAATGTGCGCGGGGCGACGGGAGTGGCCGCGTCCTGCGAACCAATCTGCAGCACGGGTGTGAACGGCAGGCCGCTGAACACGCTGAAATCGAATTCGCCGCGCACGGAGATATCCAGATCATCGATGCTCGTCGCGCCGCTGATCACGTTCAGCGCGATTGGATCAGGTCCGGGCATGCCGTCATTGTCGACGCTGTCGATGCGAATCTCCGTCAGATCAAACGGAAGAATCCCGGCCAGACCGAGTGACGCCGCCAGTCCGTCCGCAGCCGTCACAGCAGCCGACGTGATCGACACTGTGCCGTCGCGTGTGATGTTCAGATCGCGAGCCGTCAGAGCCACAGCGCGATCGTCC
>CAZHET010000365.1:0-6744 GCA_964531585.1 uncultured Planctomycetaceae bacterium | reverse complement strand
CGTACACGAACAGCCAAACAACTCGGGATCAGCCGCGTGACGCTGTACAACAAAATGAAAAAGTACGACATGATGCCGCAAAAGTGAGGCCGCACAGGTGATGCCGCCCGCGTGCTGACTCGTGAGGCACCGAACGTGAAAAAGCGGCGCAGGCGAACTACACGTGCGGCTCACCAGCCGCGCTGATGCAGCACGACACACGCTCGCCGGATCTGACGCCGTACGGCCATCCGGACATCTTCGTCATGCGAGACATCGGATCTCGGAACAACGTCCGGAAGAGGCATGACGGGCCGACTGAATTTCAGCCCGGGTAATTTCCCTGCGACACGGGTCCGCGGGCTGAGCCCAACGCTGTGAAGCATTCTGAAAGGCGTTTAACCGCGAGTCCATCGGGCCGCGCGTCCTGCATCGCCAAACGCGCGGCCCGATGGGCACGCGGTTAAACAAAGAAAATGCCGAATCCTGCTGACTGAACGTTCCTCACAGCGTTGGGCAGAGCCCCGGAACGAATTCACGCTCGCGCAACCGTGCTGCTGTCCGCGATCGTCATTGGGCCGACGATGTGAGCGTGCGGGCCGATCGTGCAGTTCGCTCCAATCGTCACGTCGCCTTCAATAACGCAACCGGGCTTGATGACGGTGTCCGGGCCGATACTGACGCCAAAGTCGATGCTCGTCTGCAGCGGATCGACGATCGTTACGCCGCTGGTCATCAGTTCGTGCAGGATTTCACGCTGAATATGAGCACGCACTTCCGCCAACTGGACGCGAGTATTCACGCCGATGGCTTCTTCGATCGTCAGGCTGCAGCTTGCCGCGACCGTGTCTCCTTCGTCCATCAGAATTCGCGGACAATCGGTCAGATAGTACTCGGCCTGAACGTTGTTCGGTTTCAGTTGTCGCAGAGAACTCAGCAGTCGCGGCGTGCTGAAGGCGTAGCAGCCGGTGTTGATTTCGGTGATGCGGCGCTCTTCCTCTGACGCGTCTTTCTGTTCGCGAATGCACACGAAACGGCCGGCGGAATCCCGGACGACTCGACCAAGTCCTTCGTTGTTGGCCGTGTCGGCGGTGCCAATCACACACGACGCGTGTTCCCGCTGCTGATGATCCAGCAGCGCTTTCAGCGACGATCCCCGCAGCAACGGCGTGTCTCCGGCAAGAATCAGCGTGGAACCGTCGTGCCCATCGAGTTCCTGTTCACACATCATCACGGCATGACCGGTGCCGTTCTGTTCCTTCTGTTCAGCGAAGACCACGTCGTCGTGATGTTTCAGGGCGTCTCGCACCATGTCGGCTTTGTGCCCGACAACAACAATCAGCTTGCCGACTCCCGCGTCACGAGCCGCGTCGAGCACAAATTCGATCATCATCCGCCCGCAGACCGGATGCAGGACTTTCGGCAGTTCGGACTTCATGCGAGTGCTCTTGCCGGCGGCCAGAATCACAGCAACAGGAACGGTCATTGCGAGGCTTTCCTTCGATCACGGTTTCAGTGCGGGACGGCGCGGAGGATAGCAGACGAATTGCGCCGGTAAACGCAGCTCGCCGAGCTACAGCCGTTGCACGCGTGTTGGCGCGAACTCGCGTTGCGTCAGTTTCAGCGGGCGTTCCTGAGTGATCCAGATCCGCCACCAGATGCCCAGCACCAGCAGCGCGAACAGTGCGTATGCGTGGTCCGCTTTCCCCGAAGATTGTTCGTCAAGCATCCGTCGGATCGTCGGCCATCGCAGCATTCCCGTTTGACGTGCGAAGTCTTCCGTCAGAGTTTCCCGCAGTAACGTTTGCCATTCGTGCTTCAGCCAGCCTTCCAGCGGAATCAGAAATCCCGCCTTGCGACGGTCGATGATCTCGTCGGGAAGATCCTTGCGAAGGGAATTCTTCAGAACCAGCTTGCCGCGTTTTCCATGGCGCTTGAATTGCGGCGGAATGGACAGGCACGTTTGCACGACATCGTTGTCCAGCAACGGAACTCGCACTTCCAGGCCGTGAGCCATGCTCATGCGATCGACCTTCACCAGCATGTCGTTCGGCAAATGGAACGACGTGTCCATGTGAAGCTGCTGTTCCAGCGGAGTCAGCCACGACGGAGCATCCAACAGCGTCGAGGCGTAGTCGTTCAGCGGATCGGAATCGGCCAGCGTCTGGAATTCCGACGTGTACAGCGACGGCCGCAGTTCGGCCGACACGATGCGACGCCAACTGCAATGATCGAACGGAAACGCTCGTTCAGCGCCGGCCGCAAATCGTCTCAGCAACGACGGCAGGCCGTACTTTTTCTGAGACGCCGGCAAATGATTCACCAGCGGAGCGATCATTCCCCGTCGAAGAAAACCGGGCAGACGGCGATACTTCGGAGCCAGCTCGGACGCTCGATACGTGTCATAGCCGGCCAGCAATTCGTCCGCCCCATCGCCCGACAAAGCGACCGTGACGTGCCGCCGAGCGAACTCGCACAGCAGGTAAACGGGTATCGCGGAATTGTCGGCGAACGGTTCTTCAGCGTGAGAGACAATTGTTTCGAGCAGTGACGCCGCGTCGGGCCGAATGGTCTGCGAATGATGCTGCGTTTCAAAAATTCCGGCGACCTGTTCGGCATACGTCGATTCGTCGAAGGTGGCTTCTTCGAAACCGATCGTGAACGTGTCAACGGAAGTGGCTCCGCTACGCTTCATGCCTCGCACGACGGCCGACGAATCCAGCCCGCCGCTCAGGAACGCTCCCAGCGGAACGTCGCTGACCATCTGGCTTTTCACCGATGAGTTGATCGACGTTTCGAGTTGCTCCGTCGCTTCCTCTTCTGTCATCGTGCGCCGCTGTTCAGGGTACGGCAGCGAGTGCCAGCGCGTGAGTTCCGCCTGTGAGCCTCCCTTCACCAGCAGCGACTGACCCGGCAGCAACTGACGAATGCCGTCGAATCCGGTCCACGGCGCGGGTGTGTAGCCGAACGTCAGGAAGCGATCGAGTGCTCGCCAGTCCGGGCGGCGTTCAATCCTGTCATCGGCCAGAATCGCCTTGATTTCCGAACCGAACCGGATGATCGAGCCGTCGTCCAGATAGAACAGCGGTTTGATGCCGATCGAATCGCGAACCAGCCACAGTGAATCCTGGTCGCGGTCCCAGATCGCAAAGGCGAACATGCCATTCAGCCGTCCAGCGACGTCGCGGCCCCATTGCCGGTAGCCTCGCAGAATGACTTCCGTATCGGTTTGTGACTGGAACTGCTGGCCCGCCGCTTCCAGTGCCCTGCGTAGTTCGCGGAAGTTGTAAATTTCGCCGTTGAAGACAATCCAGCAGCGCTGGTCGTCGTCGCTCATCGGCTGATGTCCGGCATCGCTGAGATCGATGATCGACAGCCGACGATGCCCCAGCATCGTGCCCGGCGCGATCAGCAAACCACCATCATCCGGGCCGCGGTGGGCGATCGCGTCGAGCATACGCAGGCCGGTCTGTTCGTCCGGCACCGCCTCGACGATGTCGCGGTATTCAAAGATTCCGGCGATGCCGCACATAATTGATTTCGCAAAGCCCGCTAGCGCGAAGCGTGCCGATTTGTAGCAGCAGTCTCGCCGAGACTGCTGCATTTGTCGTTCGGCGTTTGATAAAGAAGCACGTTTTTTCTTCGAAGGGCGTGGCAGGACAGCATGTCGCGTCTCGGCGAGACGCGACTACGGCGGCGACATCCGCGTTCGATCGCGACTGTCGTTGCGAAGCGCTGCCCGGCAGACGGCACCTACTTCACGACGAAGTTCACCATCCGACCGGGAACCGAGATGACTTTGACGACGGTCTTGCCCGCGAGCTGCTTCTGAACGTCTTCGTCAGCTTCGGCAGCGGCCTGCAATGCTGCAGCGTCCAGGCTGTTAGGAACGTGGATTTTTGCCTTCAGTTTGCCTTTGATCTGCACGGGAATTTCCACCGTGTCTTCGACCAGCAGAGCCGCGTCGTATTTCGGCCAGGGTTCATAGGCCAGCGTGTTATTGTGGCCGAGCACATTCCACAGTTCCTCCGCGAGATGCGGAGCGAACGGGCTGAGCAGCAGCAGGAACGGTTCCAGTACGGACTTCGGCCGACTGTCTTCGTGAGACATGAAATTGGTGAATTCCATCATGCGGCTGATGGCTGTGTTGAAGCTCAGCTTATCGATGTCGTCGGTGACGGCTTTGATCGTCTTGTGCAGAATGCGGCGCTGTTCGTCGGTCGGTTCGGCGTCGTTGACGGATGTCAGCAGCGTGACGTCGTCGGCTCGGTCGTCGATCATCATCCGCCAGACTCGGCCGAGAAACCGGTAGACGCCTTCGACGCCTTTCATGCTCCACGGTTTCACCTGTTCCAGCGGTCCCATGAACATTTCGTACAGACGCAGCGAGTCGGCTCCGTAGTCACGAACGACGTCGTCGGGGTTGATGACGTTGCCTCGGGACTTGGACATCTTTTCAGCTTTGCCTGTTTCCGGGTCAGCTTCACCCAGGATCATCCCCTGATTGACCAGCTTGTGAAACGGTTCTGCGGTGTTCACGTGGCCTCGGTCGAACAGCACCTTGTGCCAGAAGCGGGCGTACAACAAATGCAGCACCGCGTGTTCGGCTCCGCCGATGTAGAGGTCCACCGGCATCCAGTATTTTTCGACGTCCGGGTTGATGAATTCTTCATTGTTCTTCGGATCGCAGAATCGCAGGAAGTACCAGCAGCTTCCGGCCCACTGCGGCATGCTGTTGGTTTCTCGCTTCAGCTTTGTGCCGTCTTCGGCGGTCTTGTACAGCCAGTCCGCCGGAGCCTTCGCCAGCATCGGTTCGGGCGTGCCGGTGGGTTTGAAGTCGTCCATGTGCGGATGAGGCACCGGCAGCGATTCGACCGGTTCGGCTCGCATCAGTCCGGTGGGATTGCCGTCATCGTCGAGTTCATGCCAGATCGGAAACGGCTCGCCCCAATATCGCTGCCGGCTGAACAACCAGTCTCGGAGTTTGTAGTTGACGGCGGCTTTGGCGAGACCGGATGCGTGGAGTGAATTTGTGATTTGAGATTTGAAATCTTCAGTTGGCGTGCCGTCATAGTCGCCTGAGTTGATGGCGGTGCCTTTACCCGCGAACGGTGTGAGTTCTGTGCCGTTGATGGTTGTTGTCAGTGCGGCTTCGTCTTTGGATGGTTCCCAGTTCTCCGGTGGCTCAACAACCTGGATGATCGGAATGTCGAACTTCACAGCGAATTCGAAGTCACGAAGATCATGTGCCGGCACGGCCATGATGGCTCCGGTGCCGTAGCTGATCAGAACATAGTCGGCGATCCAGATCGCGATGCGTTCGCCGTTGACCGGATTGATTGCATACGACCCCGTGAAGACTCCCGTTTTTTCTTTCGCCAGCTCCGTGCGGTCGAGGTCGCTCTTGGTCGCGGCTTTGCGGCAGTACTCACTGACTTCCTGCGCCTGAGCGGGCGTGATCAACTGGTCGACCAGCGGATGTTCCGGAGCGATGACCATGTACGTCGCGCCGTACAGCGTGTCTGGTCGTGTTGTGTACACGCGAAGGCAGTCATCGTCGGGCTTTTCCGGGAAGCCTGTGTGCGACCGCGTGTGTTTCCAGGCCTCGAAAAGATCAGACTGATCCGTCGCATTCGTCGGATCAGACCGATCGCCGATGAAGAAATCCACTTCGGCTCCGGTGCTGCGGCCGATCCAGTTGCGTTGCAGCAGCTTGATGCTTTCGGGCCAGTCCAGGTCGTCCAGTTCGTTCGCCAGGCGGTCGGCGTACGACGTGATCTTCAGCATCCACTGCTTCAGGGGAACTCGTTCGACCGGATGGCCGCCGCGTTCGCTTTTACCGTCGATGATTTCTTCGTTC
Organism: uncultured Planctomycetaceae bacterium; assembly: GCA_964531585.1. Classification (GTDB taxonomy): domain Bacteria; phylum Planctomycetota; class Planctomycetia; order Planctomycetales; family Planctomycetaceae; genus JAWKUA01. The sequence continues at coordinate 905 of CAZHET010000365.1, read as the reverse complement.
GCCAGGACCGTTCCCAAAGCCGGACACCAGTTGACGGGAGCTTCCGAAATGTACGCCAGGCGATGCGCGTCCTGATACCGGCGCACGGTTTCCGGTCCCATGGCGAGAATGGTGTCGGGAATCGTCAGCTCTTCGATGCGACGCCCCATGCCGGTGCGAGTCTTCCCGTCGGGACCGGTCCAGGTGAATTCGGGGTCGTACCACGTGTCGAACAGTTCCAGGAAAATCCACTGAGTCCAGCGGTAGTAGTCCGGATCCGTCGTGGCGATTTCACGAGACCAGTCGTAGCTGAATCCCAGCATCTTCAACTGGCGGCGGAACGTGTCGATGTTCTGTTCGGTCGTTTCGCGGGGATGAGTTCCCGTCTTGACGGCATGTTCTTCGGCGGGAAGACCGAAGGCGTCCCAGCCCATCGGATGCAGGACGTTTTTTCCGTTCATTCGAGCGTAGCGGCAGACGATGTCGGTCGCCGTGTAGCCTTCGGGATGACCGACGTGAAGACCGCTGCCGGATGGGTACGGGAACATGTCCAGCACGTACAGTTTGTCTTTGCCGTTGTCGGGATCACCGGCTTTGAACGTGTTGTGTTCGTCCCAGAATTTCTGCCAGCGAGCTTCAATGATTTTCGCGCGAGCGGCGTCGTAACGAGGCATCAGGGGGTCTCAAAGTCGGCTTGATGAAAGACCAGGAGTCTATTGAAGGTGCCAAAGGATGCCAATCACGCCCACCGCAGTCAGAACTGCCGCAACGCATCAGAAGTGCGTTCGAAGTTCTATTCTCTCGCCGCCACGTGAGTCATGGCTGTCTTGCGCCGCGACAGAGATTGCTCAGGCACCTCTCCTGACCCGCAGGCGGGCAACGCCGTTAAGAGTTTTTCCCCCGGAAAACACGCTCGTTTAACCCGT
>CAZHET010000364.1:0-6775 GCA_964531585.1 uncultured Planctomycetaceae bacterium | reverse complement strand
TGCGGCAGAATCGTGGAAACCGCAGACTCGTCACAGGCGGCTGGGCTGGTGCCTGCCTGTTCATCTGGGTGTCGGTCTGGTGCATTGGCGAACAAAAAGCGAGTGCCGTTCCGGATCGCAGCGGCGTGCGTCAGCCGGCTCGTCGTGGGACGAGTTCGCGAGCGGTTTCCCGGACCACATGGGCGTCGATCGCAAGATCCGGGTGAGCGAGCCGGACAGCTGTCAGCGCGTCACTCAGACGCAGCAGTCGACCGGGAGAAAGGTCGTTGTTTGCGAGTGCCGCCTGAATCGCGGCGTCGTCAACCGGTTCCAGCCCGTGCGTGCGGCGACTGAGGTGCTGGCGCAGAAACTGCACGGATTCTTCCTTTGCGAACTCAGCAAGCCTGACGGGAAGGGCCGAAATTCGCTGCAGATCACTGCTCAGCGGCTGTTCGGAAGCGGCCACAACGGCGACTCGACCGGCACACTGGCGAGCGGTGGCGATCAGACCGTGCAGGACGGCGTCGACACCTTCTCCGGCCAGATTAACGTCGTCCAGCAGGAGTACCGTGCGCTGACCGCAGGCGGTTCGACCGGCCAGTTCGTCACGAATCAGGCACAGCAGCCGACCCTGCGAGTCGGCAGTGCCAGTCGGCACGGACAAAGCGGAGGCGATGTGCCACAAGAGCGACGTGTCATCCAGCGCCGCAACGCTCAGCATCATCACTTGACAGCGCTGCCGGCGCAGTTGAGTCGCCAATTGACGCAGTACCGTGGATTTTCCGCTGCCGAAGCTGCCTTCCAGAATCGCCAGCGGTTCACCGTTTTCGATCTGGTACTGCAGCCGGTGGCAGGCTTCCGTCTGCGTCTGGCTGGTGAAAAACCACGGTGTCGACTCGGGCTGGCCCCACATTTCGATTCTCGCTCGGTTCGGACTCTTGCGTGCGACGCTACAATCCCGTTTATCGGTCGAATCGGCGCGGGCGAACCAGCGATTTCACGGCAAACCGCGGACGGCTGAACTTCAGGAAAACTTCCCGGACTCAAAAAACAATTCCCAATGACACAACTTAGTTATCAGTCCGCCGGAGTGAATCTGGAACTCTACGAACAGGCGATGCAGAAACTGCCGAAACTCATGCAGCGGACTCACACCGCCGGCGTGATGGATCTGCCCGGAGGTTTCGCCGGGTTGTTTCGGCTGGCGGCGTCTCGCCAGTGGACTGATCCGGTGCTGGTGTCCGGCACGGACGGCGTCGGTACCAAGATCAAGCTCGCCATCGCGCTGGAACGCTTTGACACAATCGGCATCGATCTGGTGGCGATGTGCGTCAACGACTGTCTGTGTCTGGGAGCGACACCGCTGTTCTTTCTCGACTACATCGCGATGGCTGCGGACAATCCGCCGCTGCTGGAACAGCTCGTCACCGGGGTTTCTGACGGCTGCCAACTGGCCGGCGCGGCGTTGCTTGGCGGAGAAACCGCCATCATGCCGGACCTGTATGCTGCCGGAGATTTCGACATGGCCGGTTTTTGCGTCGGGGCGGCGGAACGTTCTGAACTGATCAGCGGCAGGGATCGCATCGTCGCCGGCGACATTCTGATCGGTGTGCCATCGTCGGGATTCCATTCGAACGGATATAGTCTGATTCGCAAGGCTGTGTTCGAACACGCGGGCCTGCAGGCGTCGTCTCCGGTTGTGGAACTCGACGGCCGAACGATTGGTGAAGTGCTGCTGACACCGACACGCATTTACGCGTCGCTGATTGCGGGCCTGATTGATTCGGTGGGAAATAGCCACGTCCACGGCATCGCACACATCACCGGCGGCGGCATCGTCGAGAATCTGGAACGCGTGCTGCCGGCGGGCGTGGAAGCTCGACTGCGCCGCGAGGCATGGACGGTGCCGGCGATGTTTCCTTGGCTGCAGAAACTGGGGGACATTGCGGACGCGGAGATGTTTCGAGTGTTCAACATGGGCATTGGCATGATCATCGCCGTTCCCCCGAACGTCGCCGAAGCCGCGCGCGAAGCGTGTACAATGGACGGGTTCCCTGCGGTTGTTCTGGGAGAAGTTGTCGCTTCCGTCGGCGAGAGCACAGACGGAACAGCGTCGCTGAATTAACGTCGTTTCTGAACTGACCCGCGGGCAGATACCGCAGACTTTATGACATACCTGTCGCTTGTGCCCGGTCTCGTCCTGCTGGTTGTCGGGGCGGAGTTGCTGGTGCGTGGTGCGGTGAGGCTGGCCGAAATCGGCCGCATCTCTCCTCTGGTGATCGGCCTGACGGTGGTCGCATTCGGTACGAGTGCTCCGGAACTGGCTGTGTCATCGGTGTCGAGCCTGAAAGGTGACTCGGCCATTGCGCTGGGCAACGTCATCGGCAGTAACATCTTCAACGTGCTGCTGATTCTCGGGCTGTCTGCACTGATTGTGCCGTTGTCCGTCTCGTCGCAGCTTGTGCGGCTGGATGTCCCGTTGATGATTGCGGCGTCCGTGGGAACCTGGCTGGCAGCTCTCGACGGAGTGCTTCAGCGCTGGGAAGGCCTCGCCATGCTGGGCCTGTTTCTCGCGTACACGGGATGGCTGATTCGCTGCGGTCGGCGTGAAGGCGGACCTGCGGCAGCCGGAGACGAAAAGCCGAAGCGGGCATCCTGGAGCACCGTGGTCTTCAGCCTGATCCTTGTCGCCGCCGGCCTGGGTCTGCTGGTGCTTGGGGCCGGAATGCTGGTGGATTCGGCGACAATAATCGCCCGGCAACTGGGCGTCAGTGACATGGTGATCGGACTGACAATCGTGGCCGCCGGCACTTCACTGCCCGAACTGGCGACATCGGTTGTTGCAGCCATCAGGGGGCAGCGAGACATCGCGGTGGGCAACGTCGTGGGCAGCAACGTGTTCAATCTGCTGACGGTGCTTTCGGCGGCCTCGCTGTTAGCGCCGGCGGGAGTTCCCGTGTCGTCGTCTGTGTTGTGGTTTGACGTGGTAGTCATGGTGTTTGTCGCCGTGCTTTGCTGGCCGACATTTCTGAGCTATTGGACGGTTTCCCGAACCGAAGGCGGAATCATGCTGACGCTGTACGTGCTGTACTCAGCACTGCTCGTCGGCGAGGCCATGACGGTCGGCAACATACGGCTGATGAAGAACCTGTTCTGCTTCGGAATGCTGCCGGCCGTCCTGCTGATCGTGAGTGTTTCCGCGTGGAACAGTGTGCGGAAGCACGAGTCCGGGCGGGAGACCAGCGACACATAAGAACCACGTCGATCGCCTGTGTCTGTTGCCGAAACAGCGCCGGGGTCTGGCCGGCACCTGAACGGCAACATGCCGAGCCAACCTGCGGCAGCAGCAGCAGCAGCAGTAACGGAACGGCCGGGGCCGCGGTGGACAGAGCGTGTCAGTCACTGCTCAGGATTTGTTCCACAGCAAGAACGACTCCGTCGGCGACTTTGTGCAGGAATTCGCGATCCAGCGTTTCGATGGTATCGGACGGCAGGTGATAGTGTGGATTCCGCATGAAACTCGTATCGGTGATCATCAGCGCCGCGTAGCCCTGGTCCCAGAACGGACTGTGGTCGCTGAGCCGCGTCGGCGGCAGAGGGTGGCCGTTGTCGGGAACCTGCAGCGCTTCCGTCGGCAGCCCGGTGATCTTTCGAAACGCGCTCGCGAAGGCCTCAATCAGTTCGCCGGAATTCTGGTTGCCAACAACCGCGATGAAGTTGCCGACATCGGAATACTGCCCTGCCAGTTCGGGCGGCAGAAACTGGCTGCCGGGGCGGTGATCGCAGTAGCCCAGCATTTCCAGCGACACCATGCCGACCAGATCGACGTTCTCGTTGCGGCAGCACTGAGCATGAAAGGCACCGCCCAGCATGCCGAGTTCTTCCAGATCGAAAACGACCAGTTCGAGGGCGACGGGTGACGAATTCGCAAGCGCAGGGGCCGGCGATTCGCCGATGACGCGAGCGACTTCCAGCAGCGTGGCGACGGCGGACGCGTTGTCGTCCGCACCGGGAGTGTCTTCCCTGCTATCCAGGTGGGCACCGAGGACGAAAAGCGGGCGCTGATCAGATTCGAAATCGTTACCACGCGGCCGTGCCGTGATGTTGATGCCGTTGAAGTCACGCAACATGCTGTCGGCTGCGCTGAACGACCGCCGCCGCGTCTTCCATCCCGCGGCGGCAAGTTCACGTTCACAGTATTGACGACAGTGCTCCAGCCGCTCGGATTCGGCGAAACGAGGTTCCGCCGCGATCTCGCGGAGATGCGACCAGATGCGGTCAATGTCGGTCTTCATGGCTGGCAATTACAGGACGACGAGACTCCGATCGCGCCGCTCACTTTGACGAGACTCCGATCGCGTTGCATGCCTCGACGGGCCTGGAGTCCCGTCGTACGTCAACGGGACGGGATCGGAGTCCTGTCGTACGTCAACGGGACGGGATCGGAGTCCCGTCGTACATGAACGCGACGGGATTGGAGTTCCATCGTACGAAGGAGGCAGGTGGACACTGACCGGGGGGTTCACGCCAGTTGTTCGCGAACGCGTTCCAGCAGCTTCTTCGTGGCCTTGATGCCTTCGGACTCGCTCAGCTTGCCGCCCTCGTATTCGATGCCGACCCAGCCGTGGTAGCCGGCGTCCAGCACGATCTTCATCATTTTCATGTAGTCTGTGTGCGTTTCATTGCCTTCGCTGTCGAAGTCGTGCGACTTGGCACTGACCGCTTTTGCGTGCGGCATCAGTTCCGTCACACCTTTGTAGCGGTCATATTCTTCTTCGCGGCTGACTCGAAAATTTCCGAAGTCGGGCAGCGTTCCGCAGCGATCGTGATCGACCTTCCGGATCACCTCAGCCAGCCAGGCACCGTTGGACGACAGGCCGCCGTGATTTTCGACAATCACATTCAGGTCCAGCTTTGCCGCGTATTCTGTCAGTGCCCGCAGGCCGTCGGCCGCGCGATGCATCTGATCTTCGTAGCTGCCGGCGCTGCCCGCGTTGACGCGGATGGAATGGCAGCCCAGTTCCTTTGCCGCGTCGGCCCACTTGAAGTGGTTCTCGACAGCCTTTGCTCGTTCCGACAAACTCGGGTCACCCAGCCGGCCTTCACCGTCGACCATGATTAACAGTTGGGTGACGCCGTTGTCAGCAGCCCGCTTGTTGAGTTCCGCCAGGTAGGATTTGTCTTTCGCCTTGTCCATGAAAAACTGGTTGACGTACTCGATACCGTCGATGCCGTAATCGTTTTTTGAGGTGGCAGCGAAATCGAGATTGTCGAGCTTCCCTTCCCGCAGCGTGCGGTGCAGCGACCATTCTGCGAGCGAAATCTGAAACAGCGGTTCCGCCGCAGACGACAGCATTGCCGCGGAGGCCTGCGAAGCGACTCCGGCGGCCAGCAGTCCCGCAGACGACGCGATAAACGAACGGCGAGAAAAATTCGTGGACATGACTAACTCCAGTGCGTGCAGAAGAGACTTGAAACGAAGTCAAACGTCGAATCGGCCCGTGTCACAGATCGGCCCCGGACGCGAGTGTAGTGAGGACTCGTGGGCCAGGCAATTCGCCGGGGATTCGCCATAATTCTTCCACCATCAACACTCCTTCAGCGTGACGGCAGCGGGTACGTTTTCCTGCAACCGCTGCGCGACATCGCGAGTCAGTGAATTGCCTGCATCAACAACTTCCGCAGAGTCCGCCCTGATCGCAGGTTGCGGCTACCTGGGACGCCGCGTGGCAGACTGCTGGCGCGACAGCGGCGTCGGCGTTTCCGCAATCACTCGCAGTCCGCAGAAAGCCGACGAGTTGCGAGCTGCCGGTCTGAATGCGATTGTGTTCGATCTCGCGCGGTCGCACGACTTGAACGTGTCGCTGCCGAATGTGGACACGGTGTTGTGGGCTGTGGGCTTCGAACGCGGCGGCGATGTGTCTCGCGAAGACATCTGGCTGAACGGCCTGCAGCGGCTGATCGAGTCATTCGCGGAGCCGCCGCGGCAGATCATCTACGTGTCCAGCACCAGCGTTTACGGGCAGGCCGATGGCAACACGGTCGACGAATCCACTCCGCCGAATCCGCTGACGGAAGGCGGGCGGTGTTGCCTTCAGGCGGAAAACCTGCTGCGTACGCTTTGTGCCGACCGGCATCCTTCGACAGCCGTCACCGTGCTGCGAATGGCGGGGATCTACGGACCTGACCGGCTCCTGCGCAGGATCGCGGATCTCAAAGCGCGTGCGCCGCTGGCTGTGCAGCCGGATCACCCGTTGAATCTCATTCATGTCGATGACGCCGTACGAATGATTGACTGCATTCGCCAGGCTGATCCGGTTCTGCCGCTGCTGAATGTGGTCAACACGGGCACGCTGACGCGTCGGGAGTACTACACGCTGCTGGCGGAACTTGTCGATGCTCCGCCGCCGCTGTTTGCTGCGGAACCTGCAGAGCAATCGCGAGGCGGCAACAAGATCGTGTCCAGTCAGCACCACGACCGCTTTCGTTCGGCATTTCTGTTCGATGACGTCCGCAGCGGACTGCACGATGCGGTCGACAACAGCAGGTGATCCACGCTGGTCGACACCGCGTGGTTTGCCTGAAGCACAGGGCGCGGTGGCAGGAGGACGTTGAACGCGCGTCCGTATCCTCCCTCGTATCGCTTGGCTGGCTCGACCTCCCACTTTCGGCTGCGTCTGGGAAGGGTGTTGTGACGTCCCGGTCGGCTGTGGCTGCGCGAGCTTGTTCGGACTTGCAGTTTGCGGCTTCCGTATTCATCAAATCGTGAGTACGATTGGCACACGTACTGCACTCC
>CAZHET010000363.1:0-6830 GCA_964531585.1 uncultured Planctomycetaceae bacterium | reverse complement strand
ACGACTTCCTGGCAGACATAGCACAGGTCATAGTCTGTTTCGCGTAGTTTCGGGTCAACGGCGACTCGCTGGTCAAAGACGAAACAGTCTCCGTCATAATGGTCGCCGCCGCATTCTTCAAAGTACTTCAGGATGCCACCTTCGAGCTGGAAGATGTGTTTGAACCCGGCCTGCTCCATGAACGGACCGGCTTTCTCGCAGCGAATACCGCCGGTGCAGAACATGACGACCGGCTCGTCTTTCATCTCGGCAGGCAGGCGTTCGACGGCTTCCGGGAAGTCTCGAAAGTTGTCGATTCCCGCCGGAACTGCATTTTCGAACGTGCCGATTTCGATTTCGTAATCGTTGCGAGTGTCCAGCAGATGCAGCCGGCGTCCTTCGTCCAGCCACCTCTTCAGTTCAGCGGCCGGCAGTTTTGGAGACGTGCGTTCGACGGGATTCACTCCCGCCACACCGAATGCGATGATTTCTTTCTTAAGCTTGATCAGCATCCGGTTGAACGGCTGATTCTGGCTGAGGCTTTCCTTTGTCTGCAGATCTGCGAGCAGGGGATCGAGTCGCACGCATTCGACGAACTCATCAATAGCCTTGCGCGATCCGGCGACAAACAGATTGATACCTTCCGGACTGAGCAGCACCGTCCCCTTGAGTGCCAATCCGTCCGCCACGGGGCGAATTCGCGTCCGGCGCTGTTCAAGATCGGCCAGCGCAACGAACTTGTACGCGGAAATATTGACGAAAGGCTGGTGCTGCGGTTCGGAAATCGGCGGCGCTGCTTGTTCAGGAGACGTAGCGGTGGACATGGCAAACGGCAGGGCACAATGTCGAGCGAATGTGGAAGTCAGAGACGACGCACGTGGCCATTCATGGACGTGGCACCCGGTGCCCGCGGCTGGCAGCAAGGGCAAACGTGCGGCGCGGGGAAGTTAGCCGATTGGCCGCCAATTCGCCAGAAACGCGGCGTTCAGCCCGCTTTGGCGACTGCCTGAGGCCTGCTGCGTGCGCGAGCCGACACCGAACGCGCACGGTCCGACGCGTTCGGCATTGTGTCTGATCGCTGCTGCCAGCTGGCCGATTATTTCGGCTTGCGGCCGTACTCGTAATAACCGGCGTAGTAGCTCTTTCGCTGGAAATGCCCGCGGCTGCCAAACGTATTCACGACGCAGCCCAGCATTTTGGCCTCGCTCGTTTGCAGGGATTTCACGGCGTCGGAGACGTTTTCCCGTGTGTCGGTCGATGGTCGTGTCACCAGCAGCAGGCCGTCGGATTTCTTGGCGACAACCAGCGCGTCGGAAACGGCCAGTACAGGTCCGACGTCGATCAGGATCAGCTGGAACCGGCTGCGAAGTTCCGCCAGCACGGCTTCGAACTCATCTGATTCCAGCAGTTCTGCAGGATTCGGCGGAATCTGGCCGGAACAGATGACGGTCAGATCCGGCACTCCGCTCGCTGACAGGGCCTGATCGACCGTGCAGCGCCCCTGCAGAACATCGGACAGGCCGAATTCTGTTTTGATCGCGAGCCGATTCTGCACCGTCGGCCGGCGCATGTCTGCTTCGACGAGTACGATGGGAATTTTCAGTTGAGCGAATGAGGCGGCCGTGTTTAGGAGCAGAGTGGACTTGCCAGCTCCCGGTGAAGGGCTGGTTGCCGAGAGAACTCGCAGGTCTCCCGACCGAACATCGTTCAGCAGAATCGTCCGCAGCATTCGGAAGATTTCGCTTTCCGGAGCGGATTCGGGAACGATACCGCCTTCTTTTCCGGTCGGCAGCCGGCCGATATGGCCCAGCACCGGCAGGTCAATCGACGTGCCAATTTCGTCACTGGTGTTGAATCCCTGGTTCATCTGATCGTTGGCCACGGCCATGAAGAGGCCCATGATCATGCCCAGCATCAGCCCGCCCGCCCCGCAGACTCCCAGGCCGGGCCACACGCGTTCGCCGCGGCGGGGAACTTCCAGCAGTTCGTGGACGTAGCCCTGCATCCCGGAAGCCATATCCAGGTCGCGCAGTTGTTCAACCAGGCCGTCGAACAGTTGCTGAGTGCGTTCCACCCGAGATCGCAGAATGCCTTCTTCCAGTTCGAATTCGACCAGCGTGCGAGCCTGCTCCTCGGCGTTGGTTGCCAGCAGTTGCAGTTCGCGACGCTGGTCCTGAACCGACGAGAGTTCGCTTGACAGAAAGCCGGTGTAGGCACGCAGCAACTGTCGCGGCGTCAGCTCCGAGTCTTCCCATTCGGCGGGACTTCCGGCACTGCGTTCATCAAGAAATTCCTGCACCAGGCGAATTTCCTCGTCCAGTTTCTGAACTTCCGGATGCCCTGGTCCGAAGTCCGCCGACAGACGCTGTTTTTCAGACATCAGCCGCAGCAGATGCGTGTACTGGGCACGAGCTTCTTCCAGGCGTTCCGGTTGAGCCGCCTGGAATTCGGCCGACTTCGCCGCGTTCGCCTGCAGCCCCGCGAACACTCCCAGTCGCTGCAGGCTTTCGGTATCGATCACGCCGAGTGCTTCCAGCGGCACCTGATCCTTTTCACCGTAGGAATTCAGGACGGTGCGAGCCTTTTCGAGCCGTTCTTTGACCAGAGACTCCTTGATCTCCAGGTTTAGCAGTTCTTCGCTCAGCTTACGGTACTGGTCGACGAACACGTTGCTGCTGCCTTCGCCCTGAAACAGTACGGGAGCTTTCTGGCGAGCGTTGACGTATTTTTCCTGCGCAACGGCGAGTTCGGATTCCAGATCGTCCTGAGCTTCCGCGATCAGTGTGTTGGCGGCAGACATCGCGTCCGAAAGCTGAGCCGTCAGGAACTGCTGGTATTCAATGATGACCGCTTCCAGCACCAGCTTTGCGTCGTCCGGATCACGGTGCTCGAAGGCAATCTTCAGGCTGCGAGCATCCCGAGCCGCGCCGTCACCGCCACGAGTCAGCTTCAGGTGCGAGATCACATAATCGACAGCGTCTTCATCCTTCTTAAGCAGTGCCACGATCGATGGCAGGTTTGTCAGGCCGTGCCGCTCCAGTGCATCACCGACGATCCGCCGGCTGCGCAGGACTTCCATGTGGTTGGCAAGCACATCTTCGCTGACGGTCGATTCCGATCCTGACTGGGAACTCGTGCCGACGGCGATGCCCGGATCTCGCTGGCTCACAAGAACGCTGGCTGAAGATTCGTGCCAGACGGGGGCATTCATCCAGTAGATACAGGCGTAGGCAATCCCCAGCATCGTGCAGGATGCGATCACCCAGACCTGTCGGCCAAGGACTTCCGTCAGTTTCAGCGACGGTGTTTCCTGCCGGGCACCGGCAAACACGAGCTGCCCCAGACGGGCGGCTTCTCCGTTCGTGGCCACCCGGTGGTTGTGTTGCTTTGCAGAATTTGTCAGTGACATGTAGTGACGGCCACTCTTCAGATGTGATTACGACCAGGATGCGTATGCGAGCAGTATTTGAAGGAGACCACTCCGGCGGGCGAGCTGACCGGTACAAATGTCAACGTTCACCCGATTGATTCAATGGCCTATTGGCCAGCACGCTGCCTTGCGATCTTGATACACGCCTGCGTCAGGAACAGCAAGGATGTTCCTCCGGCCCGCACGGAATCCCCGAAAAACAACGCTGCGTGCTGCCATGTGTGCTGCAGTTGCATAGCTGGGTGACTTGCGAAAAGAACCTGCCGTCCCGGTGACTTGCGTAAAGAATCACCTACCTGGTAGGTTCGGAGATCGTTACAGTCCACACAATCGCTGTTTTTCGACCGTCACCCGGAATGACGACGAATCCATCTGAACCGTCGGCACGTTGGTGTTACAATCGCGCACCGAGTGAACTTCGCTCTCCCTTCGCTGCCGCCAGACCCTATGACGCCCCGCATTCGAGTAACAGACGGTTTTCTCGCCGCGATAACGGGGATTTGCATCGCGCTTGGGCTTGCGGGGTTTCCGGCCACCGCGGTCGCTCAGCAGGACGCGGATGCCGCCATCCCCGCCACCGCAGATTCTCAGGTCGGCGACAACATGCCTTCGGCTTCGGGAGCAGCCGCTGGCCAGGAAACGACTTCGGCGATTCCCGCGTCACCTCAGGAAATCGTGCGAGCGATCGGTATTCCCTTTGCGCTGGTCTTTGGAATTGCGTCGGTCATCGCACTATGGTCCGCGATCGAACGCCTGGTACTGCTGCGTCACCGACGGGTGATTCCGCGAGCATTCGTCGACCGGTTTCTGATGCATCTGCGCTCCGGACGCATGGACAAGCCCAATGCTGTGACCGTGTGCCAGCAGAATTCCAGTCCAATGGCCGACGTCTTTCTGCACGGCGTCCGCAAGTGGGGCAAGCCCAGTGTGGAGATCGAACAGGCGGTCATCGACGGAGGCGAACGACAGATCAGCCAGCTCAAGAAGCGACTGCGAGTCCTGAACGGCGTAGCGACGCTGACTCCCCTGATTGGACTGTTGGGAACCGTAATCGGCATGATTAAAGCCTTCAATGACATCGCCGCCAGCAACGCGATGGGACAGGCTCAGGAACTGGCGTCGGGAATCGCAATGGCATTGCTGACCACCGCCGTCGGCCTGTTCATCGCCATCCCTGCACTGACGGCCTACATGTATCTGTCCGGTCGGATCGACGCGCTCGTGATGGAAATGGATCGACTCGGCCAGGAACTTGTCCATCTGATTTCCGCCGAAGCGCTGCGGGAACGTGGCGAAGTTCCTGCCGGTCAGAAAAAGGGGCCGCCGCCCGCCGGCAAACGACCGGCCACGAAAGTCTGATGAGTCCGCCGCCGCCGCGGCCCGTCAATCAGAAAGCGCGAGATGCTGTCCATTATTATTCCGGTTCTGAACGAACAGGACAGTCTGAGACCGCTGTGGAAGGAAATTCAGGCCACGGCAGACTCGGCGGTTGACAGCTTCGAAGTAATCTTCGTCGACGATGGGTCCACCGATGGGTCATGGCACCTGATTTGTGATCTGGCGGACGACGACTCGCGAGTCTGCGGAATTCGCCTGCGACGGAACTTCGGCAAGGCCGCGGCACTGACGGCCGCCATGCAGGCTGCTCGCGGCGATCTGCTGCTGATGATGGACGCCGATCTGCAGGATGATCCGGCCGAGATCCCGGAAATGCTGAAACGCATCGACCAGGGTTTTGATGTTGTCAACGGCTGGAAGAAACACCGGCTTGACCCATGGCACAAGGTGTACCCCAGCCGGGTCTTCAACTGGATGGTCAGCCGCATGACGGGGCTGGTTCTGCACGATCACAACTGCGGGCTGAAACTGTTCCGTTCCGATGTCGCGCAGGAGATTCAGATCTACGGCGAACTCCATCGCTTCATTCCCGTGCTGGCACATGCAAGGGGATTTAAGGTCACCGAAATTCCCGTGCATCATCGACCACGGCAGCACGGGTATTCCAAGTACGGCGTGCGTCGTTTTCTCAGAGGCCTGCTGGATCTGCTGACGGTCACGTTTCTGATCAGCTTCGGTCGCAGACCTCAACACGCACTGGGAGCTGTCGGAATTTTCTTTTTCGCAGCGGGAACATTCGGACTGTTGTATTTGTCGGCGCTGTGGCTGCTGATGAACGCATTCGGAGTCATGGATCACCGTCCCATTGGCAGTCGACCGCTGCTGGCCTATTCGATCGCGGCTGTGCTGCTCGGCGGACAGGCGATGTCGCTGGGTCTGTTGGCAGAACTCATCGTCGCCTACACCACCAGCAGCCGCGATTCCTACAGTGTGGCCGAGCGGTGCGTACACTCGTCACGAACCGTGGCCACCGCCGATCAAACGCGCAAGGCCTGATATTCGGAATCATTCAGGTGCCAGAAGACATCCAGCGAGCACTGCGCCAACAATCGTGGCGGACGCCGCCAGCGTCCGCAGCGAACAGCGCCACCCGCGCTCCTGTCATTCGCGCGCAGGCGGGAACCCAGGCGAACGGACTGCCCTCCCGCCTTCACAGCAATGACGTCCCGCAGTTCGCCGACCCGCACGACACCACACACGTGCTTGCGAGCAGCGCGGCGTCAGTCCGCTTGCCGCTTGACCGAAATCACCGCCGACCACATCCAGCACGATCGCGGGCTGACGTCGCGCCGCTCGCCCGGGCGCATGTCGTTACTCCCCACACTCCAGCAACTCCAGCTCCAGCTTCGCCCGCATCGCATTCGCCTGATCGCAGTCGAGGTGATAGATGAAAATCGAATACGCCACGCGATCCACCGGTTCCAGGTCGAAAAATGATTCCAGATAGACCGCCGGCGAACCGGGCGACACTGTGCCTCCGTCCCGTGGCCGAAGGATTCCTCGCAGCACGCTCGCACTGATCGCGTACCAACCCGGCTGCGGTCCGGTCCACGGAGCCGACTCCGCCGCGATCCCGACGAGTTCCGGAGCCACCGCACCGTAGCAGTTCACATACAACGGCTGAGCCTCCGGATGCTCGTCCGCCCAGTCCTTCAGAAACAGCATATCCTGGCCCCAGTCATAGCTGGCCCAGATCAGATGATTGTGCCCATTGGCCGTCCCGCCAGCCGCTTCGTTGAAGTACGACAAACTGTGAGGATACACCCACAGACTGCTCAGCACCGACCACGCCAGCGCGCCGTACACCAGCGACTTCCGCCACCAGCGGCCTTCCTGAGCCCACACGAACGCATGTCCGATCCAGATAAACACAAACGGCAGCATGGGAAGGATGTACCGCAGCAGTTTGATCTGAGTCACCCAGCTCACGAAGACAAGAATCGTGATCGCCGGCAACCACAACACCAGATCCGTAAACCAATGCCGCGCCCCAAACACCTCCGTACGATGGCTCTCCAAAGCC
>CAZHET010000362.1:0-6832 GCA_964531585.1 uncultured Planctomycetaceae bacterium | reverse complement strand
GTCATTCCCGCGCATTCTGCCGTCATTCCCGCGAGGGCGGGAATCCACATCGCGGCACTGGATTCCCGCCCCCGCCGTCGCGAGGGCAGGACTTGGGAGGGAACGACGAACCCCAAAAACCAGGAATTGACAGAGCACTTGCGGCAGGCGTGACCTTGTGCTGAGCAAAGACGGTTCCATTCACCCGTCGATCTGGTGTTCCAGAGCGAACCGAATGAGTTCCTGGGTCGTCTTCAGATTCAGCTTTTCCAGAATTCGAGCGCGATAGGTGGAGGCGGTGCTGGTGCTGATGTTCATCTGTTTGGAACACTCTGCCAGACTTCGGCCGGCTCCCAGATGGCGCAGGAAGTCGAATTCCCGCTGTGACAGCGCTTCCACGCCGACACGTTCCCGTTTCGGCTTGCGCAGAGATTCGAGCACGGCTGATGAGACCGCCGGAGACACGTAGATGCGGCCTCGGTGAACGGCCTGGATCGCGTCGACGAGTTCGTCAACCGCGGCCGACTTGATCATGTAACCGTGTGCTCCGGCCTCGAGGACTCGCACGGCGTAGTGCAGATTTTCGTGAACCGTCAGCACCAGAATTCGAATTGTCGGCTGCTCCCGGAGCAATTGTTCGATGACTCCCGGGGCATCGCGGTCTCCCATTGAATAGTCCAGCACCACGACCTGCGGCTTCGTGCGGCGGACTTCATCCACGGCCTGATTCCCGCCACCAGCCTGAGCCACCACGCAGATCCTGCCGCTGTCTTCGAGAATGCGTGCGAGTGCCTGGCGGACCATCGCATGATCGTCTGCCAGGACAACGTTGATACGCGACTCGTGAGTGACACGCGATTCGTGAGTCATGTGTGGAGGCTTCAGGAACCCAGCGGGTGTGCGGTGTGATCGATGGGAATCGTGACGTCAATCGCCGTGCCGTCCTCGGTGGATGAGTGCAGATCGAACCGACCTCCGAGCAGTTCCGCTCGTTCACGCATTCCCAGCAGTCCGAGGCGACCGGACTGGCCGGCCTGGCGAATGTCAAAGCCACAGCCGGAATCCTTCACCTGCAGACACAAAGCGTCCGCAGAAACGGCCACTCGCACGGCAGCATGATCCGTGCGGGCATGTTCCGCAACGTTCGCCAGAGCCTCCGCGAGGATGCGGTACGCGTTTTCTCCGACGACCGGCGGAACAGAACCGCGGTGAAACTGAAGATCGGCATCGACGGTGATTCCGGTGCGGGTCCGGTAATCGGACAGCAGCGATTCGATCGCTGCCTGAAGTCCCAGGTCATCCAGAACGCTGGGCCGCACCTGAGAAGCGATGCGATGGAGACTTCTCAAAAGTTCGTCGGTTTCCTCAATGGCGCGCGCCAGCAGCGGCGCGGCGTCCGAAGGTGTCAGCTTGCGGGCAGCAGATTTCAGATCCAGGCTGATGGCGGTGACCTGTTGTCCGAGTTCGTCATGCAGGTCTCGCGACAGACTGCGTCGTTCGCTTTCCTGAGCAGCCAGCAGCCGTGTTGAAAGCTGACGCAGGCGCGATTCCGACGCGGCAAGCTGCCGCTCCTGGCGTTCGCGATGTTCCGCTGAGCGCGACCAGACCCAGGAAAGCGGGAACACCAGCAGCATGGCTCCGGCACACATCAGCAGAAGCTGGCGCAGCAGCAGATCGGAATGAGCGGTTGCGACGTCCGCGGGAACATGGGCAACCAGCAGCAGCGAATTGTCGTCCGCGGTTCCGACGCCGTTCGCCGCAGAATCGCTGGCCGTTGTCTGTCCGCCGTCCGGCCAGACTCGCGTCGCGGCGAACAGTGTGTCGCCCGAGTGCCATTGACCGGGAATCAACCACTGAACTCGCTCCCATTCGTCGGGAAAGTGTTTCCGAAAATTCTCGTCGTGTCCCAGCATCCAGCCCCATTCGAAATCCTGGCGTCTTGTCTGCAGGTATTCGCCGGCGGAATTCAGCAGCATCACTTCACCATCAAACCCGGCTGAGATCTCGCGCAGATGGTTCAGCAGATGCTGGCCCAGATAGTTCAGCACCAGAACTCCCCGTTCCCGGCCTGCGAGGTCGAAGACCGGAGTAACGAATCGAATGACCGGCTTGACGGGGTCATCAATGCGACCGTATTCGACGTTCAGGTCGAACGGCGATACGAAGATCTGACCTTCCCGAAGATCCATCGCTTCGCGGAAGTAGTAGCGATCGGACTTGCTCTGCAGTTCGTCGGCGGGAACGATCTGCGCGTCGCCGTCGCGGAAGTTGACACGCGTGACTTCGCGGCCTTCTGAGTCCAGGCAGCGGATCTGGTCGTACACGCCCTTGCGAATTGCGAACTGCAGGTGTTCGTTTTCGACAGTCGAGCGCATCGCCTGCTCACCGGACAGAAACCGCTGCAGGACGTTCTGCTGAGCCAGATACAGCAGGTCAGATCGCACAGACTGAAATTCGCGTGACAGAAATTCCTTTTCGATCGCCAGCACGGCGTCACGTTCGCGTTCGATGATCAGACGCTGCAGACTGAGATCCTGGCGATACAACAATCCGGCAATTGCGGACAGCACCAGAGTTGCGATGGTCAGCGAGAGAATCAGCCGACGGATGACTCCGCGAGTTACCAGTGACATCGTGCGACCTATGAATTCTCGGCCTGCTGGTGTTCGCCTTTCAGCCGTTGCAGTTGCTGACGTTCGGGCATCGCCTTGTAAAACGGGTCCAGAGGAAAGCAGCCGGAAATCATCCCGTTGCGCGGGCCGGTGGTGCAGTCACTGAACGTCCGGCAGATCTTTTTTCGAGCGAGCGTGTTTCCCGCCAGAATGTCGGCCGGCATTTCCGGATAGCTCAACACCATTCGACCGAGGCCGACGGAATCGACAAGTCCCGTTCTGACTGCTGCCTGCGCAACATTCGGAAGCCACTCCTGCAGGTACGAATAGCCGCTGCCGACGAGGATCATGTTCGGGTGGCGGCGCTTCAGTTCGGCCGTTGCGGAAATCTGCCGCTGCACTCCGACGAGCGGGTCTTCCGGCGGCTGATAACCATCCGACGGAGGAAAGATCGCCGGTCGCTGGATGTGAGGATTATAGTACGGGCTGCCGCAGGTGGTGCAGACGAGGTCGATGTCCAGCTCATTCAGCAGCGTCAGAAACGTTGATGGTTCTTCATAGTCGATGCCCAGCCCCGATCCGTCACCACCGAAAGCGTGGCGATACGGCGCGAGCGCGGCAGGTCTGCCGGTGCGAGCCGGCTCATCACCTGGTTCAAACGGGACGAAGTCGAACACGCTGACTCGCACGCCGATTTCCAGCCCGGGAGCTTCACTGCGAATGCCGGCGACAACGTCTTTCAGAAAGCGGGTGCGGTTGTCGAAGCAGCCACCGAAGTCACCGTCGCGATCAAACGCCGACAGCAGCTCGTGTCCGAGATACCCGTGGCAGTGCTTGACATCGACCCAGCGGAAACCGGCCTTCTGCGCCAGCACGCAGGCTGCGACAAAATCGTCGACAAGCTGTTTCAGCTCGTCGTCGCAGAGGATCGCGTCATCGCTGTCGATGCCAAACTTCCGGTCGAGCACCGGATGTCGGTAAGCGATCCGAGCTTCCAGGCGGCGCTTGTCGTTCGGCCGGGCAAAGCGACCGGAATGCGTGAGCTGCAGGCCGACACACAGGTCATCAATGCGTCCAAAGTGATCCGAGTGCGTCGCTTCGAGCAGACTTCGCAGCGATTCAATATCACCAAGGTTCGCGTCGTTAATGAGCAGTTGATTCGGGTTGGCTCGCCCGTCGTGGCGGATCGCGACGGCTTCGCCTCCCCAGATCAGCTTCGCTCCGCTGAGTCCGAAGTGCTTCCAGCGGCGGCGCGTGAGGTCGGTGGGTTTGCCGTCGCTCGTGCCGTCCCAGCCTTCCATTGGCAGGATGCAGAACCGATTTCCGATATGCCCTGCGCGGCTGATCAGCGGCTGGGCCAGCGGACCGCTCATTCCGCCCGCAACGTCATCATCAACGGGTAGTTCGAGCTGCAATTCCGCGAGCCGGTCTCGAAACCGGTGAACTGTCTTGAAGCTGGAAAGACGAGGATACGACATTCGATGAGGCCGGACGGTTGATGGGACCTGACAGAACGAGTGCGGGGCAGGTGCGAAGCAGATAGAAAATCTGCAGTCGAAGTATCCCGGAATTCTGCGGGAGCTGCCATCGACACCGACCAACCCGCAGAATCAAAAAAGCTTTCGCGCCCTGGCACTCGTGCATTGATTGCCGCAAACTGATCCGGGGCTGCGAACGAGTTGCGTCGGTAGGGAAAATGTGGGTTAAAGTTGTCCGAACTCAGGCTTCCTCATCCGCGTTTCGCGGGAGACTATTCAATGGGATTCGTGCCCGTGGCCGACAAAACACGTCGCAACCCTTGCAGTTCTGATCAGCAGGTCGCGTCGATCCTCCACAGTGAATGCTGGCTTGACGAACCTGGCCTACGGTCGCATTCGCTCGTCATTCCGACGTGCACGCATGTGCTCGGCCCGGTTCGTGATCGCCTGGTGGAATGCGAATCGGGTATCGAAGTCGCTCTGAGTGTATCTCAGCCGCAGATCCTGATGGCTGTCGAGGAGGCGCTGGTGAATGCAGTCTTCCACGGTAACCTGGAAATCGATTCCCGACTGAAGGAGGACGGTTCGTCGCGTTTCTGGGAAGTGGCTCAGCAGCGACAAGCTCGAAGACCTTGGAAAGATCGGGTTGTGCGTATCCATAAACTCGTCTGTTCGCTGGGCCTGTGGATCACGATCACCGACGAAGGCCCCGGCTTCGATGCTCGGCGAGCACTGTCGAACACGCCTGATCCGCTGGCGATGCTGAGCAGCGGTCGCGGCCTGGTGATGATGCGGGCATTCGCGGACGAACTGTTCTTCAACGACCGCGGCAACAGCGTCACACTGGCCTTCTACGCCGCGGCGAGAACCCTGTCGTCGGTCACGAATCCCTGCAGGCTTGTCGCCGACAGCCTGCTGCCCGCGTAGTGTTAAATCATCGTGACCCGTTGCGTGTTTCGATCGCTGTTGCTCCGCGACGGGCGCTCGGGCGGTGAGACTCCTTTCGATGAGACGCAAATAAAGCCTCCCTGGCCACCGATTTGCGGGATCGAGGGCGAAGTTGCGCGACAAATGCGAAACGTAACTCCTGATCCAGAACAGGCTTGGAAGACTCGACAATCGGCGTGATTTTCAACTCTGCTGGCGGCTTGCACTTACAACCCGGTCGCTGTGGTTGGAGAAGTGACCCCGGCAGAAAGGATGTGGATCCTGTGTCCACCTTGTCCCAGTCTGCAACGGCGGGTAAGCTTCAAGTTGGAAAGGTACGCAAGTTGCGATGATTGCTCGATTTCTCGCCATCCTGATGACGATCACACTGCCCCTACAAGGGTTGGCGGTGCCGCATTGTCATGGCGAGACCGTCACGGGACAGGGAGCCGATCACGCTGAAACTCCCCATTTCCATTTCGGGCACGGGCATCACCACGAGGATCACGACCATTGTCGTCGGGACTGCGATTGTCCGAGCGACGATGGTGACGATGATTCCTCACAGGCTCCAACGCACCAACACGACGACGATGCTGTTTTCGTGACAGGCGATCTTGTCGTCGATCACACGCAAGTGCGGGCGCCAACATCCGACCTGAGCGTTGCCCTCGCCATAGATGTTGCCGCTCCCAGCATGGTTCTGGACTCGTTCAACCGCTGGGTTCTGGAACCGCCGCCCGATATTGGCGGGTTCCCCCTCTTTCTGAAGACAGCCTCGCTTCGGCTGTAAACCAACCGCCGCATCGCTTGCGTGACGAGGAAAGGGTTCGCTCTAACGCCGTCTCCTCAATCGCCGCTTGCGTCATCTGTTCTTTCGTTTCGCCCCATTGATGGCGAGCGGATTCATGGTGGTTGGAGGCTTGCTCGTGTTTCGCTTGATCAGGATTTGTGCTGTCGTTCTCGCCCTCGCTGGCGTTGTTGGCACCGGTGTCTACACCAGGAACCGCTGGCTCCCGTGGCTGACGCCTGCTCAAACCGAAACAGCCAAGGCTTCAGGCGCTCCGCAAGCGGGAGTGGCTTTGCCCAACGAGCAAGTCAATCTCTCGCCGCAGGCTCAGAAGAATCTGAAGCTCACGTCCAAGCCGCTGCTGCCAGTCACCTATTGGCGAACGATCCAGATTCCGGGTACGGTTGTGGATCGTCCCGGCATCAGTGATCGGGGCGTGGTCGCTCCCGTCACTGCGGTGGTCACCGCAATCCATCACTTCGCCGGTGAAACGGTTGCTGCGGGAGACGCCCTGTTCAGTTTGCGGCTGGTGGGCGAGTCGTTTCAGACATCGCAAACAGAGCTTTTTAAGGCGACCAAAGAGAACGAGATCGTTCAAGAGGAGTTGGAACGGCTGGGGCCGATTGCTCAGTCGGGAGTCGTCCCCGGCACGAAGATGATCGATCTGCGGAATCAGCAGCGGCGACTGGCGGTCACCATCCAGGCTCATCGGCAAGACCTGCAAATCCGAGGATTGACGCAAACACAGATCGACTCCGTGGCGAACGGAACACTGGTCTCGGAAATGACGGTCGTTGTCCCAGTCGGCTGGAACAGCAACCAGAACCCTGCGAAGGAATCGACAGTCTTCGAACTTCAGCAGGTCCATGCCGAGATCGGACAACATGTGCAGACGGGAGAGCGGCTGGCAACCCTTTCCGACCACGAGTCATTATTCATTGAGGGGCGGGCGTTTCGTCAGGAATTGCCTCTGCTGCAACGGGCGGCGGAGGAGGCATGGTTGATTCAGGTCGAACTGCTGGAATCGACCGAGTACGACTGGCAGT
>CAZHET010000361.1:0-6848 GCA_964531585.1 uncultured Planctomycetaceae bacterium | reverse complement strand
TTAGCCCAACTTCCCCAGTTGGGTCACAAAATTCGTATGGCTGAAAAATTTTCCCTGTGTTTTTGAGTGGTGATTTGAAAAACTCGAATGTTTGAAAACTGAGACGCGATGTAGTGAGAGGGTTTGATCTGGCTGGTTGAAAAACGGTCAGTAGCATTGCTCGGCATGTACATCCGTCAGTATTTTCAGAACGAAAACGGAACTCGCCGTGCGTACTGGGCTCTCGTCGAATCGTATCGATCTGAATCCGGGCCGCGTCAGCGGATTGTGGCGTGGCTCGGCAAGCTTGACGAAGCCGGGCGACTGGGCGTCGAAGAAGCGGCGAGTGAATCGCAGCCCGCTGCGGACTCGCCATCCGGTCCGAACGTTACGACGCGACAACTGTCGCTGTTCGACCAGTCGGTGGACGACACGCCTGTCGAACCGCGATGGGTGGAAGTCAACGCTTCCGGAGTACGAGTCGAAAACTGTGTGCAGTTCGGCGGACCGTGGATCGCTTTGGAACTGGTTCGGCAGCTCCGGCTGGATCGGTTTCTCAAAGATGTCATTCCGTCGGGACGTGAACATGTTGACTGGTGGCGCAGTGCGTTGATTCTTGTTGTCGCGCGATTGTGCCGACCGTCGAGTGAGCTGTTCATCGCCGAACAGTGGTATCACAAAACGGCGCTGCCCGCGCTGCTGGGAGTGCCGGCCGATCACGTCGACGATAATCGTCTGTACCGAACGCTCGACCAATTGCTGCCGCACAAACAGCAGTTGGAAGTTTACCTGAAAGAACGCATGGGAGAACTGTTTGATCTCGAATACGACCTGCTGATGTACGACGTGACGAGCACGTATTTCGAAGGCCAGGCCGAACGCAATCCCATGGCTCAGCGGGGCTATTCGCGCGACAATCGCAGTGACTGTAAGCAGGTGTGCATTGGACTTGTGGTGTCGCGTTGCGGAATGCCTTTAGGTTATGAGGTATTTGCGGGTAATACGGCCGATGTTACTACGGTCGAGCTGATCGTGGAAACAATGGAAAAGCGCTACGGAAAGAGCGACCGCATCTGGGTCATGGATCGCGGAATGGTGTCAGAAGATAACATCGAATTCCTGCGAACAGGTGGTCGGCGATACATCGTCGGCACACCGAAATCCATGCTGAAGAAGTTCGAAGCGGAAATCCTCAACGACGACTGGAACACAATCCGCGATGGCCTGGAAGTCAAGCTGTGCCATCGCCCACGCGAAGAATCCGACGACCCTTCAACGAATGATTTCAGGGACGGCACGGCAGAGGCCACCAGTGGCGATGACGAGATCTTCATTCTGTGCCGCAGTCGTGATCGTTCGAAGAAAGAAGAAGCGATGGTGCAACGTTCTGAAGACAGGATCGAAGAACGTCTGAAAAAGATGAAGGCTCGCTGTGAGACTCAGAAACGCGATCCCATGCCGTGTTCTCTATCTCACGTCGTTCGAGGGGGAACGCGAAGTCGGCCGACTGCTCGGGCAGAACACGCGAGCCGCGCGAATCTTCAAAGTCACCGTCACGAAAGACGACGATGGCTTCGCGCGGATGGAATTCGAAAAGATCAAACAGACGCGCGACTGGGCCGCGCTGAGTGCCGGTTGTTATCTGCTGCGCAGCAACGTCACCGACTGGTCGGACGAAGATCTGTGGAAGGCGTACATCCAGTTGACCGAAGCGGAAGCCGCCTTCTGCATCCACAAAAGTGACCTGACGATTCGCCCGATCTGGCACCAGAAAGAGGATCGCGTTCTGGCCCACATCTTCGTGTGCTTCCTGGCTTACGTGCTGTGGAAAACGCTCAGCCGGATATGTGCGAAGGCCGGGCTTGGAGACGAACCACGCCGCGTCCTGTCAGAACTGAGCGAACTGCGAATGATGGACGTTGTCCTGCCGACTCGCGACGGAATTGACCTGCGGCGCCGCTGCATTTCGAAGCCGAATGATCACCAGCAACTCCTCCTCGACCAACTCAACCTGCGGCTCCCGAAAATAAACCAAACCGAAATGTAGTGAGAGAATCACCCACGAGCACCAGCAAAAACACTGACCACGCAGCAGTTGTTGGGGAACCTGGGTTAACCCGTGGCCGAAAGGCCAGGCCGTCACGGCTTGCACCAACCTGGCCTCTCGGCCACGGGTTAAACGAAAATAAACTCTTAACGGCGTTGCCTGAAGGGGCGACACAGCGTCATTCAAAACTCTGTGTCGGCCTGTCAGGCCTGCCGACGCGGGACTTCCGTCAACCGCAGCCTGCCGACTCCGGCTCGCGTTGTGCCTGCCCTGCGGGCATCAGCATGCTCCGGCAGGGCGCACAATATCCTCAGCCAGGGCGCAAACGTCTGCTCGCCGTAGACGCTCGTTTCGAAGCATCCACACCAGCCACGGCAATCATTTCGGAGGTCCGGCGCCCCGACTGTCGACAACAGCCCCAATCCCCGGAACAACGGTGACGATGGGCGCTTACCCCGGAACAGCCCTTTTCGTCGGGCGCGTACATTGAATAAACCGGGCGTTGCAGCAGGCGTCACGTCAGCACATCGGCCGGGCTTCTCACCGCAAGGCCGGGTTTGTTCATCACGTGAGTATAAATCATTGTCGTGCTGACGTCCGCATGGCCCAGCAGTTCCTGAACCGTCCGAATGTCATAACCGTCTTCCAGCAGGTGAGTCGCAAAGCTGTGGCGCAGGCAGTGCGGTGAGATATTCTTATCAATCTCAGCCCGCCGGGCGGCTCGCTTCATTGAGTGTGCCAGCACCGATTCGTGAAGGTGGTGACGCCGCCACTTGCCGCTGCGAGGGTCGCGGGAACGCTTCGTCGCCGGGAAAATGTACTGCCAGGCAAACTCTCGGGGCGCGTTCGGGTACTTCTCCGCCAGCGCATACGGCAGCCACACTGCGCCGAAGCCTTCGGCCAGATCCCGTTCGTGCAGGTCGCGAGCCGCCTCAATCTGGCGTTGGAGTGCCTCAACAGTCGATTCCGGAAGCACCGTCACCCGGTCTTTATTTCCCTTGCCTTCCCGCACCACGATCTGCCCGGTTTCAAATTCGACGCGCTGAACGCCTGGTTCTGAGTGCTCGCCGCCACATTGCGATCCACCGCCAGCGAACTCAGAAACTCCTTCACTTCATTCTCGCCCAAGCCCGCCGCATCCGCCGAATCATTGGCTTTCAGAAACCGCACAATCCAGCCCACATCGGCATCCTCCGTGCGAATGGAATAGTGCCGCAGGCGAATCTCCGTGCGAACCTGTTGAATGATCTGCGGCTCGTTCGGATCGAGCGGACCCGGCATCCCCGCCGCACGGTCATCCGCAACTCCCTCGCCCCTTCGGAGGGGAGAGGGCTGGGGTGAGGGGATGACGGCACGGTCAGCGCCGCTTCGCCGCTCGGCCTCCGCGATCTCAGCCAGGCGCGTCAGAATGTCCTCCAGCACGGGTTCGTCACACTTCAGGATCTGGAAAAGGGGTCTGACCCTTTGGAGGGCTGTTTGATCGGCAACTGACCGATCAGGTTGTGAATGTGGTGCTGGTCGAAGAGTCGAATCCGCCAGCAGGGGAAGTTCCTTTGCAGTGGATTCTGCTGACGACGCTTCCGATCGGATCGTGAGATGCCGTGCGCCAGTTTGTTGCGTGGTATTGCAAACGTTGGGGAATCGAAACAGCGCCGCCGGAAGTCCCGCCGACGCTGCACGTGATGATCTGCTGGATCGCAGCCATGGGCGGCCACGTGACCCGCTCAACAACGCTTGAATGAGACTTCCTTCATCCGCGTCAGCACATCTTTGCCGCTCACGGGCGATCAGGGTGGTATCGTCGATACCTACGAGCGATCGAAGAGCTGCCTCGTCCGGTTGAAAACAGTTCCACAAACTTATCGACTTTTCCGGTCTTCTTCGAAAACGTCTCCGATGCCAAATGTGGCGGCGGGACCGAACGCGGCCTGGCGGGCGGCTTCGTATTCTTCACGTGTTTTGAAGTTGATAACCTTACCGTTTACGTTGATCGAACCTCGGTAGCTTGACTCGCCCGAGTTACCTCCAGCCTTCTGCACGTTCTCCAGCATCTGACGTTGCATTCGCATCACATCCTGAAGGCTGCCGAACGGCATTTCCTGTCCGTTGAAATTCATGGTTCCCTGCATGTTCTTCTGCATCGAATCTACGAACTCTTTCCATTGCCTTAATGCTGTCTGCTGAGACCGTGCCAGTTCTGTAACAGCGCGGCGGCGAACGTTGTCGAAGGCTTCCGGGGAAGAGAATTCAGCCGTTTGTCCGTTTAACGAAACAAACCCCTGAAACTGACCACGCGGTCCACGGAGTGAGGCCGAGATGGGAGTTGGTCCCTGTATTTGGAGGCGTGCGTAAAACGAGGCTCGATCAAATTTGCCGGGCAACAGTCGCCACTTCGGGAATTTTTCGCCGTCCGCGATGATCGGTCCGACTTCAATTTCTCCTTTTAGAACCTGAACGTCCGACTGACCCTCGTCATTGACGGACACTTCAAACTCGGTGCCGAGATCAACGACTTGCGAAGTCGGTGTTGAGACCGTGAAACCGATCGCCTGCTGAGGCACGCTGGCGAGAAGTCGGCCGCGTCTGAGTTCGAGCTGCCCCGTTGACAAGGGGCGGAATTCCACAGGACCGTCCACAGTCACAACCGCGCCCTGATCAAATGTCAGTTCGACCGATCCAGCAAACAGTCGTATGATCTCGTCACCCAGTCGATCGCCGATTACGTTTGTTCGTTCCCAGACGGGATCTTCCACTTTTGTGAATGTCACAAACTGCAGCCGCGATTTCGCATCGGGAAGATTCACGATTGCTTCCTGCGGGGCCTCGGGAATCATCTGCGGATTTTCTGTGTGAGTCGGCGTCTGCATCTCCATAGCATTCCGCGGCTGTTGATTCGCATTGCGCGGGTTAGACGCGATGGAATCTGGCGACGCCGTATTCTTACGTGCCGGATCTTCAACCGACGATGAAGCAACATCCTGGTTCTTGGGGGGTGCTTCCGGTTGCTGCGACTGTTCTTGATTCGGTCCCTGCACAACTTCCTGTGCTGATTCGCTGCCAGTCTGGCGTACAGGAGAACCCATCTGCGTCCAGACAATCAAGCCGAGACAAGCGAATACGGCGACCGTCGTTGCAATCGCTGACCATGCCGAGGATCTTCGCCGCTTCCGATACGTAGTTCCGCGTTGTCCGGAACGATCCGCTGCAAGTGGAGGCGATGTCTGGCTGACGGACGCTGTTCCCGGAATTTTGTTGTCAGCAGCGACTTCGAGGGTGACTGTGTCGACTTCGCTTTCAACTCGATTTGCTTCCACGCTTCGTCCGGCATTGGACTCCAGCGAACGGCAGCGCTCGAGGACACTACGAGTAAACTGGTCTTCTGTTTGCCGCACGTCCGTCATGGACTTCAGCAGCGCGTGCAGGGTTGCATCCGCTTCGATCTCTTTTCGCAGCGAGGGATCGTGTTGCGACAGATCGATGAGTTGTCGCAGATCGACTTCGTCGAGCGTTTCGCCTGAAATCAGACGGCTCCAAAGAGTGAGAGCGGCAGTCCGAGGGTCATTCATGAGTTTCCCCGTTCTTGAGGCTGAGCTTGCCTCGAATGCATTTGCCCAGTTGTTTTCTGATTCTCATCAACATCATGCGGATGGCCCCGGCATTCTTTTCTGTTTCTTCAGCAATCGATTCCGCAGACTGTCCCTGAAAATAGAAGGCGTCCACCAGAGCTCGCGGCTGATCGTCGAGATGCTGCAGGCAGTCCTGAAGTGCGTTGAGTTCCGCGTCCGCCGATTCGTGTTGAAAAGGATCGGCATCGCCCGATGTGGCCTCGACTTCCAGTAGTTCCGGCGGAATCACGCTGCCCGTCAGACGCCTGCGCCGGGACTCATTGCGAAAATGCAGCAGGATCTGATTTCTTGCGATCCCCAGAACCCAGGCACGAACACTCCCCTCCTGTCGGAATTTGGCCATGCTTTGATACACCTGCACAAACACCTCCTGAGCCACCTCGTCGGCTTCTGCGGAATTGCCGAAGTGTCGTCGCATCAACACACGAACATCAGCCTGGTACAGGCGCAAAATATCTTCGAAGGCTTCGCTGGCATTCTCGCGAGCCTTTTCTGAGCGTTCTGTTTCAATCGCGTTGCTGTCTGCAGTCAATTCTCAGCCATTCCTGTTCCGCCTTTGAGAGTGATGGTCAAGGACTCTTATTCGTTACTCCTCAGACCGGAGTGTCACTCAGTTTTTGGCACTCTTTCCAAATCTTTTTCTTTTTTCCGAAATCTGCGTGACGCGTTGGTTCGGGAGGAAACAACACATCGAGTGCTCCGTTTCCTTTGTAGCGGAAGTCGTGAGACTTCCGAGCCGGGTAGTGAGAGTCGTGAGACTTCCGGGGTTGATGGTGAAATCAGAATTCTTACGAATCCTGCTACGACGAATCGCGATCTCATTTAAGACCAAAACATTCTATCAATTGCGAGTGAATGCCTGTGAATAATTCTGTGATCTCTCCCGAAGCGGGAATGCAGTGTATCGCCTGTGGCCGAGTCAGGCGGGTGAGTCAGGAACATCTTGGTCGCCGCCTGAAATGTAAGTGCGGCAATATCGCGGTCGCTCAGGAGCAGGATCTGATTCCGCTCTCTGCCAGGACTTCTCGCTCGGCATCTACGAATGTGTCTCAATCTGAAGTCGGGAGCGGGCAATCGTCGTTTCCTGACGATCAGCTTGCCGTCATTGAATCGCTTCGTGATTCGTTCCGCGAAATTACAACGCAGCTATCGACCGTTATCGTGGGGCAGCAGGCCGTCATTGAAGAAGTGTTGAT
>CAZHET010000360.1:0-6856 GCA_964531585.1 uncultured Planctomycetaceae bacterium | reverse complement strand
GGCTCCCCTGTACAACGAACTCGACTGGGGACAGGCCCTGCCACCCAGTTCGTACAACGGGTCTTCGCCGGTTGTCGGCTACATGCAGACACAGATTCTTTCAGACGGCAAGGAAGCGCAGTGGCACCAGATACCAACGGCACGCTGCCCAAGTGACCGCAGCGAGAATACACGTATTCTAACGAACCCAAATTCGACGCCCTTGCGGACTGAAATTGCTCAGAGCAATTACACCGTCTCGCCTGGGTCCCAGCGGTTTAATTCACTTGGTGGCCAGTGCCAGCCCTACCTGCAGTTCATCGAGCCGTTGTTCGGAACGGAGGCCCCTGGAAGGGATCCTCTTAACAATCGCCACTTTGTGGATACGTCTCTGCAAAGTGAACTGTCCGGCCTGTTTGGTCGCCTTGGCGTGACAATTAAGTTCCGCGACATCAGCGACGGACTGTCAAATACAATTGCCGTTGGTGAAACGCTTCCTGATTGTTCCGACCACCGCGGTGGCTTCTGGATCTACAACGGTCACGGCAACACTCACGCCTCAACCGCCGCGAGGATCAACGACATGACAACCTGTAACAACAGGAACTCTAATAAGGTTCTGTGGCCAGGTTGCGAGGCCAAGAGCAACTGGAACATCGCCCACGGATTCCGCTCACGCCACGTCGGCGGTGCTCAGTTTCTACTGGCTGACGGTTCTGTTCGCTTCTTGAGTGAGAACATCGATCACCAGACGTATCAAAATCTGGGTGGCCGGGCCGATGGAAATGTCATCGGCGAATTTTAATGTGCGGTCAGTGCGGGTACCATGTGCTCATCGGCTCCTGTACATCGCCGCTGTGGCCGTGGCCGGCCGAAATCTGATTGCGGTTTTCGGCCGTCGTCGCAGATCGAAAAAGGGCGGCGCGAGTTCCTGACTCGGCCGCCCTGTTCTTTCCCTTTTGTTGAGCATCGCGTGATCTGGGGTCAGATGGCAGTTGCCTAACGCGGGCGAAATTAGTTGCATGGACAGCTCGTTGGAATTCTGACGCAACCGACCTCTGAAGCTCTGCCGTAAGCCCAGAACGGATGACGCCTGGTTCTGAGCCTTTCAAATCCTCCGAAATGGTTGGTAATTGACGATGAATATTTTACGAGATCTTCGTTCGCGGTGGTGCAGCCTCGGTCTGATTTGCCTTGCTGGCGCATTTGTCGCCGGTTGCAGTGGAACTGATGCCCCCGCACTGGCCCCGGTTAGCGGAACAGTAACTCTCAAAGGCGCGCCGCTGGCGGAGGCCCAGGTGACGCTCGTCCCGGAGAAGGGCCCTGTCGCAATGGGGATCTCAGACCTGGAAGGCAAATTCAAACTCAAGACCGGGTCTCTGGACGGAGCCGTTGTCGGTTCCGGCAAGGTTGCGGTGAATGCCTCCGGAGGTCAGGACTCAGGACTCGACGCCAACATGACGCCGGAAGACATGCAGGCCATGGCAATTGCAGGGACGCTCGATGAAGCAATGAATAAGCAGAACAAGCCGCTGATTAACGAAAAGTACACTCGGGCGGATACTTCGGGCATTACGTTCGACGTTAAGAAGGGCGAAGAGAACCAAATGACGGTCGAGCTTCAGTAATGCGGCTATTCGAAAACAGGTTACCCGATGCTGCGCGAAGGCAGACCGTTTGGATTTCCGTTTAAAGCCGCTGCAGCGGCTACGGTACTGGTTTTGGTTCTGATGGGGTGGCGACCCGGCTACCATGCCTGGCAATTGCGCGCGGTTCGACATCAGTTGAACCTTGGCAGTATCGCAGACGCCCGGGAGGCGCTGCTGCAGCTTTCGGCACTTGAAAGAGCCACAGTGCGAGCGTCGCCGGATCTGCTGTTCTTGCGGGGCCGCGCGGCGCGCCGCGCGGGGCATTTCGATGAGGCGATGAGCTACCTGCAAAAGGCCGAATCTGCTGGCTGGGACCGCGAACAAATCGCCTTTC
Organism: uncultured Planctomycetaceae bacterium; assembly: GCA_964531585.1. Classification (GTDB taxonomy): domain Bacteria; phylum Planctomycetota; class Planctomycetia; order Planctomycetales; family Planctomycetaceae; genus JAWKUA01. The sequence goes on along the minus strand of CAZHET010000360.1, from coordinate 4,894 downwards.
AGCGGCAACTGGCCGTGATGCAGAGTGGGCGAATTAACGTCGGGGACGATTCCTTTGATCGGCTGATGCGGCGCGATTCGTCGGACGCAGCAGCGTATGAAATTTATGAGGCACTGGCAAAGGGATATCTGGCGTCGTACCGGTTTGCCGACGCGATTCATTGCCTGGACTTCTGGACGGGGTGGTGCCCCAATGCGACCGACCCACGAGTGTGGCGCGCTGGCATTTATGAGCAAACGGATCGGTGGGAAGACGCCAACGAGGAGTATCGGCAGGTGCTGAAGATTGATCCAGCGCACGCTGATGCGCGGCTGGCACTCTCTCGCAACCTGCTAATGGAACAAAATCGGCCCGCCGACGCTTACGCCGAATTTCAGACCTGTCTGATGCATTCCCCCGGTGACTTCAACGCGATGCTGGGCTGCGCTTCCTGTGAGCGGCAACTGGGAGAACCTGCAGCCGCGGAAAAAAAACTGCGAGAACTGCTGGGCCGCTCACTCACACAGCAGGAGCGTGCCAATGTCCAGACGGAACTTGGCCTGCTGCTGATCGACCGAGGCGAACTGACGGAAGCTGCGCAGGTGCTAGAGGAGGTCACGCAGGCCGACCCGCTGAATGGGTCCGCATTTTATTCACTGGGGACCGTCTGGTCGGGCCTTGGTCAGAAGGAAAGGGCGGTTGAATGCTTCGACCGGTCCAAGGCACTGACCGAACAGTTCGGTCGCCTGACGGCAATTACCACGGAACTCGCCAACAATCCCGAGCAACCCGACCTGCGCTGGGAGGCTGGACGCATTCTGATGGACCAGGGAATGCACGTCGAAGGAGCACGCTGGATGGCGACGGCGTTGATTTATGATCCGAATCACAGAGCGACGCATCTGGCGCTTGCGGAATACTACGAAACATTCAAGCCGGATGAAGCGCTGGCACGTCGCCACCGGGACATGGCATCCGGTGTCGGCGATACCGAAGTCAACTGAGGAAACAACTGCTGATGTCCGAAGAGAAAACTGAAAAGATACCCGAAGCCGAACCCGCTGTCGCTGTTTCTGCAGCCACTGACGGCGTGACCGCTGTCGTGTCACCGATGAAATCCGTTCTCGTCTTTGTCGGCCTCGGAATTCTCGGTGGGCTGATCGGCGGTTTCCTGATTCACGAGTTCGACAGGTACTTCATTATTGGCTGGCCGGAGGACGTAGAACCTGGCAGCTCGCTGGGAGGACTCACTCCTGAACAAATGGAAGCGGCCCGGATTTCCGGTGTGACATCCGCCTACGCCAACAACACCCTGCACTTCGGAATGGTTGGGGCACTTGTCGCAGCGCTGATGGGACTGGCCGGCGGCCTTCTGGAGCGATCACCACGTACCGTCGCGCGCGGCGTCGTGACTGGTCTGATTGCCGGGTCTGCACTGGGAGCGCTCGGGGGCGTGTCATCCGTTGTCATTCGGGAACTCGTGCACACGTCAGAACCCCACAGCGACCTGATGGCGCAGGCCTATACAATGGCCATTCAGTTTCCGTCGTGGCTGGGTGTTGCTGTGGCTTCGGCCGTAGCAGTTTGCGGATGCTCAGTCCGCGGCTTTCGGCAATTTCCGGGGCTGCTTGGTGCCGCCGCCGCCGGCGTGCTCGTCGTCGCGCTCGTCTATCCCACGGCGGCGTCTATGGCATTGCCGAACGAAAATTCCAATGGACTCGTGCCGACGGCCCATGAAGGTCCTGCAAATCGCATCTTCTGGGGCATCGCCAACGCCACAGTGATGGCGCTGTTACTGGGTTGGCAGGCATCTGCAGGCGATCGGCGTCACGCCAACGAGTAGGGATTGCCTGCCAGCGCTGCCCGAACTTACACGGTACACAGCAGTGCCGGAGTTTTATGCGACGCTACCGCATGCCCCGCATGTGATTCGGTTTGAATTCCACCGCAGGCGCACACGCATGTCGTCGCATTGACTGGCAGTATCCCTTGGAGGGCAAGATCAGGAGGGTTGGGGGTTGACTTTCGCCTCTACCATCGCTTCTGGCTCGGATGCTTGGTAGAAGGTGGTTTGCTAGAAATGGTGTGTGTGTCCCACGCGCTTCTCCCGATTCCATCGTGAAAGGACTGTCTTGATGTTTCGTATTTCCATTGTCGCCTTGATGGCTGCAGCGACGGTCCCCGGATTTGGCTGGGGTGGTGACGCGATTCCGATTACGCGTGTGCCGGGTCCGCAACAAGTTGCCAATACGATGAACACGGCGAGTGCCCAAGACATGATGTCCGGCATTTTCGACTTCGCCGCCGACGCTGACCGCAAAGCTCACATAAACCGTGCGGATTCGTATTCCCACGCATCTGCGGCGGCAGGATGGACCACGGCGGACGATACGTCCATTGCGATGGCACAATGCATCACGTTAGTGAATAATGTGACATTCGGCGCTGAGGTTATCGCAACCGTCGGTTCGATCGGTCACGCGACAGTCGCGGGCTTTGGGTTTGGGACCGTTTGCTTTGGGGCGCAGGCCATCGCGGATGCAAACTGGGTCTGGGACTCTGGGAATGGGCCAGAGGCGTTAACATCGGCAATCATGATCACGCCTCACTTTTTGGACAACGTTAATCTCTCTACTTTAGGCCCAGATCCTTTCTGGGGTGAGGGCATTGCTGCCGGAGTGTTTACGCCGTGCTGCGGCTGGCATTCGGTTGCGTCAGTTCTTTACCTTGGAGGCGGTGACTTCCTGCTTCAGGAAACGTTGTTCGACGGCACGATCAACATCACGACGGGCAACGGAACATACGTTTATTCCGATGTTTGTTTCGATCCTTGTCCGCCGGCGCGAACTACGGTTGCTCTTCGGCATGATGGTTGCGCGACGCAAGACCAACCGGGCGGAGTGTCATGGATCCATGCGATTGAAGGTCTGGGCTGGTTTGAGGTACGGGAACTTGATCCCTGATTAAGTCGCAGGGATTTCGCCGTCAATTTTGAGGCCCGCTCACGAGGCAATGGTCCTCCTGTGTCGTATTGCGGACTTGGGTGAAGGCTCGTGCGTCGGTCGGCGGACGTGGCGAACCGTGGATGTCTCTTTTTGGGTTTATGGCGTTTGAAGCTGGCGGCGCTGTGGCCGCTTTTCGTGTCGCCATGTGCTGATGAGTTGTTTTTCCCAGCGCTCAACGTCATTCGGAGGGGGAGTGTGCCTGATACTCGCATTGACCGGCAGATTTTCCGATTGAATTCGCGAATCTTTTGTCTGTTCGCCTGTTCGGTCCAGGCGCTTGGCCAAGCCGTTCCGCAGGATTCGGTTCGTCAGACGCTGGGATGGGTGGAGCCGGTCAACTTGGACTGCCGAATATACGCCGTGAGGGCTGACTTTGAGGAGGATATGGCGAGCCTGAAATCAGGTGAATCGCGAGTGCGCCGATTTGCCGCGATCGTTGCGTCACGCGATGCCAAGGTCCGTGAATTGATGCGAAGTGTTTCACATTTGCGGTTCTCAGCACTTTCGACTTCTGACCTAATCGCCGGCTCGTGGGCGTGGGAGATCTTGAAAAAATACGCAGAATGTGAACGCTGGTGTATTGAAGCCGCAAGCCGGTCACCAGACGTTTTCGCTCCGATCAGGTTTCGACAAATTCGAGCAGTCGCGCCGCTGCATGGTGCAATCGAAGCAGGTGTGCTGCTGGATCGGGCCATTGCGGCGAATCCAGGAAATCAGAACTTGCAACGCGGCCATGTCATGGTCGCCGGGCTGTTGACAAACGAACGAGCCTTTGTACGAGCTGCCGAACGCTACGGCAGATTGCACGAGTTGTTGTGCGAAAAAGCATTGGAAGATCCTGTTTTGCACGGACGCACGTTGACTCGTTCGCTTCCCATATTTAAAGGCTTTTGCGATAGGGCGGGCGTTGATTCGCGCCAGTGCGCCCGGCTGATGGCGGTTGCGGACCACCTTGACTTGCGTGCGGCTGCGCGGCGCGAAAACGAAGCCCACACCCTGGACAAGGACGTTGTTGCAGAGATCGGCTTTGAAGTCGATATGCTCAGTTTTCTTGCCCACGCGAGAAGCTGGCCAACCATAACGAAGCGCCTCCGGGAGCTAACAGATTATTGGTTGGCGGAAGGTGAGTCGCAGTTGGCAACAAACGCCGTAATCGGTCTGCTCACGTACTGTCGCAAGAGACTTGTTCCTGTCACCGACCGATCGGAATTGCGGCGCTTGGTCTATGACCGAGATGCCGTATTCAACGACGTAGCTGCTCTGTCGCCAGCCTGTCGAGATCAGGTGCAACTGCTGATGGACCGGGCTCAGGATAGGTTAGACAGTGTGTCCGATACGAGTGCCGCTCCGTAGGTGCATGTTCACGTTCCAGTGCCGGACGCACCGTCGTTTGCGGTTGGCGGGAAGGGGTGACTTCCCGACCCTGATTCCTTGCCTACACCTGCATGCGGTGAAATGAAGCGGACACTGCCGCATGGATTCTTACTCAAGCGGCCCACATCGCGCCGCTCCACTCTTTCAGGCCGGGGGCAGCGAGTTCTGACCGCGTAGCTTGTGGTAGCCAGCCGCTAGATCCGTGACCGTGCCCAGCTGGCGAGAGCGAATCGCGGGCGGGGATTGGCCACGATGGAGACTGTGCGGGCACCAGCGTGGCGCTGATGTCGCAGGCATCTGGTGCGGCCTCAGACTGGCGAACCTGAGCATCCGTAGACCGCACCACTGGACGTCCGGGTAATCGGCTCCCGTCTTTCGCGAGGTGACGTCAGTGGACGATCCGCGCGCGTGATGTAGCGCTGCGTCGTATAAGCTGTAGAAACACAGAATACGACGACCGATTACCAGCGGCGCGAATGCATGCAGGTCACGGAACAGGCGGATTTCGCTCAACGACTGCTCGACGATGACGAGCA
>CAZHET010000359.1:2310-6879 GCA_964531585.1 uncultured Planctomycetaceae bacterium | reverse complement strand
GGCAGGACGGACTGCTGACTTTCGAGCTGAATGATCGTGTCCTCGTAGCGCCGAAGTTCCAGCAGTGAGCGGTTCAGTTCCGACGGCGATGACGCATTCTTTTCGAACGCAGTTTTGATGCGATTGTATTCTTCCTGAAGCGTCCGAACGTCCCTGCGCGCTTTTGCGAGCTGAGTTTCGGTGTTCTGCAACTGCTGCTGAAGCTGTGCAATTTCGGCCTGTGCTTCGGCAACCCGATTGCCCGCCTGATCGACTCGCTCCTGGTACTCACGCGGGTCGATTCGCAGCAGCAGGTCCGCATTGCGCTGCTCCGTCGGCCGATCAGGAAACACGACCGACTGCCCGCTGGAAACCGGGTGTCCGATCTTGAGCTGCGGGTGAATCTCGACCACTTCACCGCTGACCTGCGCGGCGATGACGACTTCCCGTTCTGCCTGTGCTGTGCCAAATCCGGTCACCAGTTCGCGAAAGTCGATGGCTTCGGTCACGAAGACGTCGACATTGAAACTGACCGGGTCGATCTGCTTTTCCTGAACCTTCGGCTTCTGAGCGTACAGCGCTGCGAACGCCACGACGCTGACCACCAGCAGCAGAACGATCAGAACTTCCGAAACGACCAGCCGTCGCAGAATCGTCTTGTAGCGGTGATCGTCGGCCATGTGAGCATTTGCGTGGGAAAGTTTCCGCGACGTGCGGGCGAGTCCGAATGATAGAGCGCGATGCCGCAAATGCCACTGCGTTCTGCAGCAGTGTCGCGGGCGAGGCGATTGTCCGCCGCGCTTTGTCAAACGGCGAAAGCGACGTGAACGCAGACGCAGCTCGGCGGGGCCCTCGCCCGTGCGAAGGCCATTCAGGACCTCCGCCGGTCGGCTGCGCCGGAGCGAGGCCATTCAGGCACCCCTCCTGCCGGAAGGCGGGGTGCGGTCGTCCGGATTCCCTTGAAACGACCTGATCGTGAATCGTGGCCTGGAAAGTCGATGCTGAACTTTCCGCCACATGCATCACGCCTCGTGCATCACGCCACGGCTCCCGGTTCCCCGCCCGACCCGCACAATACCCACAGCGAGTCCGGAAACCACTTTGCGGCGGCTTCTTTTGGTCGTGGCCTTGAGTCCCGCCTGCCCAGAGCTTCTAATCACGCCACATGCGGGAAATTCTCTGACGATCGGCACGATCGCAGCAGCATAATCCAGCCTCCCGGCGGAATTCGTCGTTGTCCGGCGGCCGGCTGGGCGTCTGCCGGGAGTCGACCGCGCGGCCGGACCTTTCACCCACCCGGATGGTTTACTCGGAGCCCACGATGTCTGACTGGCTGCAACGATTTGTTGACGACGGTTCGATCGGCGATTCTCAACTGGAGGAGGCTCGCAGCATGGCGGCCAACCTCGGAATCACCGTCGAAGATGCTCTCGTCCGGCTGAACTACATTTCCGGCGCGGATCTGGGCCGAGTCCAGGCGGAACACTTCGGCTACGAATTCGTCGATCTCGAAGGCCGCCAGATCCCCAACAGCATCATCGAACTCGTTACGGAATCGATGGCCCGCGAAAACCTCGTGATCCCCGTCGATATCGACGGCGAATCCGTCGTGATCGCCATGCACAACCCGAACAACATCGAAGTCCTCGACAAGCTGCGGTTCGTGATGAACCGCGACCTGAAAGTCGTGATGGCTCCGCTGGAGTCGATTCAGGGAGCCATCAACCGGCACTACGGCCAGACCGAAACCGAATCCATCGACACGATGATTTCGGAATTCACCGAAACGCAGATCGACTTCACCGAAGTCGAAGCCGCCGCTGCCACGAAAGGTGACGAAGACGACAGCGCCCCTATCATCCGCCTTGCGAATCTGATTATCACTGAAGCAGTGCAGATGCGAGCCAGTGATATTCACATCGAACCTTTTGAAGATCGCATCCGCATTCGTTATCGAATCGACGGCGCTCTGATGGAGCGGGACAGCCCGCCCAAGCGGCTGCTGGCAGCCCTGATTTCCCGCTTCAAGATCATGGCGACCATGGACATCGCCGAAAAACGCCGGCCACAGGACGGACGCATCAAGACTCGCATGGGAACCAAGGAATTCGACCTGCGAGTCAGCATCCTGCCCACAAATCACGGTCAGGCCGTCGTCATGCGCATCCTTGACCGGGACAACATTAAGATCGGGATTCGAAATCTGGGTTTCAGCGAGGAAAACTACCGCACGTTCCAGAACGTGATCCGCCGCCCCAACGGGATTTTTCTCGTGACTGGCCCGACCGGTTCCGGCAAGACCACCACGCTCTACAGCGCGCTTGGCGAACTCAACCGGCCCGACCGCAAAATCATCACGGCCGAAGACCCCGTCGAATACTACCTGCCCGGGATCAATCAGGTGGAAGTGAAGCACAGCATCGGCTTCGACTTTGCCCGCATCATCAAGGCCATGCTGCGTCAGGCACCGAACGTGATTCTGGTGGGGGAAATCCGGGATACAGAAACAGGAGAGATGGCAATTCAAGCGTCCTTGACTGGACACCTGGTTTTCAGCACACTGCACACGAACGATGCGCCCGGAGCTATTACACGACTTATCGATATGGGTGTACAGCCATTTCTTGTCGCCTGCTCGCTGATGGCGGTCATGGCACAGCGGCTGGTGCGAGTCATCTGCCCGAAGTGCAAGGAGCCGTATCAGCCGACGCCGGAGGAGGTCGATTTCTTCGAACTCAGCCCGGAGGAGCTGGAAGAAGGCAACTGGGTTCGAGGCAAGGGGTGCAACAACTGCCAGCATACCGGCTACCGCGGTCGGCGGGCCGTTTTTGAACTGATGACCATGAATTCCACGCTGCGGGAGATGGCGTTTAACAGCGAACCCTCACAAAACATCCGTCGCCAGGCCCGACTGTTCGGCATGAGAACTCTGGTCGACGACGCAAAAGATAAGGCGGCCCAGGGGATTACTTCCCTGGCCGAAGTCATCAAGTTGTCCAAAGGAGGCCACTAACGCCAGCTCCGCGATCGGTTCCTGTTTTCGCCCGCCTGATTTCCGCAGCACCGACCTCGCGGGAAGTTCCCGGCGGGCAGGCTCCGCCGGCGCGTCGCTGGCAGCCGCTCTGATTCTCCGAAATAATCACTCAATGCGTGTGCGGGTCGCCGACGCATTCATTCTGTCTTTTTTTTCGCGTCCTCCTGTCTCTGGCCCGTCGCGAGTGTTCACTGGTCGGTTTGCACTGAATCCGGTGTTTACTGATCGGTTTTCGCTGATCTCAGTGGGATTTCTGCTGAAGGAGCGGCCGTTTTTCAAATTCTCATCTCGAACCATGCATCGCACGTGACACCAATCTGACGTCACTTCTGCGACGCGTAAACTTACAGGATTTGCCCCAGCCATTCACGGCCTCGTAAACGGATCGTCATCCGGCCCGTTTTCGCGTCCGTTCACGTCAACGACTGCAAAAGGCTCTTTGCATGGCTCGTCAGCTTCAGATCGACAAGCTGCTGGAAACGGTGGTTCGCGAGTCCCTCAGCGACCTGCACATTACGGTTGGCCAGCCGCCTGTGGTGCGTTCAAGCGGCCATCTTGTGCGTCTGGACACCAAGTCGCTGGACAAGGAAGACACGACGGCGCTGATGAAAAGCATCACGCCGGAACGCAATCAGCAGGAACTTCAGGAAGTTGGCGGAACGGACTTCGGCTTCGCGTTCGGCGACAAGGCCCGCTTTCGTGTCGCGGTGTTCAAACAACGCGGCATGATCAGCATGTGTCTGCGGCAGATCCCCCGCGACTTCCTGACGTTCGAACAGCTCGGACTACCGGCCATCGTGCGGGAACTCATTCAGCGGCCGCGAGGCCTGTTCCTGGTCACCGGGCCGACCGGTTCCGGCAAGACCACCAGTCTGGCCAGCATGATCAACTGGATCAACCACAATATTGATCATCACATCATCACGCTGGAAGACCCGATCGAGTACTACCACGATCACAAGAAGTCGACAATCAATCAGCGCGAAGTCGGTGTCGACGTGCCGTCGTTCCCGGAAGCTCTGCGGCGAGCACTCCGGATGGACCCCGACGTCATCCTCGTCGGCGAAATGCGAGACCTGGAAACGATCTCCGCCGCGATCACTGCCGCCGAAACCGGCCACGTCGTCTTCGGCACGCTGCATACCACCGGAGCACAGGGAACCGTCGACCGTATCATCGACGTGTTCCCCACCAATCAGCAGGAACAGATCCGCACTCAGCTGGCCAACGCCATCATCGGCATCCTCAGCCAGGCTCTGCTGCCCCGCAAACCCAAGGGCCTGGTCGCCGCCTATGAAATGCTGGTCGTGACCAGTGCCATCTCCAATCTGATTCGCGAAGGCAAGACGTTCCGTATCAATTCGTCGATTCAGACCGGACGCAAGTTCGGCATGATTCTGCTGGACGATTCGCTGTTCAATCTGTGGAAAAACGGCCTGTGCGAAGAAGCCGATGTGGTCACCAAGTCGAACAATCCCGGCGAACTGCGAGCCCGCATCGAACGCGCGAAACGAGGCGTCTTTGATGACGACGATGACGACGATGAAGACGACGAC
>CAZHET010000359.1:0-2210 GCA_964531585.1 uncultured Planctomycetaceae bacterium | reverse complement strand
ACGCGCGAAACGAGGCGTCTTTGATGACGACGATGACGACGATGAAGACGACGACGACTGATGAAGACGACGAGGATGAAGACGACGAGGATGAAGACGACGAGGATGACTAAGACTAACTGGACAGCGCCATGTTGGATGCATTAATCGAGAATCCGCAGGATTTCGTCGATGTGAGCGGCACGGCGCTGTCTTGCTAAGAACGCGCATCTGACAAAACCGGGACTGGCTCCCGGACGAAGCATAAATCGCATGGAATTATGAACTTGCGAGGGTGCCTGTCCCGGTTTTTTTGGGCCTCTAAATAGTGTTCAGTTTCCAGTGTTCCGTTTTCACTCATCCTGAAACACGGCACTGCGAATCACAGAACGCTTGTGCGGCGATTGGACTGAAAACTGCCAACTGAAATCTGAAAACCACACTCCCCATGGCACAGCGCAAGCTTGGACAGATTCTGATCGATCTCGGTTATCTTTCCGATGACCAGTTATGGGACGTGCTTGAGGAGCAGAAGCAGAGTTCCGGCGAACCCATCGGACAGGTCGCCGTGCGCATGGGTCTGGTGACTCAGGCCCAGGTGACTGAGGCTCTGGCTGAACAGTGGGGTATGCCGGTCGTCAATCTGGCCGAAACCAATATTCCACCCAGTGTTCTGGAACTGGTGCCGCAGACGATGGCCGAGATCTACAAGATCATGCCGGTGTCGCTGCGCAATGACGTATTGACGGTCGCCATGGCCGATCCTCAGAACGTCGCCGCCCTGGACGATTTGCGCAACTTCCTGGGAAATGAAGTCCGCGGAGCCGTCTCCAGCCTGGCGGACGTCGAAGAAGCCATTGCCCGCTACTATGCCGATCGCGAAGAAAGCATCGAAGACATACTGGATTCGCTGCGCGTGGACGAAGACGATTCCGGGGCCATCAAAGGCTATGACCTGGCTTCCGACGAAGAACTGTCCGACGCCGCGCCGATCAAGAAACTGCTGAATATGGTGATGCTGCTGGCGATTCGCGACCAGGCCAGCGACATTCATCTGGAACCCTTCGAAGACGAATTCAAGATCCGGGTGCGAGCCGACGGGGTGCTGTATGAAATGGTCCCGCCGCCGCGCCACCTGGCAAACGCCATTGTTTCGCGAGTGAAAGTGATGTCCGATCTGGACATCGCCGAACGCCGCCTGCCGCAGGACGGACGCATCGAACTGAACGTCGGCGGTAACCCGGTCGACCTGCGAGTCAGCGTGCTGCCCACGCTGTTCGGCGAAGCGGTTGTCATGCGGATCCTTGACCGCACCGTGGTGGCTTTGGACCTGAACAAGATCGGGATGGACCCCGGAATTCTCGGACGCTTCCGGACACTCATCAAAGCACCCAACGGCATCATTCTGGTGACCGGCCCGACCGGCAGCGGCAAGACCACGACGCTGTATTCGGCCCTGAACGAACTGAATGATATCGAAACCAAAATCATCACCAGCGAAGACCCCATCGAATACGACATTGAAGGCATTCTGCAGGTGCCCGTGAATCCGGCGGTGGGAGTCACCTTCGCCAACGTGCTGCGAGCCATCCTGAGGCACGATCCGGATAAGATTCTGGTGGGCGAAATTCGAGACTATGAAACGGCGGAAATCGCCGTCCAGAGCGCTCTGACAGGCCACCTGGTGTTCAGCACGCTGCACACCAACGACGCCGCCAGCGCCATCACGCGCCTGCGTGACATGGGGGTGGCCGCGTTTCTGATTACCGCCACCGTCGAAGCCATCCTGGCTCAGCGACTCGTTCGCCGCATCTGCTCCGAATGCCGGACGGAATTTGAACCGTCCGATGAACTGCTCATGGAACTGCAACTTCCATTGGATACCGCTCGAAAATATAAGTTCTATTTCGGCAAGGGCTGTGCCCGTTGCAATAACGCCGGCTATAAGGGCCGCATTGGTATTTATGAACTGCTGACCGTGACGGATGAAGTCCGCGACGCCATCGCCGCAGAACAGTCCGCCGACGAAATTCGAGACATCGCCCGAACTCAGGGCATGTCCACGCTGCGAGAATCCGGACTAAAACTGATCTTCGACGGCCTGACAACCATCGATGAAGTCGTGAGAGAAACCGTGATGGAAGATGTGGACTAAACCAGGCTCATCATGGAAATGGTGGTGTTTGTTCAAATGCGTTTCAGGCCCGGCGGGCCGACACACCGTTAGCCGG
>CAZHET010000358.1:0-6928 GCA_964531585.1 uncultured Planctomycetaceae bacterium | reverse complement strand
GCCTATGTGGCGGATCTGGCCGGCTTCGACGAGCTTGGAACGGCGTACTCCGACCAGTTCACCGACAACCGCCCCGGCTACACGCTGGGGCTGGAATTCGAATTTCCCGTCGGCAACCGCGCCGCCCGTGCACGGCATGAGCAGCGTCAGTGGGAACTGAAGCGTGCAGTCAACGTGTTCCGCGCGACGGTGGAAAAGTCGCTGACGGATGTTGAAATCGCACGCCGCGAGGTCGCGACCGCTCACTCCGATATCCACAGCCGGTATCAGGCGATGATGGCCGCACGCAATGAAATGGAATACCTGCAGGATCGCTTCGACGTCCTGCCAATGATCGAGGATTCTGCCACGCTGCTGCTGGAAGATCTGCTGGATGCCTACGAACGGCTGGCCGACGAAGAAAACGCTTTCGCTCAGGCACTGGCCGATCATGCGGTGGCGCTGGTGCGGCTGAAGAAAGAGCAGGGCACGCTGCTGCGTTCACGGCACGCTCTGCCTGAAATGCCGGCGGCACAACAGGAATGGATCGACGCACGACTGCAGTCCGCCACCGGGGAGATTCCGCCAATCAACGACAACGACAACGTCCCGTCACTGCCGGCGTGGCCGTGACGCCGGACCGGACAGACCGGACAGACCGGTCTGATCAGACGGACCAGGCCGATCCGCACCTGGCGTAATCTCGCCCCAGTCCGCCGGACACGCTATGCCATCGGGAACAATCACTCAGACACCAAAGCCCGCAGCGCGACCGCGGTCGAATGCCGAACCGCCGGCCACAGCGCTCGTCGCGAGCATCCGGGAATTCGCAACGTCGTTGATACAGGTCGGCGACGATGGAGAACTTCACGCCGAAGCCGCACGGTTGCGACGCCAACTGTCCGCCGGCGATTCTGTGATGGCACCCGACGTGCTGGTTGCCGGGCTGGCCGTCGCCGCGGAAGCGCTGCGGCGAAGTCACGGTGTTGAACTCTTTGACGTTCAGATTCACGCCGCCGTCGAACTGGCTCGCGGCCGGATTGCTCAGATGCAGACCGGCGAAGGCAAGACGTTTGTCGCCATCACAGTCGCCGCTCATCTGGCTCTGGCAGGCCGCGGTGTTCACGTCGCCACGCCGAACGCCTACCTTGCAGAACGTGATTGCGCCCTGGCCGAACCGGTTCTCACCCGCCTGCAGATGACAGCGGGACTGCTGCCGGAACGAGTCGACGCGGTTCAGAAACGGCCGGTCTACGACTGTGACGTGACCTATGCGACGGGCAATGAATTCGGCTTCGACTACCTGCGCGATCAGTTGACTCTCAGGCAGGACGCCGACACCGAACTCGGCGGCCGGTTGCTGCGCGAACTGCGGAATCCGAGCCCCGGACAGCGCCGCACGATGCAGCGAGGCCTGGCGTTCGGAATCGTTGACGAAGCCGACAGCGTGCTGATCGACGATGCCGGATCGCCGCTGGTGCTAAGCATCGCAGCCGATAAAGGCGCTCCTGACGAATGCGTCCACCTGGCGGCGCGTGATTTTTCCAGCGGGCTGGAACAGGGCAAGCATTTTCGCATCGATCCGGCCAGTGGTTTTCTGGCTCTGACAGACGCCGGGATGATTCGCTGTTACGAAGATGACGTGGAGATTCCAGCGTCGTTTCTGCTGCGACCCTGGACGCAATACGTCGAGCAGGCACTGCGAGCCCGCAACCTCTTTCGCCGCGATATTCACTACGTGATCGCCGACAACGAAGTCCGGATTGTGGACCAATCCACCGGCCGGATCTTTGAAGACCGCACATGGCAGGACGGGCTGCATCAGGCAATCGAAGCGCGGGAAGGTCTGCCCGTCACGGCAGAAAAAGAAGCCGCTGCTCAGATCTCACGACAACGCTTCTTTCGGCTGTATCCCCATCTGTGCGGAATGACGGGCACGGCAACCGGGTGTGAGCCGGAATTCGCAGCAGTCTACGGGATGACGGTGGCGAATATCCCTCTGCGAGTTGCCTCCGGCCGGCAGATTCAACCCGCGCGTTTCTTCGCGACGGCCGGTCAGAAGCGAAACGCGATCCGAAACAGCGTGGCCGATCTGGTTGCGCAGGGACGACCGGTGCTGGTCGGCACACGGTCAATCGGCGACAGCGAACATCTGTCCCGGCTGCTTGACGAAAGCGGCATTGAGCACCAACTGCTGAACGGCCTGCAATCCGCCGACGAAGCAGCGATCGTGGCAGCGGCCGGAAAGAGCAGGGTGGTGACGATCGCCACGAATCTGGCTGGCCGCGGGACGGATATCCGCCTGGAACCGGACGTTCGCGAATGCGGCGGCCTGCATGTGATCGTGGCGGAATGTCAGTTGTCCGGCCGCATGGACCGGCAACTGATCGGCCGTTGTGCCCGCCAGGGCGATCCCGGGTCGGCTCAGACGTTCGTCTCGGCCGAAGATTCGCTGCTGCAGCGCTACGGCCGCTGGCTGTCCAGCGCCATTGTCCGCGAGGCGGATGCCCACGGAGAAGCTCACGCGGATCTGACGTCTCATCTCGTCGGCCTGCAGGCTGCGGCCGAACGCCGGGGATTCCTTGCACGCCGCCACCTGCTGGAAACCGACGCTGCTCGGGATTCACTGTTCGCCTGATTCTCCGCGCAATCGCGCGAACTCGCTCCAGGGCTCTGCCCCGGAACGCACTGCCATCGCGTCCGGCTGATGCCTCACAGTGGTCGGTTATCCGGACCTGCACGTGCCGCAGATCCCACAGGACCGCGAAATCGTTGCAGCCCCAATCGCCTGAACTCGCAGATTCGCCAGCTTTCCCAGGTTGCAAATTGCGGGGCGCACCGCCACGGCGTTAGAATTCGCGGAAAACTCCGTCGCATTCCTCGGACATCCCGCGTTTGCCTGCACGGCCCGGATATCGAAAACTTCCGGGTCGCCCCATCATTCGCACGCACACTCAGATTGACGTAAAGGTCAACCAACGCATGAACATCGCACGTCTCTTCCGGAAAAATCGTCCGTCTCATGGGCGTTCACGTCGGTTTCAGGCTCTGAGCAAACGGGCACTGCCGATCGCCCGGCTGGAGCGGCTGGAAGACCGCACGCTGCTGGCCGGGGACGTGACGGCACAGTTCATCGGCCGGGATGCCGTTTTGCGAGGCGACGCGGCGGACAATTCCATTGAGATCCTTGTGGATGCGGGCAACGTCATCGTCCGCGGTCTGGACGGGACCACCGTCAACGGCGCGGCGACGGATTTCGTTCTGGTGTCCGGCAGCGATCGAATCCGCGACGACTTGCGGATCTTTCTGGGAGCGGGGAATGACCGGCTGGTCGTGGGTAACGGCCTGATGATTGCAGGCAGGCTGACAATCTGGGCCGGAGCTGGTGATGACCGTGTCGCTGTCGCTGATGCGACCGTGGGCGACGACGTCCGCATCTTCGGGATGTCGGGGAGCGACACGATCAGCATTCAGGCAACCACCATTCGCGACGATCTGAAGATTCGTGGCGGCAGCGGTGCCAGCCTGATCAACGTCAGTGATTCGATAATCGGCGACAACGCCCGCATTCATGGCGGCAGTTCGGCCGATGACATCGTCGTCACCGGTACGACAATTCGACACAATACTCGTGTGTTTGCCGGGGCCGGCAGTGACAACATCGTCATGCAGAATGCGACGGTCGGGCGCAACCTGCGTGCGTTCGCGGGAGCCGGCAATGACGTGCTGATGATCGACAACAGCATGGTCGGCGATGATGCTCGGGTGTTCGCCGGAGCCGGCAACGACAGCGTGGTTTCGCAGGCTTCCACCGTCAGGGACAGGTTTCTCGCGTGGGGCGGGGCCGGAGGCGATGCGATTGAGGTCGACGCGGCCAGCAGCGCCGGACGCATGCGTGTCCGCAGCTTCGAAAACACCACCGTCGAAGAAGCAATCATCGCAGCACGCATCACCGATCCGGTGACCGGCGCGATCGCTCGCGCGGCCGCCGCGGTCGCTGCGTTCGATCCCGGTCTGACACTGACCGTCGACAACGCCACCGTTGATGAAGACGGCGGCACCGGCGTCGCCACGGTCACGGTCACCCGCAACACCGACACGACGGCGGAACTGGTCGTCAATCTGACGTCGTCCAACCCGGCACGGCTGGCTCTGGCGTCTGCCACGGTCACGATTCCTGCCGGACAGAATTCTGCAACGGTTGCTCTGAATGCCATCGACGATTCCGAAATCAACGGCAACGCCACTGTCACGATCACTGCCACTGCAGCCGGAGTCGACTCCGGCACCGTCGATGTGACCGTCACCGACGACGAAGTTCCGGCGCTGACAGTCAGCATTGCCGCAGCCACGATTGCGGAAGACAACGGCACGGCCGGCAATGCAGGTGCAGCCAATACATCCACAGTCACTGTCAGCCGCAGCGGCCCAACAACCAGCGCACTGACCGTGACGCTGACATCGTCTGCCACCGGACGGCTGACAGTACCGGCGACGTTGACGATTCCTGCCGGACAGGCGTCTGCGACATTCACAGCGACGACAGTTCCGAATACCATCGTGGACGGTAACGCCACCGTGACAATCAGCGCTGCCGCCACCGGACTGACCACGGGAACCGATACGATTTCCGTGACCGACAACGACCTGAGCCTGCAACTGACCGTGACGCCGGCTGACACCAGCGTTTCCGAAGCCGACGGCACAGCAGCCACAACCGTCACGATCTCCCGTAACGTTGCGTCTGCGACGGCGCTCACGGTCGCGCTGAGTTCGTCCAACACGAATCGCCTGACCATTCCGGCCACCGCCGTGATTCCGGCCAACCAGACATCCGTCACGGTGAACGTCAACACGGTCAACAACAACCTCGTCGACGGGGACGCACTGATCGTCATCAGCGCGACGGCCGCAGCAGCGACACCGGGGCAGGCCAACCTGACCGTGACGGACGACGACACCGCGTCCATCACACTGACACCGTCATCGAATTCTGTGGATGAAAGCGATGGTACTCTGACAATGCTCATCCGCCGCACCGGGTCGACGGCTGCGGAAGAAACCGTGTCGCTGGCCTATTCAGCGGGATCAAAGATCTCCGGTCCGTCGACGGCAACGTTCGGGGCCGGCGTGTCGGAAGTGACGGTCACGCTGACGATCACCGACGATTCCAACTTCGATGACGACACGATCACCACGATCACGGCCACGACTCCCGGACATCCGACGGTCACGGCCAACATCACTGTCGTCAACGACGACATCCTGACACTGATGCTGGACAATTCGTCGAACACAACCGTGCAGTCGCTGGGCACGCTGATCACGAAGAACGCGACGTACACTGTCGTCGGCACGACAGCTCCGGGAGCCACCGTCGCCGTCGACTCCGACGGCGATGGCAACTTCGACGACGGCAGCACTGTCGCGACCGCGGACGGCACATTCACAGTCGACGTGACACTGACCAACAACGCGACCAACCTTGGAGCGAATGTTCTCAGGGTCCGGTCACGCCTCGGCAGCGGCGACGAAATCTTTGCAACGCAGGATGTTCATTTCGCACTCGGGACCGTGGTGCGGTTTGAAACGAACCAGGATCTCGACAACGATCAGGTGATGGATTTCTACGATGTGGAACTGCTTGACGCGGATGCGCCAATCACGGTCGCGAACTTCCTGAACTACGTGGACAGCGGGCGCTATGAGAACATGATCATCCATCGCTCACCGCCAGGTTTCGTGATTCAGGGCGGCGGCTTCACAGTGAACAACGGCACCGTTGCGAACGTGCCGACATTCGGCACCATTCAGGGAGAATTCAACTCCGCGAATTCCAACGTTCGCGGCACGCTGTCCATGGCGCTGACGTCTGCCGGCCCCAACAGCGGCACGAGCCAGTGGTTTGTGAATACCAGAGACAACGGAATCGGCACGCCGGCAGACCTGGACACGGTGGGCCACACCGTATTCGGCCGCGTCATCGGGGACGGGATGGATATCGTCGACCTGATCAACAGCCTGACGCCAAACAATCTGACCGGGGCGACCGGTGTCTCTGCGCTCGGTGAAACGCCGATTTCGATTGCGCCGCTGGACCTCCTGACGGGCACGTTTTCGATTCCTGCCGCAAGTACGTCGGTTACCGGTACGGGAACGCAGTTCACATCAGAACTCGCCGTCGGCGATGTGCTGGCGATCGGTGCCGATCAGTTTGTGATCGCCAGCATTCAATCTGACACGCAGCTGACTCTGCAGTTCACGTCGAGCGCACAGTTCAGCCACCGGGCGTACAACAACCAGCCAGCAAGCGTGGTGATTCTTCCGCCGGATGAAAACTTCATCATCTTCAGCAACATTGGTGAGCTGCTGAACACGGTGTAGTCGCGGGAAGCTACTTCGGCTTGCGACCGAACCACTTGAACATTTCTCCCGAGCCCATGCGGCGCTGTGACTGGTCGTCCCAGCATTCCCGGTTCAGACAACATTCTCGAGCCAGAAAGACCAGGCGTTCGAGTGTCCGTCGTTCGGCAAACCTTAGCCGGCGCAGGTCGTCGCTGCTGAGAATCGGGAAGTCGGCCAGCCGGATCACTTCCAGCATCTCATCGGTTTCCATGCGCGCAACCTCATCGACGGTCAGTTGTGCGATGGAATTCGGCGTATGCCCGTTCCGGGTGTCGTCGTTCGCGCGACCGGCCGCTTCTTCGCGATACGTCAGCAGGCCGCGCCGCTTGCTCTCGGGAGCCGCCTCCACAAGGGACATCTCAGCGGCGTACGATTCCGCAAACGTCTCCTTTGAAAACCGCGGCCGCGAGTCAGCGGAACGGGTTGAACCCGAGTTGTTCTGTTGCCGGGGCATGACGTCCTCCTGTGTTGAAGTCAGCAAGTCGCGAAGGGGGGAGTAACAAGCGGTCGACGAAGAACCGGTCGCGCCGGCTGGCCCTGACCC
>CAZHET010000357.1:0-6951 GCA_964531585.1 uncultured Planctomycetaceae bacterium | reverse complement strand
CGAGATCTACGTGGCTCAGGCTATGACGGACACGAGTCGGAAGCCGAAGCCGGCAGCGGGAGCGTCAAGTGCCGCCGCCCGACAAGATCAGCCTTGGATGATTGCTGCCATTCAGCCGCACCTGGACGAATTGCAGAAGCATCCGGAGATCCGCGCGGACTTTGTCGAGTCCGGCCGCGCAAAGCTCTTGCAGGGTGACTACAACAGCGCTACCGCTGCGTACGATGCGGCTGTCGCGTTCCTGAAATAGCTCAGGAGCTCGAGGACAGAAGCTCGTGGTTGATCAATTGGGCAGCGTTTGACAGTTTGACAGACGTGGTGGAACATGTGGCAAGTCCGTGCCGATCGACGTCCCCGAAAATGGCTGAACTGAGAGCGGTGATTAAGACAGGTTCCTCTGAACCTTGATGCTTCCCATCGCAAACCCGCCCTTTTTGGCCCATCCGGGCACGAGGTGATCGGTCGTCCTGGTGTTTCTCTTAGCTGCTTCCACACGCCCGGAAACTGGACGCGGAATGGAGCGTCATCAATGCTGATGCCGATGTCTGGAGATGCGAGTGAGGCGAAGACCTTCATTCGCTTTTGTCCGTCATTGGTGAGTTGTGCGACGGCATTCCACTGGCGATAGATGGTGCAGAAAACTGACTGCTTCATCGGAAGGAACTGTACGGAGGTTTCGCGTCGGCGAGTCCCAGAACAGATACGGCTAAGTCGCCGCCGAAGGCGTAAACGACGTCCTGCGTCTGGAAGAGCATTGGCTGCGAATGCTGCACAGGACGGTTCGTCATTGGCGCGACCGTTAGTTGCGAATGAGGGGATCGGTTAGACTTTCCTCTGACAGCGGTCTTGATGAACGCAAGGCCCGGATAGTTCTGTCGGCCGTGGGTAGCCCCAACGAGTCAATATCCGGCGTGTTCGCTGTGGACCTGCAGTCGGTCAGGTTGGTTCAATTCCCGGGAGAGTCCAATGCAAATTCGCCTGCCTTTGTCTGGAGTCCGCTTTCACCTTTCCGCCTCGGTGCCTGATGACTTTCCACGTAAAGATGACTTACTGGCGTTCGTGAAGAGCTTCGTGCGATTGGCGCTTGCCGAAGGCGGAAACGTTGTCCATGGAAGCCATCCCACGATTGTCGATACAGTCGTTGCTGCTGCGAAGGAATTCGGCGGCGCGCGTGACGCGGTCACGCTGGTTCGTGCGCGGAAATATGCAATTGAAGAGTCGCATCTGGCAGAGATGAAGTCCCAGAAGGAATCCTGCCTGGTCGAGGTCATCCCTGCGGATCCAGTCGATCAGAACCTGTCGCTGGTACCAATGAGAGAGTGGATGGCCAGCAGGACCGACGTCGTTGTCGCGGTAGGTGGCAAGTGGTGGGACAAGAACAGGCCTCGCGCTGGCGTTCCCGCAGAGCTGGAAGAGTCTCTGAAACGTGGCCATCCTGGCTTCGCGGTTGCGGGTTTCGGCGGAGCCATCCAGGGCTACGTGAACGACATAGACGGCGTCTTCTCCAGATTGAAGAACGGGCTGTCTCGGCAGGACAATCAGGCTCTTGCAGCCGAAACCGATGGCGACATCATTGCCAGGAAGATCATCGAACAGGCGAAGCTGCTGCCGCTTGTCCGGGAGAATGTCTCCAGTGGCCGGAAGTTCAGAATTCTGTGTCTGGATGGAGGCGGGCTGCGAGGCACATTTACAGCGGCCGTGCTGTCTCGGTGGGCACAGATGATGGGAAGTCCTGACCCCACGGATCTTGTCCGACACTTCGACATCGTGGCCGGCACGTCCACGGGAGCAATCCTGGCAGTTGGACTTGGGTTGGGGCTGTCCCCCGACCAGATTCTTCAATTCTATCGGAGGAAGGGACCGGAGATCTTCGATTATGCGCGGCTGAAGGGATCGAAGTACGATGCGAACAAGCTTCAGGCGGCTCTGAAGGATGTGTTGGGAAGCCGGCTGATTAGTGAATCGATCTGCCGGCTGGTCATTCCCACGATTCGAGCAGCCAATGGGAAGGCGGAGGTCATCACGACTCCACACCATAAACACCGTACGGCCGATCAACACCGGATGGCGGTCGATGCAACGCTGGCGTCATCCTCTGCTCCGACATATTTCGACGAAGCGGTCATCGAAGACGAAATCAGCACGAAGTCATACATTGACGGAGGCATCTGGGCAAACAACCCCGTGCTGGCCGCACTGGCCGAGGCGGTTGGACCGCTGGAGCAGCCGATCGACAGGATCGACGTTCTGAGTGTGGGAACTCTGGAAAGCGAAGCCGATTTTCTGAAAACTCTGGGCGGCGGACAGGTGCGGTGGGGGCTCCGGCTCGTTGACTTACTGTTCGCGTCGCAGGAGTCGGGAGCAGAAATGCTGGCAGACCGATTACTCGGGCGATCCCGCCATCTTCGTGTGAACCGCCAGACGTCCACCGAAATCGCTATGGATAATACGGGTGCGATCGAGCAGATGGCGACGCGGGGTGACGAAGCCGGAAGAGACACATTCGAGCTTGTGCAATCGAGATTCCTTGATGGTTATCATGCCGAACCGTGGGACGAATGAAGCCAAGTCTATCGCATGGCTGCTGGCGTTGCCACACGTCGGCTGTCAAGACTTGAAGTGTACCGGAAGGATTCGTAAAGGTACCCGAAGGCACATCAATCTCAACTAGGTCCGAATCACAATCAGCGGCAGGACAACGACCCGAATGACAACACCGCCAGTCCACGACGCTTTCCTGAGCTACAACTCGCTCGACCACGCCATTGTGGAACGAGTGGCCAAAGAACTGGCCACTCGCCAGTGCAAGTGTTTCGTCGACCGCTGGTATCTGCAGCCCGGGAGAGACTGGATCGAAGCCCTTGAGCGAGCCCTGTCGAGCAGCCGGGCGATGGCCATGTTCATCGGGCCCCACGGAATGGGACGCTGGCAACAACGCGAACGTGCCTGGGGACAGAATCGCGAAGTAGAGGTTGAAACGTATTCCTTCATCCCGGTTCTTCTTCCAGGGTGTGAGCCGCCGCTGGGATTCATGAAGAATTTCATGTGGGTCGATCTGCGGGACAATCCCGCAGATCTGCGTCAGCTGGATGCACTGGCCGCTGCCATCCGGGGTGAGCCCGTCAATCCGGACGAAGCACCGCTGCGCCGAGAGGCCATCTGCCCCTACCGTGGTCTCCTGGCATTTCGAGAAGAAGATTCTGAGTTCTTCTTCGGCCGTCAGAAATACACCGACGATCTTGTGGAACTTGTTCAACATCACTCGATGGTCGCTGTGACCGGGGCATCGGGCAGTGGCAAGTCGTCGGTTGTGCGAGCGGGCCTTGTTCCGCGGCTGCGGCATCGCGGTGACGGCGATGTATGGGATATTCTGACGTTGCTCCCCAAAGAGAATCCGCTGCACTCGCTGGCGGGCGTTTTTCTGCCTCTGGTGGAACCCGATTTGACAGGGATTGATTTAATCCGCAAACGGAAGGCTCTGGCCGACGATCTGGAGCATGCCCGAGTGCCGTTGTGGGACCTGGCCATGGAAGGTCTGAAGCAGCAACCGGGCACAGACAGATTGCTGCTGGTCGTTGACCAGTGGGAGGAGCTGTACACGAACTGCAAGAGTGACAATCAACGCAATCGTTTCATCATGGAACTTCTGGAGTCGACCTCTCGTGAGAATTCACCGCTTTCCGTTGTGCTCACGGTTCGCTGGGACTTCTACGGCCAGATTCTGAACCATCGACTGTTGTTGGATCGGCTGCAACACAGTCGGCTGGATCTGGGCCCGATGAATCGTGACGAATTGCGGAGTGCCATTGAGGAACCCGGCAACAAGGTAGGGCTGACGTTTCAGGACGGACTGGCCGATCGAATTCTGGACGACGCTGGCGATGAACCGGGACGACTGCCGCTGCTGGAATTCGTGCTGGAAGAACTCTGGAAATCCCGCCGTGGCGACGGTCAGTTGACACACGAGGCCTACGGCAAGCTGGGGCGTCTGACGGGAGCTATTGCGACCCGGGCTGAGGCCATATTTACGCACCTCAGCAGGGAAGAACAGACAGCGGCGGAATCCCTGTTTCGCGGACTCGTTCAGGCCGGATCCAAAACCGAAGAGGACACACGCCGGCGAGCTGACCTGGCCCGTCTGGACGCCACGTCTCAGCAGGTTGCCCGCAAGCTGGCGGACCAGCGACTGCTCGTGACGACACGCACACAAACCAGTTCTGTTGCCGCTGCGGCGGTGGCCGATAACAGTATCGCGGCAGGTGAGACCGTCGAGGTCGCTCATGAAGAGCTACTGCGGCGGTGGGATCGGCTGAAGCAATGGGTGAATAAAGATCGCGAGTTTCTGCAATGGCGCAGTCGCCTTGCACCTTTGCTCGGTGCCTATCAACGGGATCCCGTAACCGCTTTGCTGCGGGGTCATGCTCTGCAGGAATCCAGAACTTACGTTCCTTCGCGGTCCGCGGAACTCGATAAGTCTGAACGGAACTTCGTGGAGGCCAGCCAGAACGCGGCCCGTCACCGAAAGCAGATCGCCTGGGGCATCTTTGTTGTGGTGGCGTGCATTGGCCTGATTGTTGCCTATCTGGGGCGACTTGAGATGCGACAGCGCGAGACGGAACGTCTCGTGGAGCGCTTGCTGAATCCTGCCGCCAGCACGGTGGAACCCAGCCTGGAAGATCTTGAGGCATATCGCAGTCTGGCGATCGAACAACTGCGCCTGACATTCCGGGATCAGAAACGTGACTGGATCCACCACGGCATACGGACTGGCCCGGTTCGACGCAGTCGGTCCCGAGCATGTGGCACTTCTCCTGGATCAACTGCCCAATCTGTCTAAGGATGAAGGACCGAATCTGATTAACGCTCTGTCTCGGGTTGTGCATAACGGCGATCTGCTGAATCTCCGGGATATCATTGAGAACCGAATCGCTGCAGCGGCGGATGACGTCCAGATGAGAACCCGCTTCTTGACCGTCGCGGCCCAATGCGGGTTTACCGAACCGCTCTCGCAGGACTGCGTGCTGAGGGAAAATCCGTGGCGACGTACGGCGTTCATCCACGGCTTTGCGGACTTTCCCGGTGACCTCGATCGGCTGGCCGAACTGCTGGAGCGGTCAGACATCCCACCGGAAACCCGCTCTGCCCTGTGCGTGGCCGTGGGGCGGTTGGGTGAAGCTGCACGGCAGGCTACTCAGGACGTCCTGAAGAAGCTTTATCTCACAGCGATCGATGGAGGCACACACAGTGCCGCGGGTTGGGCGCTGCAGCAGCAGGGAGTTACTCAGAAAGAGCTGCAGCATCTGCTGAGTGCGCGTCCGGAGACAGATGCGACAGTGAATTGGCGCTTCTTTGAGGATGTCGCCGGGCTCACCATGATCAGAATCCCGTCGCATGAGTTTGCTCTGGGTTCGGTGACCGACGACGTCGGCGGAGGTGAGGATAGCGGCTGGACTGGCGATCCGACCGGCAACGACGTGTCGGAAGTGTTTCCTTCCATCTGGATGTCGGACCGCGAAATCAGCGTCGCTCAGTTCGAGGCGATTCTGCCAAAGTTCGAAGATACTTCACAAGAGAACGCGGCCAAAGTGCCGCTCAGTCGGCAATTGCCAGTGGCGTATGTTTCCTGGTACGACGCGGTCGAATTTTGTAATGAACTCAGTGAGCAGCAAGAGCTGGAGCCATTCTACAAGATACCGAACGACGCGAAACGGGATGAAGCGGGGCACATCACGTCGGCAGAGGTGAGCCTCAACGAAGAAGGCTCATTTGGTTACCGGTTGCCCACAGAACAGGAGTGGGAATATACCTGCCGCAGCTTGAGTGCCCAGGGGTATTGCTTTGGCGAATCGACCGAATACCTGGGGGACTACGCAGTCTTCAATACGTTCAAAACTGACTTTGGCGGGAGGAAGATTCCGAACGCGTGGGGATTGTTCGACATGCACGGAAATCTCTGGGAATGGTGCGACGATAAGTATGATCCGGAGGCCAGCGATTCTCGTGTTTTGCGGGGCGGCTCGTTCTTCAGCCTCAGTCCGCAGTATCTGCGGTCGGCGAATCGCGTCCACGACTCGCCCGGGAGCCGTGACAACTACTTCGGTTTTCGTATTTCCAGGACTCCGTAGCGGTTTGGCGTTTGTCTGTTTTTCCCTTTGCGGTTTTGCCCTTTTCCCTTTTACCAAAGCCACGCGCAGCGGGGCGCGCGAATTTGAAATTCGGCGTCTCAATTCAAGGTCCTCGAAGCAAATAAACGTGTCACCATGCCCGACCACAACCGCTCGGATGAACTTCCGATCATCCGTGCCTGTTACGACTTGATCCTCTGGATGATGCCGAAGGTGGGCAAATTCTCGCGGGAACACCGCTTCACGCTGGGACAGCGCATGGAACTGCTGCTCTACGAAGTCCTCGAAAAACTGATTCGAGCCCGATACACCCGCGATCGACGCAGCATTCTCGAAAGCGTGAACATCGATCTCGAAGTGCTGCGATTTCAGATACGCCTGGCCCGCGACCTGAATTGCCTGTCGGTGAAGAGTTACGGCACGGCTTCGCATAAACTGGTGGACATCGGACGTCAGGTCGGAGGCTGGATGCGGTAATTGCCTGTCTGAAGTGACCACGGAGGAGCAATGTCATGAAACGCATCGGCAACGTGTTCGAGCAACTTTGTAGTTTCGAAAACCTGTATCATGCCGCACGCAAGGCACGCCGTGGCAAGCGATGCCGGCGGGACGTCGAGCACTTTGAGTTCCACCTGGAGCGAGACCTCGTGGAACTCTCCGAGACCCTGGCCGACAGAAGTTATCGTCCCAGTCCGTTCCGGACCTTCATGATCACGGACCCGAAGCCTCGGCTGATCAGCGCCGCGCCCTATCGTGACCGTATCGTCCACCACGCGCTGTGCAATATTCTGGAGCCCTTCTTCGAACGATCGTTTATTCACGACAG
>CAZHET010000356.1:0-6976 GCA_964531585.1 uncultured Planctomycetaceae bacterium | reverse complement strand
TTCTTCGTCGCAAGATCAATCACCCTGTGATAGACGTTCCCCTAAAGTGCAGTTTCAAAGGAGAAGAACCTATTGTCGGACTCGTGCTCTCTGCTGCTGACGAAGCCGGATGCGATTCTGAATAAGTGTGTAGAGTTCCGGTTCCTCTGCTTGGAGTGTGACGGTGGCGGCGAACCGTTGTTCAAGAAAGTTGTCCGGTGCCCAAGTTCTTTGAGCGCGTATCACGAGGTAGCAAGAATCTCCATAATCTGTGCCTTCACGTTCGAAAGTCCATTCAGATCGTTGCAACGTACTGGAGGCCAGTTTTGTCGGACCTGGCTCCAGTTTACATCGAAATGCTCCCTGAAAAGCACCTTGCGGTTTCGTGCCTAATCTTTTGAAATGCTGCTGTTCAGAAATGCTGAGTTGACGATAGGCTTCGACGATCTCGTCGACCGACTTTCCTCGTACGAGGGTATAGTCCATTTTCACGCCGAGATAATCGGCGCGGCGTCGCCGAACCGGCGGATCAAATGCCAATGTGACCGTCACTCGCTTCCGACCGCTAGCCGAACGGAATTCAGGTGGGCTTGGTACTTCGTAGATCGCAAAGGTATCAAGTGGAATGGTCGATTGTGCCACCATCGTTACGCGACGGTCAGCCGACTCATAGAGAATGTCTTCGTCAATCTGCCCGTAGCCGTACACTTGGCGAAGTCCATCCGTACCCCGATGGACTTCAATTCGGTCGTCGGCAGGCTGAGGCAGTACCGCGCCAGAGGCAAGAACTGCTCTCACCATGTTCGCATCGGGTTCTTCTCCGAGATGCTGACGAAGACTCCCCAAGAGAATCGATGCCGAGCGAGCGACAAGTGGTGCGGCATAGCTGGTTCCAACATCGAACGCGAACAGATTCTGTGTTGGCTGGTGTGACAATGACATCACCGCCAATCCGTGGTCATCATCAACCTGCCGAATCTCTGAAAAACCTTGAAATGCGACATTGCCAGCGGGTGCGACAAACTCGGGCTTGATCGCACCGTTCAATCCTGGGCCGATGCGAGCTGTTGGGGTCGGTTCCCCGGCGAGTGCGCTCGTGCGAATGATGTCCTCAGACCGCCGTGGGGCCGGAACTGCCGGAATATTGTGTTCAGAAATACCACCGACAGTGATCGGAATAGCAGCTGTTGCCGGCTCTCCAAGGCCAGCGAACGGCTCGAATAAGTAATCTGGATACGTCGCGAGAACTTCCTCCGAATCCGAAGCGTTGCGAGCCAAGCCAAGGGACTGATTGCCAGCAGACAGTACGAGAACGACATTCAATTCCCGCGCAAGAATGTCGAGCGATTCCGCCCATAAACTCTGTCTTGGATTGTGCTCAAGCCAGGCACGGGAATCGTCGCCAAGAGACAGATTGAATACGCGGCACTCGTAGGGTGGAGCCACAAATGTCTGGATCGCCCGACGCATCTGATGAATGATCAGCGTTTCGTCGTCGAATCTGTTTTCCGCATTAAGAGCCCGCGCTGAGAACAGTGTGATCGGTGAAGAAAACTGCCCCGATTCGTAGCAGGCTCGGATGTTGCCAAAAACGGCAATGCCGCTGACCAAAGACCCATGTCCGTTTTCGTCACCACTTGAGTCTGTTGAAGCCATGACCGACACGGCGTTGCCGACATTGGATGCGAGAAGCGGATGATTGGAAACGATTCCGCTGTCCACAACAGCAACGGACGGTCCCCCCAGTTCGGGAACTGGTGGTGTTGGAAACTGACGCTCCGTGGCCCGCAATGCCTGACGATGATCGAACGTGGGCTGCGGCGGAACGTCCACTTCGGCGACAATGTCCAAATCGAGCAAAGCTCGCATCTTCTGGCCGCGAACGGCAACTCTCGCCAGGCAGAAAAGCTGCCCGATAAATGAATCGCAGAGCCGTTCGCCATCGAGTGGCGAGTCCATGACCAACTGCCGAAGTTCTTGAACTCCGGCTCGTGCAAGTTCATCTGTGCCACGATGCCAAAGCTCCACGTCTACAACATAGAGTTGGTTGTCGTGAATAGACTGGCCTTCATCACCAATTATGTGCAGCAGGCGGCGTCCGATACGGTCCTGTCGGTCCCAAAGCCGCATTTCAGCAGCTTCAATGTGCTCAAGAACGTCCCATTGCGTGGTTGCGTATGGTTGTCCGGTACGGGGATTGACTCCGGATTGTGGACCTTGCTCGTAAGACTGAACGGCCTCACGGAATTCAGTTAGGTTCGCGTCATCACGAAAGGCGATGATTGCGTTGTCGGACTCGATCGATACGACGGTGATTCCGAGTTTTTCGATGAACTCGGCGAGCGACTGAGTGGATGCTGTGGGCGAGAGCGGCACACGAAAAACCAGATGGGGCTGAATGCCCGCAGGTGACGGAGGCCGGGCTGCGATCTCCGTTTCAAAATCGTCGATACGATCGCGCAGGTCACCAGCGAACTGCGACCGGCCACCTCTGTTGGGTGCCGATGGCGGTTGGAAACCCTGGGATTTGCGTCTGGGCGGCGTCGGCTCCTCCCGAATCAACGGCAGGTGGGGATAGCGCGTATCATCGGGGTGGTGCGGCATAGCTTACTTTGACTTCCGAGTATTTCTCGGCGGCCGCTTCGGTTGAGCAGGCGGCTCCTCATATTCTGTCGTTGTGATTGCTCGACGCTGCATTTGTCGTTCAACAGCAGCCTTCAGTGTGGCAGGTAAGATTTGATCGCGTTCTCCGAGAATCGTCTCTTTGATTGCTTCCTGCGCCACACGTTCAATGTCGGCGTGCGAAAAGCCTACTAATGCCTTGGCAACTGTTCGCAACCGAACGGAATTGGAAACCGTGATCTGATGGAAATGACGACACAGTAGCGTTTCGATTTCTTCTACCGTCGGCGTTGGAAACAGCAGAATCTCATCGAACCGCCTCCAGAGTGCCGGGTCGAGTAGTCCCTGATGATTCGTTGCGGCGACAGTGAGAGTTTCGCTGTGGAAGCCATCGAGTAACTGAAGAAAGGAGTTCACGACACGCTTCAGTTCGCCATGTTCGTCGAGGGCACTGCGGTGCTTTCCGATCGCATCGAACTCATCAAAGAACAAGAGGACTGGTCGCAATCGGGCAAAATCGAAGACCTTTCGCAAATTGCCAGCGGTTTCACCCAGGTAAGAGGAAACCACAGCATCGAATCTGACCGTGGCCAAGGGAAGATAAAGGGCGTGGGCAAGAGCCTCGGCCGCAACCGTCTTGCCGCAGCCAGGGGGACCGCAGAAAAGCAGCTTCTGCATCGGGTTGACGCCGTGCGATCGCAGCAACTCGCTGCTGCGGCGTTCGCGGACTACTCGTTCGACACTCTGCCGCAAAGTCGGAGTGAGGACCAGGTCATCAAGTTCGCGATCGGGATCAGTTACCTCAACGAGAGAAGCATTCTTGTCCTTGTCTTTGGGCAAGTTTCCGTTGCCCGCGATCAACGTCGTGAAAAACGTCTTTGCAGACCTGGGGGAGCCGTTCGCCTCATTCAGAATTCGCTCAAGGTCGTTTGCGAGAACGCTGTGGTTGAGCTGTCGCTCCTGCTTCACAACCTCCCACGCAGCAGACCGAAAGCCAGCGTCATCGCCCTGAAAATGGGCGACCAGCAACTTTCGAACTGTCTCAGAGCCTTGACTCATAACGGGTTGCGGCAATTTACGATTAAGGGGGCAAGTTTCGGGAACGGTACGGCATTCGCGATCAACGGTAAGTCATTGTACCAAAGGGGCTTGGAGCGGTCACGACGGGTTTGAATTGGTTGCGTTTCGCCACTCCTATTGTCAGCCCAGCGATCCAAGTGTCTCCGTCCATACTAAACCCCTCAAATCCGTCGGAACGTTCATCCCGGGCACGTTTGCCCCGGTGATACGCGGGATTCGGGTTTCATGCGGAGCCACTTCTCGATCTTTCGCACGCGCCTCGCGATGCGTTTGTCTTGCTTGATCGCACTTCGAACTCGCTTCACCAGGTCGCCCGAACTATCGCACGCAGAAACGGCGCGCGCAGAAACGGGCACGCAGCTTTGTTGGGAGTCATTTCGGAATTTCCTTCGTCGCCTTCTTGTTTCCTCCGGCCAATATTCGCAGCACGGTGCGTCACGCGGGGGCAGGCTGGCACGCGGGGCAGAAGTAGGTCGAGCGAGCAAGGTCCCCCTGCCTCAGCATCCGGATCGTCGTGCCGCATTGGAAGCACTCTTCGTTTTGCCGGCCGTACACCCAGACTCGATTCCCGGATTCGCGGAACCTTGTCCGCCGCAGGTGGCCACCGAGGTTCTGCTGCATCAGCCAGGTCGCGCGGTCCGTGATGCTCACGATCTGTGCGTCGGATAACTGACTGACAGCGGCGCGAGGATGTACGCCTTCCAGAAACAGCACTTCGGATTTGTAAACGTTGCCAATGCCGCTGACGACGGTTTGATTCATCACCGCTTCGCCGATCGCTGCGCTGTTCTGAGTCCGAAAGCGGGCCACGATTGCCGTCGGATCGATCGGCGGGCCCAGCAGATCCGGGCCCAGCCGCTGAAGGTAGTGATTGCGCAGCAACTTGCGCGCGGTGACCAGTTCGATCAGCTTCGGATTGAAGCACACCACACACCAGCGATCGGTCTTCAGGACCATCGCTGCCTGACGCAGGGGTCTCTGCCAGTCGTCGTCAAGCCGGTAGATATGCCACGATCCGGTCATGCCCATGTGAGTATGCAGGACGCGGTCATTATCAAAATGAATCACCAGGTGTTTGCCACGAGCTTCGATGCCGGACACCGTGCTTCCCGTCAGCGAGTTTGCGTCGGGAACTTCGTGACGACCGCCTGCATCGCGAATGATCTGGCCGTGAAGCACCTTTCACAGGTTCACGGCGGTGCGGTGAATTGTGTCGCCTTCGGGCATGGTCTCGGGTGTGCGGTTGCGCGGAACAAGGACGCGGGCGGAAAAAGATTTCTCGCACTCACGGCTAAACCTGCGTCCGCCCTTTGTGCAGGAACCCTTTCGTTGTGCTTGTGAATCCACACTCCAGCAGCGCTGCGGTAAGAAGTGATTCCGCCGTGGGAATTCCGTCGACCTTCGTCAGCAGCATCGAACGACCGGGAACGGCCAGCGTTGCGAGAGACATCGCCAGCAGTCTTCGTTGCGTTGCCACACTGGAAGCATCGCCGCCGGTAAAGGTTGTGACTGTCTGCCTCGTTCTTCCCAGGTAGGCCAGCAGCTCACCGTCGTGAATGATGACCTTCGCGCCAGCAACTCGCTGAGGCCGCGCCGGTTCACTGGTTTCCGGCCACGGAAATACGCTGCCCCAGGGATTGGCCGGGTCCGTCGCGGCGAGCACCAGCGTGTTGTTCGTGCCTGGCGGCTCCGCTGGATCGATCGGATCGGACTGACTGGACCGATCTTTGGTCTGCCCCGCGACGCCACCCGAATCCCGATGTTCCCGCAGTCGGTCTTCCGCGCCGTGAGCCGCGAACTGGGCGGCTCCCAGGCCGGCCACGAAGTAACCTCGCCGCACCTTCCCGGCTTCTTCCATCGCTTTCAGCACCGGATACAAACCGGCGAATCCCCCGACGATGTCCTCCCTTGCCAGCATTTCCTTTGTCACGATTCCGTGCCGCTCAATCAACTGAGCAGCGATCGCTGTCTGCCGCTCCGTGACAGTCACTGCCCGCGAGCCGCCGGGCAGATTCGGTTGTGCTGTTCGCCCTGAATCCTCGATCCTGAATCCTGAATCCTTCCCCAACATTGTCCAGCGTCCTTCAGACCCTGGCAGGTGGTTCTGACGCCGAGACCGAAACGTCCGCTGAGTTCTCCGCTCTGAGCGACCGGCTGTTCTGTGTCCCGCTCGCAGTGACCGCAGGGGAGTCAGCGTGTCGTTGGTCACTTCGCCGCGCCAGACCAGTTGCCACAACAGGTCCAGCATGTCGTTGGGAAAGCCGCGCAGTTCGCCGCAGATCTGAGCGAAGAACAACGCGCCTTGTTCGCGCAGCAGTGACCGCAGCTTGTCAGCCATGTCGTCGTCAAGCGGGTCGACAGGCGGCGACAACAGCGGGAAGCGGTCGGTCAGGTACAGCGCGATCCGCCCGTCACCGGTCGCCGTGGAATCACAGCCCTGCCAGACGATTTCTCCGGCGGCACACAGTTCGTCAAGGTCCGACGGCCGGAATCCCGTCACGCGAGCCGGCAGGATTTCGTTTTCCAAAGTCGATGCCGGCAGCGGTGCCCCCTGAAGCTGCTCGATCGTATCCAGCAGACCATCCAGTCCTCGCCGCGGCCGAGTGATTCCGTGCCAATCGGGAAGAAACCGCGCCAGCGCTTTCGGTTCGACCGGTTCCACTTCCTTCCGCAGCGCTGCCAGAGTCCGCCGCTGCAGCGTTCGCAGGACGTTGACGTCACACCATTCGCGACCGGACGATCGCGCCGTACCGGAACTCGTCAGGACCTGCGACGTATTCCGGTGACCGTCGAAACTCCTGACGAGCTCCGCGACGGGTGTGCCGCGCAGTTCGTGAGGAAGGAATTCGCCTTCGATGACACGCTCCAGCGCGGCCAGCTTGTTCAACGCTGTCAGAACAGGGCCGGTGCCAAGTCCGAACCGTGCCGCGACGTCTTCAGCCGTGAACGGCGTGTGGGTTCGCGCGAAACGCGAAACGAGATCGGTGAGTGCCTCCGTGACGGGTTCCAGAAACGCATCGGCCAGTCCGACGGGAGGAACGATGCCGAGTGCGTCTCGCAACCGAGCGGCATCTTCAGCGGCAGCGAAACGTTCTTCACCCGCGATTTGTGCAACGAAGATCCGCCGCGCGCGAACAAGCTCGGCGAGCCACTCTTCGGTACGACGGGACTCTGATCCCGTCGCTTCCGTACGACGGGACTCCGATCCCGTCGAAGAAAATGTAAGATGGCCGTCCAGGGCAGGGCTTTCAGGGTCTTTGCGAAGGGGTTAAACTATTTGACAGCAAGGTGTTGA
>CAZHET010000355.1:0-6977 GCA_964531585.1 uncultured Planctomycetaceae bacterium | reverse complement strand
GGGAGAGCGAGGCTCTGGTCGAACCGTTGCCGCGTCGGCACACGCTTCGGCACACGCGGCGCGGCAGGAGCGTCGCCCTCCCCGCCGTCGGTCGCCTGTCTGCGTTCATCACATGACGACTGATTTGCCACCAGCCTGCAGCTACGCACGGCGAGTCAGACGTTCGCCAAGCTGTTCGATCACGCTGACCAGAAACCGATCCAGGTGCGCGGCCGCTTCGTCAGTTCGCAGCCGCCATGTGTTCAGTTCCGGCGCTCGTTTCAGATTGCGGACGAGTCCGCCCAGCAGTCCGCCCACGGCCTTGCTGTCGCGGCGGAAGATCATGGAGAACGCGTCCGTCGGGATTTCTTCGTCAGAGCTGTCGACAATCGCCCGAATGGACAGAAAACGCGTTTGCTGCTCGCCGCACACCTGAGCCACCGCAAGGCTTGACGTGTCGACCGCGGCCGCGGCGACTTTCTCGGCCAGTCCGCGCTTGTCGGCCGCACTGACCGGGTGCTGATCGGCCACGACGTGACGCCGAACGAACACGCGTTTCGATTCCGGAATCGGGCACTTCACCGGATGAGTGTTGCCGTGCGTGTCGCAGATTTCGCTGGCGAGCGACAGGTCTCCGGGTTGCAGATCCGCAATCAGGGCGGAACTGAATCCTGCGGAGATCACCCACACCGGATGATGTTCGGCAATCAGCGTTTCGGTCGCCGCGCGGTGGCGGGCGAATCCGCAGCCTGATTCCGCCACCGCCACGCGGATCGTTTCGTGCAGAAAGCCGCCTCGGAATGCGATGTTCTGATCCACGTACTTCCGACGGCGATCCAGTCGCTTCAGAAACGGTTTCAGTTCGCCGCCGTGAGTGCAGACGATGGCGATATCGGCCGATCGCTTGTCAGTTGCGGCGTCCGCCGCGGAATGTTCAGTGCGTGCTTGCGGCATGGAGATTCGGGGAAGAGCTTTTCGGTTCGCAGAATTGCCCGGCAGCACGGCATTCTACGCGGTGACCGAAACAATGCGACGTCGCAGCACTCGCGTAAAACTGCGAGTCGCGGAAACGCCCAGCGCGATCCCGGCAAGGTTCGCGGCAGCGTCAGCGGGATCAGCCGTGCGGCCCGGAATAAACCACTGCGCGAATTCC
Source organism: uncultured Planctomycetaceae bacterium (assembly GCA_964531585.1). GTDB lineage: Bacteria > Planctomycetota > Planctomycetia > Planctomycetales > Planctomycetaceae > JAWKUA01. Next base: position 5,845 of record CAZHET010000355.1, on the reverse strand, counting down.
GTGCCAATCGCGTGCAGGCACAGCAGCGCGACCACCAGCCACATGGCCCGGCGGCGTTCCGATTCCATCGCGAGGCTGAAACATGCCAGCGAAACGGCCGCGTAGACTCCCAGGTGCAGGACCAGGTCGTCAAGGTAAGCCAGTGCTCTCAGCGGTCCGTGAGCAACGACGGCAAACGGATCGGGAGTCAGCAGTGACCACGAGACGCCAGCCAGCAGAATCAGGCAGCAGCCGGCATGCAGAGTACGGACAGACGGACTGGTTGGTTCGGAGAGTCTCATGGTGCATTGCGGGGACTGGCGACCGAACCCCGCTGGTCCTGCGGAGTCGGTCGTCGTGCAGCGATCGCGTCCTGTCGTTCGCGTGAATCATTCAGGCCCGACTGACGGAAGCGAACTCCTGCAGGTCGGCACCTGGCACAAACCTAGTTTCCATTGATCAGTGCCACAAACCGGGTGGCCGATTGAGTCGCCAGAATTCCCGGCCGCTGTGTTCAGGTTCGGCGCAACCGTCAGAACTGTCAGCCGCCAACGTGGTTCGCAACGGCGGCCGATTCTTCGCCCGCAGCGTCTTCGAGGAAAGCAGATTCTGAAAAATCTGCATCGCCGGACGCAACGGGGCACGCCCTGCAAATGGTGTAACCGGCCCACCGAGGCCGTGCAGGCGTCGTGGAACACATTCTCGGACCAGAATATTCGTTATGCCGAGGGCTTCGAAGAAGCGGATTTGGACGGCATTGCTTTCCTGGGCTATGTACTTCACCAGGTTGCCAAATTTCCACATTCGATGCATCACCTCGCAACCTGCAGAATCGTCAGAAAACGCCGATTCCAATTCGGCTTCCGTTTTGTCGACAACAAGTGCTGCCGGCTGGTCGCTCCCGCGGGGTGACAGGCCGGTGAACGGAGATCGTCATGCCATCCCTTTCCAATCCCACGCGCACCGCAGATAAGACAGCTCGCCTGCCCATCCTGCAGCCAGTCTGGAACTCCAGTCTGGAGCCGTTCCGAATTACCGGAGAAGGCAGTTATTTGTGCGGAAGCGGGGAATCGTGCGATTTTCGCGTCGCAATCGGCGGCGTTGCAGAATCGCACTGCCAACTGCAGTACCGCCACGGCGTGCTGTTGGTCGCTGCCAACGGGAATCAGGTCTGGGTCAACGACATGCCGGTCTCCGGGACTGCCCGACTGCTGCCTGGCGATCTGATGGCACTCGGACCCGCGATGCTTCGCGTCGATTCCGCGGCGCTGCCGCCAGCGGATGATCCGCGAGACTCGGCCACGCACGTCGTGGATATTTCGAATCAGGATGCTCGCGCGGCCATCGGTGAGCACCTTGCCGCGCTGGAACGCCGCCTGCTGGATGCGGAATCCGCGGCCCGCCGCGCATCCGCCACCGCGTCACTGCCTGCGCCGATCGTGCCTGCGCCGATCGTGCCTGCGCCGATCGTGGCTGCGCCGATCGTGGCTGAGCCTGCTGCCGCTGCGCCTGTTGCCGCTGAGCCTGCTGCTGAAGCCAGCCTGGTCGCAGATTCGCAGACTATTACCGTTGCCGTGTTGCCCGGTGTTGAAGAGCCCGTCGCCCAGGCGACGAAAGAACAGCCGGCAGCACTGCTGACAAGTTCTGACTCCGCGGCGAAACACAGCGAGGCCGTCGACCAGGTTTCACGGATCGCACGAGGCATCGACCGCAGTTCTGCATGGGACGAACTGACTCAGCAGCGACAGCGACAGCTTGACGAATGGGAACTGCAGCTCGAACGCCGTCACAACGATCTGGAGTCTCGAGCGATCCGACTTGCTGAACGGCAGAATGGCCTGCTGGCGTCGCAGAACGCATTTGAAGCTTCGCGCGGGGAATTCGAGGCACTGCGCGTCGTCGTGGAAGAACAGAGCGCCGCTCTGGCCGAACTGCAGAGCAGGCTGAAGGTGGAACAGCAGCGGCTGGAGATTCGTCGCGCGGAAAACGAAAACACAGAACGCCAACTGCGAACACTGCAGTCGGAACTGGAATCTCACCGCAGCGCGTTTGAACTTCGCGTCGCGGAAATCGATCGTCGCGATACCGAACTGCAGTTGCTGGCGGAACGGCTTGCGGAACGCGAACGGCAGCTTCAGGTCCGTGAATCGCAGCTTGACGAACGAGCCGCTCAGGCTGCAGAAGTCAGCGAACGCGAAGTCGCGCTCTCAGTACGTGAAGCAGAATTCGCCCACAGGCTGGAAACACTGGCCGCGCAGCAGCAGGAGCTGGACGCGCAGCAACAGCAACAGGCGGCCCGGCAGCAGGAGCTGTCTGCACAGCAACAGGAGCAGGCCAGAACGCAACAGGAATTATCCGCGCAGCAGCTTGAACAGGCCGCGCAGCAACAGCAACAGGCCGCGCGGCAACTTGAACTGGTTGCTCAGCAACAGGAACTGTCCGCGCTGCAGCAGGAGCTGACCGCCAAAGAAGACGAACTGAATCAGCGGTTCGAAGACGTCCAGTGCAGGTACGAGGAAGCGGAACGTCTTGCCGAAGCCGTTGCCAGTGCTCAACTGGAATCCCGTCAGGCAGAACTGGATGCTCGCGAGATCGCGCTGGCAGACCAGGAGGCCGATCTGGCGCGCCGTGCGGACGACCTGACGACCAGGATTGAATGGGAAAACGAATCGCTGCAGCAAAAGCGCGACGACATCGAACGTGTGAACGAGGCTCAGGCTGCAGCGGAAGAAGAAGTTGCCGCGCGGCTTGTCGAAGTTGAACAGCGCGAAGCCGCGGTGGAGACACAGAACCTGACGCTGGCGCAGCGGCAGGATGAACTGCAGGCTCAGGCCGACAGGATTGCGGACGAATCTCAGTCACTGCAGCAGCGCCGTGATGCAGTTGTCGAACTGGAAGAAGCACTGCAGGTTGATCGTGAGCAGTTCGACAGCGAGTCGCAGGCACTGCAGCAGCAGCGTGACGAGTTGACCGCCGAGCGGACAGCCTTCGACAGCGAACGCGCCGACTGGCAGTCTTCGCTCGATGAGCGTATCGCCGCCGCAGATGCCCGCGACACGGAACTGCACGAGCGGGAACGGTCGCTGCAGACCGAACGGGATCAGTTCCTGGAAGACACGCGGGCTTTGCAGGCGCAGCGGGAAGAACTGCAGGCGGAACGTTCTGTCCTGGACGACGAATGGTGTGAGCTTCGTGCGGAACATGATGCACGCGTGGCCGCCGTCGAAGTCCGCGAAACGCAGCTTCAGGAACACGACGCGTCGCTTACCCGGCAGCAGGAGGAACTGGCGAACGAACGGCAGTCGCTTCAGGAACAGCGCGATGCTCTGCTGGCTGAGCGCGAACTGCTGCACGGCGAACGCGATTCCTTCGACCACGAGCGTGCGGAAACTGACGCGGCCCTGAACGAACGCCAGGCAGCCCTGGACGCTCTCGAAGCCGAACTCCATGAACGCCAGGAGGAACTGGAAGAGCGTGACGCGGAATTCGCCGAACGTGAAGAAGCCCTGCGTCTGGAACGCGATCAGCTTCAGGAAGACGTCCGGTCTCTGAACGAGCTGCGCGAGGAACTGACTGCACTGGCCGAAGAACGCGAGGTCGCTGAAGCAGAACTTGCTCAGCATCAGGCGGAACTCGACGAACGATCGGCGGCCGTCGAGACTCAGGCCGCGGAACTTGCGGAACACGAAGCGACACTGCACACAGAACGCGAACTGCTGGCTCTGGAACGCGAGTCTGTGCAGCAGCAGCGTGACGCACTGGACACGCTGTTCGCGGAGTGCGAAGCCGCCGACGCAGAACTGGAAAAGAAGCGAGCAGAACTGGACGAACTTGCCGCGGACATCGAGGAGCGTGAAACGACTCTGGTCGCGCAGGAAGACTCCAGCCGCACCGATCGTGCCCGGCTGGATGACGAACTGCAGGTGTTTCAGCAGCGGTCAGAAAAACTGGCGGAACAGGAAGCGGCCTGTGCGGCAGCCCGAACTGAGCTGGCGAAGCAGCAGACTGAGCTGGAAGAACGAATCATCTCCGCCGACGTTCGCGACGGCATGCTGATCGAACGGGAAGAGTCCCTGCTGGCCGAACGCCAGTGGCTGGACAGCGAAGCCGTGTCTCTGCAGCAGCAGCGTCAGGAACTGGCCGAACTGTCGGCCGATCGCGAAAGCACGTCCGCCGAACTGACGCAGAAGATGGCTCTGTTCTACGAACGCGACGCCGCTCTGGACGTTCGCGAAAATGAGCTCGCACGCCGCGAAAAGACGATTCATGCTGATCGTCTGCAGCTCGACGGCGAAATTCAGTTGTGCGAACTGCGTTCGGAAGAGCTGGATGCCGAAGCGGCTGCTCGCGATGAACTGGAAGCCGAACTGCATCAGCGGGATAGAGAACTTCAGGAACGCGTTGCTGAAGCGGACCGCCGCGAACGCGAAGCGAATGCCCGTCTGGCTGCTGCGGAGCTTCGAGACGACGAACTGAATGATCGCGCTGCACAACTGGATGTTCAGTTCGCGGAAATCGCCCGGCGTGAAGAAGAATTGCGACTCGAACGCGAGCGTCTGGACGAAGAGCTTTGCTCACTGCAGCATCGTCATGACGAACTGGCGACATTCGCAGCGGACTGCGAAGCAACGGATGCAGAACTGGCTCAGCTTCGCAGCGAACTCGACGACCGGGCGGCGGTGATCGCTGCCGCGGAAGCCGAACTGTCCGAACGCGAAGCATCGCTGCGTGTTGATCGTGAACAGTTCGATCACGACGCCGCGTCGCTGCGGCAGCGCCAGGCCGAGCTTGATCTGCGCTGGCAGGAACGCGACGCTCTCGATCACGAGCTGGCTCAGCAGCGTTCGGAACTGGAAGACCGTCTTGCTGCCGCGGATGCCCGTGACGCAGAACTCGCGGCTCGTGAAGTGTCGCTGCAGGCCGAACGGGAGCAGGTTGATCGTGAAGCGGACACTCTGCTGCAGCGGTCGCAGGAACTCGATGCCAAGGCCGCCGCCGCCGAATTCGCAGCAACAGAACTGACACAACTGACGTCCGAACTCCACGAACGTGCGGCCGCCGCAGAAGTTCGTGACAGTGAGCTAACCGTCCGCGAAGACTCGCTTCGTGCGGAGCGTCAGACACTTGAAGAACTGGCCGAATCGCTGCGGCACAGATCTGCAGAACTTGACGAATGGACCGCCCGGCTTTCATCCGGGGACGGCGAACTCGCACAGTTCCGCAGCGAACTGGAAGCGCAGCGAGAAGCCGTGACCGCCCGCGAATCCGAGCTGGCAGCGCGCGAAGCGGCTGTTCAGTCGGAACGAGACCGTCTGGACGAAGAATCTCAGGCCCTGCAGCAGCAGTCCGCAGAACTGGCCGCGCGAATCGCGGAACGTGAGGAGGCAGATGCCGAGCTGACTCAGCTTCGCAGTGAACTGGATCAACGTGAGGCAGCAGCCGCAGCGCACGCAGCGGAACTGAGCGAGCGTGAAGAATTGCTGTCCACAGAACGCGGCCGTCTGAACGAAGTTTCAGCATCGCTTCTGTCGCGCGGTGAAGAACTGGACTGCCGGGCCGCGGAATGTGATGCGACCGAGGTGGCGTTGGATCAGCTTCGCGGCGAACTCGCTGATCGCACAGCACAGGTGGATGCCCGTGACACAGAACTGGCAGCTCGGAAAGAGTCGCTGCGGATCGAACGCGAACGACTGGACGAAGATCTGCGCACAGTGCAGCAACAGCAGCAGGACTACGAAGCACTGTCGGTCGACCGTGAGACCTTCGACGCCGAGATGTCTGAAAAGCTGAGTGCATTGAACGAGCGTGTTGCCGCAGCGGAAGCACGCGACGCCGAGCTGACCGCTCGTGAGCAAACGCTTCAGGC
>CAZHET010000354.1:0-7002 GCA_964531585.1 uncultured Planctomycetaceae bacterium | reverse complement strand
CTGTATTCCGGACGATGCCAACCTGGCGGTGTGTATTGTCAGCTCGCTGCACGCCCATTTCGGCGATCACAATCGAACGCGTGCGGAGAGGGAAACCGCAGAAGTCTTCTCTCATGTGACTCGCGTCACCGTTCTGCGATCCGGCCATATTGTTCCGACGCACAGTGTTCGGATGGAAGCCTGGACGCGACCGGTCGATGAGACTTCCACGTCGCCGACTCAGGCCGCCTCCGCCGTTCGCCCGAACACGTTTCTCTTGCGCCGCGTCGCACCAATCTATCCCCTTGTGCATTCCGGGTTTCGCAGTTGCTTCATCGAAGAGGGCGAACTGCATGGTGTGATTCAGTCGCTGCTGGAATGTGATCGCCCGCGACTGCCAAAAACCGTGTCGCTGCTGGGAAAAAATCAGGCACTGCAGAACGTGCTGAGAGGCACACTATCCGGGACATGGATGCAAAGAACCATCACGTTGGTATGCCGTGTGTTCGCCTGGCTCGGCGGCGCGTTGTTCTTCCGGATGGTGTTTCCTGTCGCTCGATATGTTCGACCTGCGCTGGGTGTGTGGAATATCCATACGTTGCGGCCGGATTCCGTCGAGGAGCTGCTGACGCTGTGCAACCCCTGGAACCGAACCTATGTTGCCATTGCCGGATACAACACCGGCGTCACCCATTTTGGCTGGAAGTTTCCCGGACGTACGGTCGTGCAGACCACCGCCAGTGGAAAACTGCTGCGACTGGGCAATAACCGGATTCGCGTTGACAGCGGTGTGCTGCTGAAGCAGGCGGTGGAAAAGCTTCATCAGGCGAATCGCGATTTTCACGTATTGCCCAACTATTCGTATATCAGCATGGGCACGGTGTTCATGGTTCCCGTGCATGGATCCGGCAGCGCTGTGTCCACTCTTGGCGACACAATTGAATCTGTGTTCGCCTATGACATGTGCGAAGACCGGTTTGTGACTCTGCGCCGCGGCGCTCCGGACTTTGCGGAAGCGATGTACAAGCCGTCCGGCGGGCTGCTCGTGCTGCGGCTTGTGTTCAACACCCGGCCGCGCGAGCACTATTATGGTCGCGAAGTCACGTTGACAAATCCTGACGCGGCCGCGATCTGGAATGCCTTTGATCAGCCAACGGCGTCCAATGTCGAGATTCGCAAGTCCAGCGCGACTGATGCTGACGTCTGCGTGCGAACCTGGTTTGCGGCGGGTGAACCTGTGGACGGTGATTCGGCGAACAACGCAACCGAGGTTGCTCGCGATTCACTGGGCCGCCTGTGGGACCGTTTGGAAGAGAACCCGGTTTCGTCCTGGGTGTTTCACGCGCTTGTCCGGCGTTTTGGTTTTCATGTCGAGCTGTTCCTGACGAGGGACGAGTTTGAAGTCTTCTGGCAGGCTCATCGTCAACTGCCGCTGTCCAAGATCCAGTTGCGATTTTTTCGCCGCGACGGAATGCCGAATTCGCCAGGGTCCGACAGGGATCGCATTTCGGCCGACTTGTTCATGAAGCGCCGCGATCAGCACCAGTTCACCGAGTTTATGCGCGAGCACCTTCCCTATGCCCGGTTCAATCGTGGAAAACATAGTCTGTGACCGCGTCATCCGCGGCACGAACAGCGGAAGTGGCATCAGCAGCGAGCTGGTCGCCACCTGCCGCCGTCTCGTGCGCGAACGGATTCCGAATCTGTTTCGGCTGTACCTGAACCCTCACGTCGCAACGAACTGTCATCTTCTGAGCCGGATCGTCAGCCTGCGCTGGCCCGATCAATCTGTGTCGCAGCGGCCACAGGCGTTTCTGGCGAACAGTCTGGACGAAGCAGTCAGCGGAGCCGTCAAGCTCGCTCGGTTTGCCGCCAACGAACGCCGCGCGGCCGATGCCGCGACTAACAACAGCCAACTGCACCCGCGCGGAGTGTTGTTTGATCCGCTGTCGCGGCTGACGCACTTCGCGACCACGCGGGCGGGATCGATGTCAATTCGGTTCCTCCCCGATATCGATGAGGTTCGCGACGAGAACCCCGGAGCAGGTTCGAAAGAGGATGGCGATTCACACGACACTGGCGGCAACATCGACTTCATCGTCTGGTTCGAAGCCGACGTGGCAGAAGATCGGAATGTGTCCGCCGGCCTTCGCAGGTTGCTGGCGGCCGCAAACCGGCAGGTACAGCGACCGCTGCTGATCTGTTGTCTGGATCGTGACTCCGTGTTCTCTTCGGGTCGCGTCAAACTGCCGGCGATGGAGAACTGCGTGCCGCATATCGTCGTGTTCGATGAATCGTTCACGGACCACGATGTTCCGTTCGGAGCGTTCGTGGCCGGCGATGATTTGTTCGGGCTGTGGAACGTTCCCGGCAAGGCAACATTTCATTCCACAACGTTTCAGCCGAATTCCATTTCCAGCCTGCACATGTTGCGCTGTCTGGATCGGTTTGCTTCCGGCCTGATGACCGACGAAGGGCCGACGCTGCAACGCATTGACTCCGACGCCGATTTCCGCCGTCAGGTATTTGGAAAGAGCTACAGCCGTTCGCTGGCAAAGCTGATTTGCGTTGCCGGCTTCGACCACACCGACGTGCGCACCGACGGGCACTACGTCGTCGCGAATGATCGTCGCGTGTTCGACTGCGTTGCGGGAGTCGCCTGCGGCGTGCGTGGCCACAATCCTGATACGTACGCGGAAGAACTCGAAACGGCCGGTGATACGGACGAATGCCGCGTCGAAGTTGAAACACGGTTGAGCGAACTGACAGGACTGCAGCACGTGACTCCGGCGGTCAGCGGTGCCAGCGCGGTGGAACAGGCACTCAAGATCGCGCTGGTTGCTCAGGCACCGCGCACATGGGTGCTGGCTCTGCGCGGAGGCTTCGGCGGCAAAACGTTGTTCGCGTTGACCGGAACGTCGGGCACCTATCTGAAGGAAGGGCTTGATCCGCTGTATCCCCGCGTTGTGTTTGTCGATCCGTTTGCGGACGACGCTGTGGCGCAGCTTCACCGCGCGTTCGAGCGGTATCCGATCGGAGTCGTGCAGTTGGAATTGATTCAGGGAGTCGGCGGCGTGCGACCCGTTCCCGCGATCGTGCTGTCGTGTCTGAAGGAACTGCGCAGCACTCACGACTGTCTGCTGTTTGTCGACGAAGTGCAGACCGGAATGTTCCGCACCGGTCCTTTTCTGCGCAGCACGGATTGCGACATCCAGCCGGACGTGCTGACGATCGGCAAGGGCACGTCGGACATGATGTTTCCCTTCGCGCTGACGCTGCATTCGGATGATGTGCAGAGACGGCTTGATGCAGTCGGCAGTTCGATTGCCGCTGACTTTCTCCGGCGAAACAACTATCCGGCGGGCTATCGAACGGTGCTGGGCACTCTTCGTCGAGCGGCCGACCAGGATCTGGAAGCGCGCGTGATCGCATCGGGAAGGACATTCACTGACCTGCTGACGGCGGCTCTGGCTGACTGCCCGGTGGTGGCGGACGTTCGCTGTTTCGGTCTGCTGGCGGGCATCGAACTTCGTGTCGTGTCCGGTTCACCGCGACGCCTGCAGCGCGCGATCTGGAAACTGTCGCTGCTGGCGATGGTGCAACATCCGACGTTTCCGATACTGGCAGGATTCTGCCAGTACGAACCCAACGTACTGAAATTGACGCCGCCGCTGACGGTGACGCATGACGAACTGCAATCAATCTGTGCCACCATCGCGGACGTGCTGCGTCGTTCGGCGTGGCGACTGCTGGCCGACACTCTGCCCGGTGTCGCCATGCGTCCGTTGAGGCGAAGGCTGCGTTTTCTGACATTCGGGAGATCGAATCGATGAGTCTGCTGCGAGTGAACTTCGATGAGCTATACCGACGGCATTTGTGCCGTCACTCACAGTTCGGCATCAACGTCCTGCATCTGATTGCCGTCGCCGGCATTTATATCGCCTTGTACGGCATCGTGTTCGCGCTGCCTGGTTCGCCGTGGATCATCGGTGTGTGTCTGGCGATTTACTTCGGGCTGCTGGCACGCAATCTTCCGCTGCGATTGCTGCTGGTGAACGGACTGACGATCACGGCGCTGCTGGGAGTGTTCCTGCTGCTGCCTTCCGTGCCGGTGTGGATTCACGTGCTGCTGATTGTGGTGTGGCATCGATTTCAGAACTGGAATCACCGCGTCTATAACCGGGAAATGGACATGTCGGAGTTCACGGAAAAGTATCGAAAGGGTTCGGCGCTGTTCGTGCTGCTGTCGATTTATGAGCTGCCGATTTTGCTGAACTATCTGGTGTTCGACCGGCGGAGCCAGACGGCATGAACGGCATTGATCTGATCGCGCCGCCCGCTGGTGGCGGCGGTCCGGCTGGTTCGCTGCACTCGCCGACGTCGATCGGTGACGCGCGAACTGCGCGTGATGCGGGGCACGTCTGGTTGCTGCATGGCTTCGGAGCGCGGCCGTTTGTGATGAAACGGATGGCTCGGCTGCTGAACATTCATGGCCATGCGACTCGGCTGTGGGGCTATTCCAGCACGCGCCAACGGATCGCGGAGCATGCATCGGCGTTGCGCGACGAGGTACTTCGGGCGGTGGAAGCCGAAGAGCTGCACCACGTGGATTTTGTAACTCACAGTCTGGGCAGCATCATTGTGCGTCAGATGCTGTGCGACTGGCCGAGTCCGCTGATCCGGCGAGTGGTCATGCTGGCTCCACCGAACGGCGGTTCTCACTTCGCTCGATTCGGTTCGCTCCTGTTGAAACCGCTTTGTCCTGTGCTGAGCGAACTGTCGTCGTCGCGTCACAGCGTGGTGAACCGAATGGATGAACCGCCGGCGACGGAGATCGGCGTGATCGCGGCGTCGAGCGACTGGGTGGTGCGCCGCCGGAATACTCACCTGAGCGTGGAAGCGGATCACATCGTCATCAAAGGCGACCACGTCCGCCTCCCGCTGCTGCGCGTCTGCGCGGATCAAGCCAGCCATTTTCTGTGGCACGGCCGGTTTGATCGCGCGGTGGAAGGCGTCGGCTGCGGGCCTCCCGCGTCTCGCGTTTCACTCTGTCACGTTCGCGTGTCGCGTGTGGATCTTTCCTGAGCGCCCAACGTAGGTGTTTCCGAGCGCCAGCTCGAACTGGCTGCGGGCCTCTCGCCTCTCGCGTTTCGCTCTGTCTGCGTCCCCGGCTGTCTGCCTTGGCATGGAGCATTGGCGGAACTCGCAAGCGCGACTGAGGTTCTGAATTTGGACTGCCGCGTTGCTGGTTTTCATCGTTGTTGACGAAACTCATCATAAGGCAAGGCGGCGTCAATTGAATCGAGGACTGCGACAACGGTACGGTTCCGACATGGAGTTTATCGTTGCGTGTCTCAGATCGAACCTGAATGAAGAGTCCTCTGGACAGCCACCCACACGATCGTGATCCTCGGTCTTGCGAGCTTGAACCGGGTATTGCGGATGGCGTGTACGTATTCGTTCGGGATGAACGCGGAGCGGTCTTTGTATTGCCTGACGGTGCTCACCTGCATCCAAAAGTATTGGGCGGCGCACAACCTGCGATGTATGCCGGTGACCTGACGATTGAGCGTGGCAGGATTCGAGACCTCACAAATCTGTCCGGGACCTTTCAGTTTTCCGATGCAGAGGGATTGCTGGCCGTTGCAAAAGCGTTGGAACAAAAGGGCTTTCGGGTCATGCCGGGTGCAGTCAGGCTCTTTTCTCATGTCGACTCCAGCCGGCCAGTGGTGTTACGATAGTGTCGGGAGGTATTGAATGAGAATTGTAATTTTGGAGGACAACCCGGACCGCCAAGCGGCCATGTCTGATGTGCTCACTGACCTTTTTCCCAGGGCCGCGATCGAGTACTTCGCAGTGGCACGGGGGATGATTGAACACCTGGACTTGACCGGGCTCTATGACGTCGCGCTGATTTCCCTGGACAATGATCTGGACATGGTGACTTCCGATGACGGCCGCCTTGTTGACGCCGGTGACGGAATCGAGGTCGCAAAATGGCTGACCGCCAGGCCACCCGTTGTCCCTGTCCTCGTTCATACGACGAACACATTGGCCGGCGACCAGATTGACGAACTGCTGGGAACAAATGGGTGGTCCCATGCTCGAGTGGTGCCCTATGACGGTGAACACTGGATTCAGGAAGTCTGGAGGTCGACTGTTCGCGCTCTGATCGTTGCTCATGCTCCCGAGGCAACAGTGTCTTCCGTTGGTGTCACGGTACTCAAACATGGGTTGCAGGCTGGATGGTCACTGGAAGTGATGCTTGAAGACATTCTCCGAATTGGCGCACTTCATTCACGCGGAGACGAAGATGCTCAGGATTTCAGCTTTGAATTGGCGTACCTCAGCAGCAGCAGCGACGTTCTGACAGCCATCGTGAGCGTGGGAAACTCGCTGCTGTCTGACATCGGACCCGGTGCAGCCAGGGAAGTTGTAGAATGGAGTGACGGCTGTCTCGGAATCGGCCCCGTCGCTCCGAACAATGAATCGGTGGAACCATCGTTTCGTAGAATCCTCGCGGAAAAAGGAATCCAGGAAATCCAGTTTGATGTGGTTCAACCGGGCCCCGGCCATCAGGCAGTGTTGTTGACAGGAAATCGAAGTCGCCGGCTGGATCTCAGCAGCCTCGGAATTCAGGCGAGCATTCGTGCCGTGAAATCATTGCTGGAACTCACCCTGATGATCAAGATCCGAGAGTCTCAGAATGACATTGACGTCAATCAACAACCAGAGGTATGGTCCGGATGAACTCAGGGAGGAGCATCAGGTATGACGGGGAAATTCATCAATCGGTCGTCGCCAAAACCCGATTTCGCTGCAATGAAACGATTCGGACTCTGGTGGCAGAAATACCAGCAACACCAGTCGAAGCCCACAACTGACAGCAAGTCCCGGCCCAAAGCCGCCTGATTCTCACTGCCCCAAACGCCGTCTTGATGACTCGTTTTCCTTGTGGGACTCACTACCAGTCTGGGCAGCATCATTGTGCGTCAGATGCTGTGCGACTGGCCGAGTCCGCTG
>CAZHET010000353.1:0-7006 GCA_964531585.1 uncultured Planctomycetaceae bacterium | reverse complement strand
GCGTAAAATACGGGCGACGGGTTGCGAGATTCCACAATTGGACAGACTTACCGTCGGTGGTGGCGAGCGTTCGGCTCTCCCGCGACACCGCCGCCGAATGGACTCCGCCGCTCTCGGCAGCGAATCGGTCAATCTCCCGCCACGATTCGGCATTCCACAGCGAAACCGTTCCGTCGGAATTCAACGTGACCAGCGATTCATCATTTCGGGTCCACGCCACTGCCAGGATGCCAGGCGCGACGATGCGCCCTTCGCCGGTGATGGTGTCGATAATCTCGATTCCTTTTCCGTGTCCATAGACTGCGGCCACATGTCGGTTGTCCCGAGCCCACACCATGCCCCAGGCAAGGCGGCTTCTGGAAGCTTCCCCGGAATCCCATTGACTCGTCATTCGTTCGAAGAATCGCAGGTGATGATTGGTGGAGACACCGACGATCTTTCCATTCGGAGACAACCGAATCATGTCCAGCGATCCGACTTCCGCGTCAAAACTCTCCATCAGATTCGGCTCAATGGGCTGATCCCTCAGCAGATCCCACGTCTGAATCCGATTGTCGGGCATCAGAAACCAGCCAGTGCTTCCATCCGGCGTGACATCATCGCGGTAGGAGCAGGCCAGGAATCGCCGCTTGGCGTCGGGCGGAATCTCTTCGAGTTTCCCAAGTCGAATTCGCTCTGGTTCCCCGGAGCATCTTTCGTCCAGCGGCCAGCGGACAATTCGACCAGACCGATCCGTCGTCACCAGCCAGCGGGAATCCTGAGTCACCCGGGCGCACCACAAAGCCTGGTCGTGCGTGAAACGCCGTGAAATCTGCAGTTCCGGCTCTCCGGCCTCCCAATTCAGGTTCCAGATTATTGCCGAACCGTCGCGGTGTGACGAAACTATCCGTCCGTCCGTTATGAAACTCAAAGATTCCACGCCTCCCTCCAGTTTGCCGGACTCGAACAATGGTGGCTCCGGCAGTGCCGACAAACGCCAGACATTAATTTGCGTTCCCGCCGCGGCGACGAATCGTCCTGTTGCATCGACGGCCACCGCTTTGGGTTCACCACCATCCAGTTTTCGCACGTCCATGATTTTGCCACTGTTCACGTCCAGCAACGTTAGCGTGCCCGCAGCGTTGACCACGAAGGCCTTTGACGCATCGGGCACTGCGGCGATCGCCTGAATCAGGCCGACCGGTTGTTTGACCTCCCAAACCACCTTCCGAGTGCTGAGATCAAACATTCTGATTTGGCTTGATCGGGCAGCGTGTCTGTCCCGTCGCTCCGCCACCAGCAGCCGACGGTGGTCCGGCAGCAGATGAGCGGCCACGACCCAATCCGCCGCACGGACCGAATCGAGCAAGTCCCACGACTCCGTGGACCAGATCTTCACCGTACCGTCGTCACTGGCGGAAACCAGCCGCTTTCCGTCGGGAGTGAATTCAACGAAGTTCACATCGGCGGTGTGCTGCTGCAGATGCCGCAGCGGTTGCCACAACGTCGTATCCCAAAGCCGAATTCCATCGGACCCGCAGGTCGCCAGAATCGACTCGTCGGGTGACTGAGCGATGAAGTACGCTTCGCCGTCGTGCTGTCCGAACGGGGCCGGTGTGCCTTCAAGCAGTTGCCACAGATAATGCCAGGCAAAATCCCTCAGATCGGTCTCACCGTCCGCCGGAAGACAATCCACAAGGTGCTTTCGCATTCCCGTTCCGTCAATTCCTCGCCAGCACTGATACGCCAGTTGAATGCCGGCCACGTAGCGGTGGTTCCGCATGGTTTCCTGCTGCTCTTCGATCACAGCGAGTTGCTGACGGTGAAGTTGCTGCGCGACGACTCGCTGTGACCGTTCATGCCATGCGACAAACGCCGAGGCGCAGACGATCAGTAGTACGAAGCCGGAGATAACGCCGCTCAGCAACACCGCCCGCCGGTGCCGGTGACACCACTTGCGAAGCCGATCCGTACACGTCGGGTGGCGAGCCTGAATTGGCCGGTGATTCAGGGACGAAATGAGGTCGGCCCGAAGTTCCGCAACGGTTTGATAACGATCGTCCCGGTCCGACGCGACAGCCTTCATCACGATCGTTTCCATGTCGCGCGAAACCAAAGGTTGCCGAGTTCGCAGCGGTGCCGGTTCTGTGCCGAGAATGCGCCGCAGCAGTTCGTGCTGTTCGGTCTCCGACAGCATGGGTTCTCCGGCCAGGAGTTCGTACAGGGTGGCTCCCAGCGCGTAAATGTCGGCTCGATGATCGACGCCAAGCCGATTTCCGAGAGCCTGTTCGGGGCTCATGTAGCGCAGCGTACCGACCAGATATCCCGTCGTGGTCAATGTCGGGTCCGCCTCCGTGCGAGCCAGTCCGAAGTCAGTGACCCATACTTTTCCGTCAGCCTCCAGAATCAAATTGGACGGTTTGATGTCACGATGGATGACTCCCCGAGCATGAGCATGTTCCAGTGCCGCCGCGACCTGTTGACCGATTTCCGCGACCCATCGTTCGCGTTCGGCGAAGGCGGCTGGACGCGCGGCCGTCGTCGTCGAGTGTTTGACGGGCGAATCCCGCGACGGGGACTCACCCGCCGAATCGTTCGCCATGCCCGGCGATACAGCGAGGACGCGGGCAAGGTTTTCGCCCGATACGAGCCTCATCGCGATAAAGTGCTGGTCCCGGTCGGAACCAATTCCCAAAACGTCGACGATGTTGGGGTGATCCAGTTGAGCGGCCGCGAACGCCTCATTGCGGAATCGTTTCAACTGGGTTTGACCGGAGAGCGATCCGAACGGCAGCACCTTCAATGCGACGCGCCGCGACAGAGAAATCTGCTCCGCTTCGTAGACGATTCCCATTCCGCCGCGGCCCAGTTCGCGGACAAGCCGGAAGTCGCCGACCGTGGGGTACGTTTCGATTTCCCCCGTCGCGCAGACGACCTGCGGTTCTGTCTCGCCGTCCCGGCGAGATCCGGTCACGGCAAGATGGGCCAAGCCATTCAACGCAGGCAGCAGTTCGCGCAGTTGAGGTTCGTGTTGCGGACATTCTGCCAGCAGCGCCTCTGCTTTACTCAGACTCCCGGCCGCGATCATGTCGGTCAAGGTTTCGATCATGTCGAGCAGCTCAGGATCAGGCACGTTGTTGCTGCTGCTCATTGGTCACCCTCGATACCGGCATCTTTGAGCAGCGATCTCAACCGCTGTAACGCTCGGAAGTGTCGCGATTTGACGGTACCTTCCGCCACGCCCAACACGGCGGCCGTGTCTGCGACAGAGAGTTGTTCGACATGTCTCAGAACAAGCACTTCCCGGTCCGCTGACTCCATTCGATTGAGCGCCTCAGAGACTTTCTCCAGAATTTCCCGCTTCGCAGCCATGGCGGCTGGTGCATTCGACGCGGCCAGTGCATGTGAAGCAAGCCCCGGCAGTGAGCCTTCCGATGCGGGCAATGCCAGCACTTTGCACTCACGGCTGACGCTCCGTTTCGATGCCACGACATGTCGACGGTGCAGGTCGGTCAGCCGGTGGGCGGCAATTTCCCTCAGCCACGGATAGAACTTCAACGGGCGGTTCTTCAGGTAGTCCGGCAGTAGCCGGTACGCCATGGTCAGCGTATCCTGAATCACATCCGACGGGTCAACTCGCTGGAGAACGCGATCATCCAGGCGAACGGCGATCACCCGACGCAGTCTTGCGCGGTGTCTATGAAACAGGCATTCGACGGCCCAGGCTGACCCAGCTGCCGCGAGGTTGACAAGCTCGTCGGTATCGTGCGCTTCTCGTGTAGACATTGTGCCACCGCTCAACCGATGCTCTCGGGAATCCGAAACTGTTCGGCCGCAGCGAATCGATGATTCGGTTGGAGTTGAGCAGCCGACTTGCAATTGCTGACAGCATACCACCCCAGCGGCCAATAACGCGACGTTCGATGGCTCTGTAACTCCCGCGGTCACAGCGATCCCGCTGACTCCGTTATCCAGCGCGCAGCGGAAGACCGCTTCAATTGCGTTGTTGAGTCCACGATAGAAGTTGACGCTCGAAACCGTGCCGCCGAACAATGAGTCCCCCGTGCCGATAATCCGGTCAGCAATCGGATCAGACGCAACGAACAGGCTGTTGCCGCCGGCATCGATGTTGATACCGGCCAAAGACGTGAAACGAGCCGGACGGCCTTCGAAAGTCTTTGCGACCGGTGTGAGCGGGCCGCCGCTTCCGAGAAAGTAGCCTCCTCCGCCAGCCCCGAATGCAATCACACCTGCGTCACTGACAGTCGTCTGGCTGAAGAGCGAAGTGAATGACCCCGCGGTTGTGGCAATCGTGTTCACTGTGCTGCCGTTAACAGTGAACAGACCCTCCACTCGAGCGCGGAGTTGGCGCGCTGCTGCAGACAGACGTTGTTCGTGGCGTCGGCTTCCGCAAAGACTGGGCCTTGTTCAAGCACGCCAACCGTTACGACTGGTCAGTTTTCGAAAAACTGACGGACAGTTGTCGCCAGGTTTCTCCGAAACCTGGTCGAGCGCGGAGTTGCCGCGCTGCTGCGCGCAGACGTTGTTCGTGGCGTCCGGTTTCCGCAAAGGCCGGGCCTTGTTCAAGCACGCCAAGCGTCACGGCAGGTGAGTTTTGGAATAACTGACGCTGGCGCTCAGAGTCCGTTGTCCAGATCAGAATCTCCCGTGCGCCGTCATGTCGTCCAACGGCACCCAGATGGGTACCGTCCTGTGAAAAGTGGAGCAACGGTTTTCCCGGAAGTGCTCTGGTGACCGGCAGCGTAAAATACGGGCGACGGGTTGCGAGATTCCACAATTGGACAGACTTACCGTCCTTAATCTGCCGCAACAAACCGAAACCGAGACACTCGTTGTCGATCCACCTCGACGGTCTCCTCGAACATCGCCAGCGGTCGAACCCACAGTCCTCGTTCGCCGTAATCCTGCCGGTACACGACCATTTCTTCTTCGGTCTCGCTGTGTCTCGCAATTCCGAGGACGATGTACTCGTTGCCCTTGTAGTGGCGGTAACGGCCTGCCTGAACGCTCATCCCTGACGCTCCCACTTGTAGGGCTTTTGCTTGCGGAAGCCGGTCAGGTGGATCGTGCCATTCGGTTCGATCTCCATGAGCGAGTAGCCGTTGTTTTCTGCGCCCGACCCTTCCACCATCGCAACCAGCGTGCAGTAATGGATGCCGCCGATCTGCTTGAGATCATTCTGGTGGCTGTGGCCTTGAAAGACGGCCAAGACTTTCCCGGAGGATTCAATAACTTTCCGTACTTCGGCGTTGTTCTTCACGCCGTGATTGTTGCCGACATCCAGTCGTTGATGGGCGAAGACAACCACCTTCTTGTCGGTGGCCTTTAAGTCGGCTTCGAGCCATTCAAGTTCAGCGGTGGGAATGTTGGCGTCGGTCCACTGAAAGTTCTTCCGCCCATACGGCTCGCCATCGCTGCGAAAGCAGGAATCCACGATCACGAAGTGGAAGCTGCCACGGTCGAACGAGCAGTACGAATTCTCCTGTTCAACGCCTGCCAGAAACTCGTCCTTCCTCAACGTATCCACGCAGTGATTGCCCAGGACGTAATGGCGGTCCTTGCAGATCGCTGAGAACTCTCGGTTGATCGTCTTGAGGTAACTTTGCTCGACATCCACTGAATCAGCGGCGTCGATGAAATCACCGAGTTCCACCAGAAATGTCGGCTGATCCTTTTCGAACTGAGTGGCTGCTTCTTCGAGCTTCGCCAGCGTCTCCCGGTAGTGCCGTGTGCCTGCAGGTGCTTTGTCAGCGTAATGCAGGTCGGTGATGAGTCCGACACGCAGGCGAGAAGTTTCGTCATCGGCGAACAGTTTCCCTGAACTCAGGGACGCCGCTGCCAGCACCAGAGTTCCGTTCTTGAGAAAGGCCCGTCGTCCCAGACGCATTTGGTTATTGTCGTTGGTCATTGTTGGTCTCCTTTGACATGCAAATACTTGAGGCCCGTGGTTTCACCGGGAACGGCCACTTGCACGCTCCCGGTGCAGCCCTTGTCCTTCTCGCATCGCCCCCTCGCTGAAAGCAAACGGCCCTCAGACATTCCCTCAATCCCCAGCGTGCAATCGAATTCATACCGCCCCTTCATCTGAAAACCGGCGTCTGTCACCAGCAGGAGTTTCGGATCGCCGTAGCCACCGAACCACCAGCGGTCATGGGCGAAGCTGGCTGTCTGAATTCCCAGATGCGTGTGCCCACGAACGGTGACGGGTTCACCACGGATGAGGGCGGATAGTGAAGTGAGGCGTTGCTGTCCGTCGAGCAGGAGCCGCGTGCTTTGATAGGGATTCCGTTCCTGGCGAATGGCAAAGTCCTGCAGCGGGACACTTTCGTCGGTCTCCCAAATCAGAATTGCTCCGGACGGATAGCCACGGTATAGCGAATCCAATAGGTCGCGAACACGTGGTGACCGCCAGACGTACCGACGTTGCATTTCCGGCAAGCGGAGTTCGCCACGTTCGATCATACCGACCAGTTCTTCGACGGAAGCTTCTGCTTTGGCCATGATTGTGTCACTCCCACGCTCTCGTCTTGAACCCCAGTGCCGTCGCATTCTCGGAGACGGCACGTTTGATCTGGTCCGAGGCTCCGGAGGGGAATTCCGCGTTGATTTCGAGCGTGATGTTCAGGGATGCGTTCGGGTCGCTGGTGAGCAGGTTGATGATTTCTTCGGCAACCTGCACAAGGTGCATCTTGGCAGTGGCTGGCTTGATCTGGACCGAGCCGTGGAACGACCTTGTTTTCGAGGGGGATATCGTGCCGGTACCCGTGGGTCCTGTGCCGCCGCCAGTTCCCGTCGAATCGTGACCGTCGGGTGAGCCGCCGGTCGCCGAATCGCTTCCGGTGGTGTCGCCACCCGAGGATGTGCCGCCGTTGGTCTCCTTTATTCGAGCATTCTCGTCTTCCTCAGCCTTCTTTAAGGTTAGCAGGTACTTTTTGGCAGCGGTCGGCTCGATCAGCAGAAGCGTATCGTCGAACTGGACGTTACCTTCGCCAACATGGAAGCCGGT
>CAZHET010000352.1:0-7026 GCA_964531585.1 uncultured Planctomycetaceae bacterium | reverse complement strand
AGGGGTCGCATGACGCAGCCCGTTGATCACGGACAGTGCGCGCTCGGCACGAGCGTTCACGATGATTCGGCGATGAACGCTGAACACGTTGATTCGGTCATTCGAGACTGTATCGGCGAACAGAATTTCCGCCACTGGTTCAGCAACCGCCTGCGCTTCAACGTGGCCGCAGACAAGCTGCTGATCCATGTACCGAACCCGTTCACCAGCAACTGGCTGCTGAAGCGGTTTCGCACCCAACTGAACAAGGCGGCCGCCCAGTTGCTGGGTCCGTCTGCGTCGTTTCAGCTCGTCGTCGACACGCAGCTCAAGGAGCAGCTGCCAGTGGCACGGCGCGAAGGGGTGCCGATCCTGTCGCACGGCGAAGACTCGGCGGTCGTGGGACTTCATCGTACGGAAGAAACGGCCTCGGTCGGCAGCCCTCCACAACGTAATCCGGAACGTACGTCACGACGAAACGGCCATTCCAATGCGTCGGGCGCTCAAGCGCTGGCCGTTCCTGTCAGGGGCCGTCGCTTTCAGTCGTTTCACAGCTTCGTGCCCGGAGCCTGCAACGAGATGGCACTGCTTGCCGCCCGGCAGGTCGCTCAGGCTCCCGGCGAACGTTTCAATCCGCTGTACATTCACGGTTCGACGGGCGTTGGCAAGACGCATCTGCTGGAAGGCATTTACAGCGAAATCCGCAGAACGCAGCCGAACCTGCGAGTCATCTATTTGTCGAGCGAAGCGTTCACGAACTACTTCATGCAGGCGCTGGCGTCGAAGACGGTGCCGTCATTCCGCCAGCGGTTTCGCGACGTCGACGTTCTGCTGATCGACAACATCGAATTCCTCGACAGCAAGAAGGCGACACAGGAAGAATTCCTGCACACGATCGTGCAGGTCATCGAACACGGCGGCCAGTTGGTTGTCTCCGGCGACCGCCATCCGCGCCTGCTGACGAAGCACCGCGAAGAACTGACGACGCGATTCACCAGCGGCCTGGTCTGCCGTATCGAAACTCCCTGCGAAGACACGCGCCGCAACATGACTCGTTCGCTGGCCCTGCCGATGAAGGGCAGCTTCACACAGGAAGCTCTGGACTACGTGGCTCGCAAGTGTCAGAAGAACGTGCGCGAGATTCAGGGAGCATTAAACTGCCTGCACGGTCACTTTGAACTGACCGGATCAAAGATCACCGTCACGCGGGCTCGCGAGATTCTTGGCGACATGGAACGCGAATGCCGTCGTCTGGTGCGTATCAACGACGTCGAAAAGGTCATCTGCGACGCCTTCGGTCTGACGGCCGCCGATCTGCGTTCGAAGTCGCGTCGTCGAGCGGTCGCCTGTCCGAGATCGCTGGCCATGTACATTGCTCGCAAGCTGACAAAGCTCGCTTACCGCGAAATCGGAGCCTACTTTGGAGGCCGGGATCACAGTACAGTTGTCGCCGCCGAGAAACGGGTTCAGGCGTGGGTTGCCGCGGACGAAGCCGTCAACCTGCCAAGTTCCTGCCGAGGCCAGTCGGTCGCCGAAATCATCGCCGAACTGGAAGAACGCCTGATGTCGCTGGCGTGCTGATTGGTTGCCGGGTTCAGTTCATCGCATTTACAAATTCGTCAACGGTGATACCGGCCGAGCGAATCAGACTCCGGAGCGTTCCCTTCGCAACTGCTTTGTGATCCGGAACCGAAAGCGTCGCCGCGTGACCCTCTCGTACGAGAATCATGTGACTGCCGCTCTGTCGAACCTGATTCCAACCGAACGATTCGAACGTCCTGACGACTTCTCGACCACTAAGCTGCGGCAGTCGGGCCATCAGGCAGAAACCTCGACTTCACGAGTCTCGACAGTCAGTGGCATTCCGCGTTCCGACCGGACTTCAAGGCACAATCGGATGGCGTCCTGGATGTTGGTGAGCGCTTCGTCCTTTGTTGCTCCCTGGCTGATGCAGCCCGGAATCGACGGACACTCGACCACCCACACACCGTCTTCGTCACGGTCGACAGTAACAACGAATTTCATGCTTCACTCCCTGACTCAAAACACCGCACTGACCAGACTCTGTAACAGTAACGCGATTTCTGCGACTGACCAGCATGATTCGGCCACTCAACCGCGAGGCCGACGGCACCGCCGCGCCTCCGTAACATGACAGGCCTCAACCGGATTGTGACGGATGTGCGAATCCAGTTCGTCGCCGAAATCATCGCCGAACTGGAAGAACGCCTGATGTCGCTGGCGTGCTGATCGCTGGGTCAGGATCATCGATCCGCAATAGGTTCTCGGGGCTCGACAGGTTAGAATCGGTGATCGAAACGAACCGAACCGGGGAGCACAACTCATGTTGACACCGGAAGATGAAGCCTTCATCGAACGGGCAGAGAAACTCTACCAAAACCAGTGGCGGGAGCAGCTTGAGCGCGACCACCTGCACAAGTTCGTCGCCATCGAACCGGAAAGTGGTGAGTACTTTCTGGGCGCAACTCTCGGCGAGGCTTCTCAGGCCGCTCGGAAATCGTATCCGGATCGGTTGACGCATCTGATGCGAGTGGGTCACCGGACGGCGTTGCATCTCGGCGTGATGATCAGATGAAGGGTCGCGTCGACAGCTTCGGCCGGGCACTCATCACGATTGGACTGAAAGCACCAGCAACCAGTGGACTTCAGTATATTGAAGTCTGGATTGATACGGGCTTCAATGGCGACCTTGTGCTGCCGCAGTCGGTGGTTGATCGGCTTGAACTACCACACCTGGGGATGCTAAGGGCGACACTGGCCGATGGTTCAGAGCAGTCACTCAACTGATATTCCTGCCTGGTTGAGTGGTTCGGTTCGACTCGCGAACTCGAAGTCGTCGCCAACGAGGGTGCGTATCCGTTGTTGGGTGTTGGTCTGCTGATCGGCATGGAATTGCGAGTCAACTACCGGACGCTGCGACTTTCGCTGGACGACGTCTAATTGCGACCAACCTTCGCCCAAGAACGGCCCGAGATAAACAATGGTCTTTAACGATTTGTTGGCACCAAGTCCGTTAGGCCTTCGAATCGAGGGGAGTGTAGAAGCAGTAGCGGTGCCTGAACTGTCGTCATTGGTGCTACTACTGGCCTTTTCAGTGTTCGCGATCAGCCTAACGCTTCGCGCCCCGGGTGATATGATCCAAGCCGAAGCCCCCCCCCGATGAAAATGCCAGAACGGACATATGGCTTGCGGTGCAACGCGGCATGAACCATGTCGAGGTTTGTAGAAAAGTGCAAACGTCCTACCTCGCAAACACCTCCGCGAACACTTCGCGATAGCTGCGTTCGTCCGGCGGGAACAACGACGCGAATGTGTCATCGACAGTCGCACCGTGCTGGAAGCGGCGCTTTTCGAAAACGGGCATCGTCAGGCCGGTGAGCTGCTCCACTCCGCGGCGGACGATCTCGCCCTTCAACGAATACAGCCTGTCGTACTGCCAGTCGGTCAGGTCGATGAACGGGATGCCTTCCGCGACTTCGATCACGTTTGGAACGGCGAACGCACTGAAGCCGCGGAAGCCGAATTTTTTTGCCGGTGCCCATGATCGGACGTGACCGCGACTCTGACCACCGCTGTACGTCAGAGAATGTTTGACCGCGTGGACTCCCCAGCCTTCGTGGTACAGCATCTGATTGTTCAGCACGCTGCGAATCGTCAGTTCGCTGTTTTCCTCGATCGGGTAGTCCTTCAGGTTTTCATCGCCACCATCGCCATCGAGCAGGTACTTCCAGTCGGGATATCGGTTGCGGATTTCGCGACAAAGTGCCAGTCCCATGGCGGCTGCCTGAACGTCGAGTGGCTTGTAGTCTTCGATCAGCCGAACTGCTTCACGATAGTCGACGGCAGCCGCGGGAACATCGACGACTTCAAGGAACAGACTCAGATCCAGATCACTAAGAAACCGATGAGCCTGTTCGGCGTCTCGACCGGTTTCATCGACGGACAGTGTGAACGCCTTGAGACGCCCCGGTGATTCGCCGCGTTTGCGCAGACAGTCGTATGTCGCACAGAACACGGCTCCGCTGTCGATGCCACCGCTGAACATGACGCCGATCGGTTCGCTGACCGGAATCTGATCCAGCCAGTGGTAGATTTCTCTCTGCAGAGCAACGATGTACTCGTAACCGATCCTGTCGAGATCCGACGGCAGTCGATTGCGCTGCGGATCGAAAAAACGCGTGTACTTGGGGTTCGGGTCGGGGCAGCCAACAAGAGCAATTTCGACGATGTGATGAGCGGGGACCATGCGTGTGTATGACGGGTGGAATTGAGCGTCGAGCCCTTCCGCCTTCAGCCACGCGGCGATTTCGTCGATGCGTTCGGCGACGACAAGGCACGGGCCGTCGATCTGCTTGGCCAGAAAGTACCGCATCGGCCGTCCAATTGACCGAGCCATGCGGATGATGTGTCCGTTGCGGTGGACCAGAGCGAATTGTCCGTCAATCTGCCTGATCTGCTCGGGATCGCCGCTTCCGACGCGCTCGACGGCGTCATCGTAAGTGACGTTCAGCAGAGTGTTGGCACCGGGGTCGAGCAGGCTGACAAAGCGTTCGATGTAGGCGGAATGCATGGCGAATCTCGATTGCTGAGTCTCGTTTGAACGGCAAAGGATTTACGAAGGTACCGTCCGTTATACGTTGAATGCGGTGTCCTACGCTGGCCCCGCGCGCGAAAAAAGTCGCCGAGAAGTCTGAATCCGCCTGAGCAAGCCCGGTGCGGGTTCAAATATCCCCGCTGGAAATGTCACGGTGGAAGAGTGCTTTTGCGGTGCTGTTCAATTCAAGCGGCGTTTCCACGTCCTCGCAGATCGTAGCAGCACTGGCCGGGAAATGCCGATCACCCCACAGCTTCCCGCACCACGTCCATCGCCTGCTGGCACAATCGTTCGGCGTCGTCGGTTTCCGGAGCTTCCGCGATGATTCGAAGAATCGGTTCGGTATTGCTGGCTCGAACCTGAACCCAGCGATCGGGCCAGTCCAGCCGCAGGCCATCTCCTTCGCGAGCTTCGGCGTCTTTGAACGTGGATCGCAGCGCCGAGCAGGCCGCGCCAACGGACTCGCGGGGGCACTCCAGCTTGTCCTTGACAATCGTGTAGAACGGCAGTGAATCGGCCCAGGCCTCCAGTGTGTCACCTCGCTTCACCAGCCCGGCCAGCACATAGGCCATCGAGACCAGACTGTCCCGCACGTAGCCGACGAGAGGTTCGATGACTCCGCCGTTGCCTTCACCGCCAAGCACGGCGTGGACGGCCCGCATTTTCGCGCAGACGTGAGCTTCACCGACAAACGAACGGTGGAAATGACAGCCGTACTTTTCGGCGAGATCGGCGGTGATTCGACTCGTGGACCCGTTGACAACAAACGGGCCCCGGCGACTTTCCAGCACAAAATCCGCCGCCAGCGCCAGAGTCAGTTCTTCGCCAATAAAGCGTCCGGTGTTGTCGACGATCGCCAGGCGGTCGGCGTCGGGATCCTGAGCGAACCCGGCGTCGGCGTTGTGCTTGACGACGGCGGCACACAGATCGCCGAGATTCTTCTCAACGGGTTCCGGAATGTGTTCGAACTTCCCGTCCGGTGTCCCCCCCAGCACGATAACTTCGCAGCCGAGTTCCTCCAGCAGCCGCGGTCCGCAGGTTGCTCCGCTGCCGTGGTTGCAGTCAAGGACGACCCTGAACTTTCGTTTGCGGATCGCGTCGGCATCCACCAGCGACGTGACTTTTTCGAGATGCGGCTTCGACGGGTCCTCAATCGTCGCCACCGTGCCGACGCCCGACCAGTCCTTCCATTGAATGCCGTCTGCCGCGCTGTCAGGGTCCGCTTCAAGGATCTGAATCAACTGCTGCCCGAGATCGCGATTGAACACGCTGCCGTCCGGGGCGAAGGGCTTCAGGCCGTTCCATTCGATGGGGTTGTGGCTGGCAGTGATCTGAATTCCGCCGGCAGCCGAGTGATGCTTGACGAGCACTCCGCAGGTGGGAGTCGTGCAGATGCCGGCGTCGAGCACTTCGCAGCCGGTGGCCAGCAATCCGGAGACCACGGCGTGATAGATCATTGGCCCGGTTGACCGCCCGTCCCGCGCGACGACGACTTTCCCGCCACTAAACATGGTTCCCATGGCGGCCGCAAATTCAGCAGCGTACAACGGGTCCAGCCCGTCGCCGATGATGCCTCGCAGTCCGGAAATACTTAGTATCCGCGTCGCCATTCGGTTCTCCGCGCTGTGAGAGGGGTGTCCGTGATGCCGTGTGCCCGATGAAGTCGAGTCGGAGTGTATCGGGCGGATTGCGGTGAGAGAATCGATGGGAATTGCCGATATTGACGATGGTCGAAGACACGCCATGAATCTGAAGAATGAGCTGTTCGCCGTCATTGACGCTTTGGAGTCCGCCACCGTCAAGTACGCGGTCTGCGGTGGCATCGCTGTGGCGATGCACGGCTTTCCGCGAGCAACACGTGATTTGGATGTAATCATTCAGGAGAATGACTTGCCGCGCGCGGATACGGCGCTGCAGCAAATCGGTTTCACAGTTCCGGCGGGGATCATTCCTTTCGGGACAGGAACGCAACACGTTCGGAAGGTGTTCCGGATCTCGAAGCCGATGGGATCCGAACTGCTGACGCTGGACCTGCTGCTGGTCACGCCTGTATTGACTGACGTCTGGGAGAGCCGCGTACAACTGGAGCTGGATTCGCGAACAATCTGGGTTGTTTCGCGTGACGGACTGGCGAAGATGAAACGCATGGCAGGTCGCCTTCGCGACCTTGCTGATCTGGAGGAGCTGGGATTCGATGTCGACCGAGACACCAATTGATCCAGAGGAAGCAAAGCGGCTCAGTCGCGGAATCAGCATGGACATGTCGCGCGAAGCCGTGACGCGGAGACTGGAGATCTGTGCGGAACTCAGCGAGTTGTCTCGGGAGCTTGGGCGTGCGAGACACGCTCCGCCCGCGGCAGGCACCGACGATTACCAGAGACGGCAGTCGTGACGGCAGTCGTGACGGCAGTCGTGACGGCAGTCGTGACGGC
>CAZHET010000351.1:0-7049 GCA_964531585.1 uncultured Planctomycetaceae bacterium | reverse complement strand
CGACCGGCCTGTCGCCGGCCATGGAACCTGGCACTGATGGATCGTTCATCCTGACGCAGACGGCTGTCAGCAGCAGGAACACCGTCGTTGCCTACTCGATCTCAGGATCGGCTGACAATGGCGTCGACTACGTCACTCTGTCGGGAACAGCAACGATTCTGGCGGGCGACACGACTGCCACAATCCTGGTGGACGTGCTGAACGATCCGATCCTTGAAGACGACGAAACGGTCATTCTGACTCTGACTTCGATTACCAGCAGTGATCCAAACGTCACTCTCGCCGGTAGTTCGACAGCCACCGTGGTCATCTTCGATGATGACAGTGCGACTGTGAAAATCGAAGCGACTGATCCAGATGCGTCCGAAGATCCGTTGGACGATGGTGAGTTCACCTTCACGCTCAGCGGAATCAGTGACACCGATACAGTTGTCTTCTATTCAATCGCGACGGGTGTCGGCCACGCGACGAACGGCTCCGATTACGTTTTCCTGGACGGCACCGTCACCATTCCCGCCGGTGCGACCACCGCGACTGTGCTGGTTGACGTGCTGGACGATGTTTTCGTCGAAGGCGCTGAGACGGTGACTCTGACGATCACCGGATTCGGCTCACCAACGAACGCCGACATCCTGATTGACGCTATGTCGACCGATACTGTCACGATCGCTGACGATATCGACGGCATTCTGGTGAACGTTGTCGCCAACGGTGACGGCAGCGAGCCGCAGAACAACGGGTCGTTCAAGATCACACTGACAAAATCTGACGGTGTGACTCCCGTACCTGCTCCGGCAACCGGTGCGTTGATCACGTATATGGTCGGTGGCACAGCGACACCGGGCGCTGGCGGGGACTATGCGGCTCTGTCAGGCGTGTTGTTTATTGCTCCGGGTGCCACGATGGGCACAATCGACATTGACGTCGAAGACGACACGCTGTTCGAACCGACCGAGACCGTCGTTCTGACACTGGTCGGCGTGCCGAGTTCGTTCCCGTCAGCTCTGCCCGGCGGGCCTGAACCGGTGTCCATCGGCATCGCTTCTGACACGGTACTGATTTTTGACAATGAAGTAGCCACGTTCACCATCGACGATGTCACTGTCAACGAAGGTGACGGGACTGGCTTCTTCACCATCACGCTGGACACAACGCTTCCTGCTGGTGTTCCGGCGATTCCGATCACAGTCAGTACCCTGTTTGGCAATGCCGTTCTGGGATCAGATTACACGTACGGTGCTCCAGGAACAGAGACGGTCACGTTTGTTGGCGGCGACGTTGCCGGAACGACTAAGACAGTTCCGTTCCTGCTGATCGACGACGCGATTCCGGAAGGTACGGAGGCGTTCGTCGTGGGCATGACCACGCCGACTCTGACTCCAGGTGGATATACGATCAATGTAAGTTCGATTGGGTCGGCCACCATCATCGACAACGACGGCCTTGCGTTCCAGGTGACTGATGTCAAGGTGACGTCGGGATCATGGACCGCAGACTTCAAGGACGTCGTCGACGGCAACGTGGTTGGTTCCGGTCTGGGCACTGGCTACTCAATTCCAACCGGGTCAACGGCACAGACCAGGTCGCTGCCGTGGTCGGACATTGATCAGTTGATCGTGACGTTCACAGAAACCATCGATCCGTTGACAGTCGCGGGCAGCGTGGTTCTGCACACAACGCTGGCTGGCCCGACAATCTCCGGTGTCACGCCCGTTGGCAATACGCTGGTGATTGATCTCAGTGCATCGTTGACGACGAACACGTTCCGGCTGGAGATTCTGGATACGCTCAAGAGTACTTCCGGCAATGATCTGGACGGAGACTTTGTTAACACGGTGGACACGTTGAATTCGGGAGGACCGGCCCCACTGGGTGATCCACTGAACGACTTCAATTTCCATTTCGCTGTGAATCAGGGTGACACAGATCAAAGCGGTGTGGTCAACGTTGCAGACGCCATGCCGATCTTCACCTACTTCTTCGGGACCATCGGCACTCCGGGGTATTCCGTGTTCGCCGACGTGACAGGCGATGGAATTCTGACCATCGCTGATGCGACGGTGGTCTTCGGCAACTTCTTTGCGGTAACGCCGGTTGGGTTCCCGGGGTCGTTGTTTGGATCGGGTGGTGGTGGTTTTGCCGGGGCCATGACTCCTGAAGTCGGGGATTCCCCGGCGGCCGACGATACGGCCAGCAAGAGTGCTTCCACGGTGTCTGATGCCCCGGCTACGGACACGAATAGCGTCGCCCAGGAAGATGACGACGAGATCTGGAGCGACGACGACCTCAGTGCTCTGGACGACGTCCTCTTGGAGACGCTGGAAGTTCTGTAAGATTGGCAAAAATGGGCATTCTGCCTGGTTGGTGATTGCATCCGGTTCGCCGCGGTGCAATCATCAGCCTTTTGTGGGAATTCACGACAAATTCAACCGGGGATTGATCATGTTTCGGACTTTGACACTCATTGGGGCATGCCTGCTGACGACCGCTAGTGCGCCTGCAGACATTATGTTTTCCCTGGTTCCGGTTGGTCCAACGACTGTCGTCCAGGGCACATCCGTCACCATTCAGTTAATCGCCAACGATCCGGACGCAGTCGAATCTGGTACTCCGGATTTTCGTTGGCGAGTGTTCAGTGCTCTGGTCAGGGCGTCGACCGCAGATCCGAACGATGCTCTACAGGCCAGTCTTCTGGCCGGATTCGGAATCAATACAAGTAACACTGATAATTTTGACGGGCCGGGGCGTGTCATCCAAGGTACGGCATTTCCGTTTGTCCCCTTTGCCAACGGCGACGTGCTAGCATCATTTACCTATGTGGCTGATGTCCTCGGTGATACGGTGTTCGAATTCGATCAAGTAACTGATCTCGCGCAATTCCCACTCGCCGTGATGGGTACGGGCGATGGCGTTATCGGTGCGGGGCCTGGGATCACTTTTGACGTTAACAATGGCCTGACGCTGGCTGGCACAACAATTACGGTCACGGCCGTTCCGGAGCCGTCCACCTTTGCGTTGCTGGGAATGGTTGGTGTCGGGCTGTGCGTAGCTCGCTGTCGGCGTCGCAAACAGGCCGAAACTGTCTGATCGAAGTGAACTTCTGACTCAAGCAGAGACCGGAAACGGTCTCTGCTTTTTTTCGTGAAGGGCTCGCACATGCGCTGGTTGTTCACTTTCGTCTTTCTGCTCTGTTCGACTCGCTGCACGGCGGGTGTCATTGCACCATTCGGGGCTCGCTGGGATGCGGCACCGCGTATTCTTGGCGGGAATGAGCGATCACTGGCAGGTGGATTGCGATACAGTGTCAGCGGAGGCTCCTACCAGGCGTTCCGCGACCAGTTCTCGTGGAACACAGTACCCACCGTGTCAGCGTTTAGGCAGGCGATGGATCAGGCTTTCGCAGCGTGGACATCAGTTGATCCGGTCTCAGGATTCGGGACATCAATTCGCTTTGTCTCCGACTTTTCGACGCCGGTCGTAACCGGTTCGGGCTTCGGAACACTGAACAATGGCGGTGCTGAGATTGATCTGCTGGCGTCTGACGCCGGTGTCGGAGTACTCGGCGGTCTGACGGTATTTCAGCCGTTTGGGACGCCCGTGACGCTGACTTCGGGCGTTGCGAACTACGCGTCTTCAGCCACCATCCAGGGAGTTGACCTGCACCTGAACAGCAATGCCGGGGCCGTGTACTCGCTCGACCAGTTCCGACGGCTGTTGACGCATGAACTCGGCCATGCCCTGGGGCTGGGTGATGTCGATCTCGGCGGGACGTTCATCGACGACAACTATAACCCCGCCGACCC
The DNA here is from genome assembly GCA_964531585.1 of uncultured Planctomycetaceae bacterium. Taxonomy (GTDB): domain Bacteria; phylum Planctomycetota; class Planctomycetia; order Planctomycetales; family Planctomycetaceae; genus JAWKUA01. The sequence goes on along the minus strand of CAZHET010000351.1, from coordinate 3,246 downwards.
GGTGGGGACTCTGACGAATTCATGGGCCGATCTGGTGAATCCGCTGGACCCTGCGAATTCGATCGGCCTCAGTACATTCAGCATCCCGGCATCGCAGTTCGCTCTGCCAGGGGTTGACATTCTGATGGAGTCGAACGGACTGGGGATTGGACCTTCGAATCCGCTGTCAAACCTGGTACCGCTCACGAACGACGACTATGGCACGCGACAGTTTCTGTATCCGCAACTCACGGCCGTACCGGAGCCAGGTTCAGTGTTGCTGCTGACAAGTCTGACTGTTCTCGGGCTGATGCGCCGCAGGCGAACAGCCTCCGCCACGTGCCGCGAGGCAATGACTCCCGGATAGCGGAAACGAATGCCGTTGAGCCTTCGCAGGTGCTCCGCGTCGTCTTTACGTGCTGGCGAGCCTCCAGCTGTTGCGTTGAATCGCGAGGTGCTGAAGCAGCGGCGCGTGTTGCGTCTTCGCGACCTTGTCGAGCATCGCATTTGTTTGCGGAGGCGGAGCGTGCCTCGGCGCAGTGCCTTGTCAGCCCTTAGACTTGGAGTTGACCGTCATTCCCGCGCAGGCGGGAATCCAGTGTTAGCAGCAATGGCATCCCGCGCCCGCCCTCGCCCTCGCCTTTCGCGAGGGCAGGACTCTGCGCGGGAATGACGAACCCGAAAACCAGGAGTTGACAAGGCACTACCCGCTGGTCCCAGTCTCTTGTTGCGCGTGCCACAGCTTTAGTCGGGGCACCAGTTCGTCGGGTCGGGCAGTGCCGGTTGTGGCCAGTTGCTGAACTGTGATCGATGCCACCAGATTGCCGACCACGGCGGCTTCCACGAATGATGCGCCGGCGCAAAGCGCGAGCACGCAGCCGGCTGTGGCGCTGTCGCCGGCACCGGTGGTGTCTGTTTCGCCGGACGCACGGACTCCGGGAACGGCTGTCCATTCCGGATCGCTGACGAACATTCCGTTCGCACCCCGGGTGATGAACAGTGGCGCACCGGTTTTCTGGCGAAGCACGGAAACGGCCGCACGCAGCTCGTCCACATCGACACATTCGCCGGGTCTGGGATCTGTATTCCCTACCGCCTCGAACTCGTTCGGTTTGATGATCACATTCCGGAACTCATGAATCCGTCGCCGGCTGTCAGCCCAGAAGAAGACATGCGGATGGCGAAGTGCCAGGTCCGCCAGATGGTGGCGAACTGCGCCCGTGATGGCACCGCAGTCACGAGCTTCGACCTGGTCCAGAATGATCACGGCGTCCACATCGGCAACGATTGCGGAAAGCGACTCAATCACGGCGCGTTCCATCGCAGGCGGCGTGGCCAGTCGGTTCTTCGTGTCGTATCGCGAATGTTCGCCGGCAAGGCCGGGGATCGTCATGTTTCGCGGCTTCAGATACGTCGGAGTAAATCGCTCAGGCGTCGCATGCAGGTGCTGGGTGGCACATCGCAGAACTGCCAGACCACGACGCAGCTCAAAGGCCTCACCGTCATCACCAGTGAAACCGATGGCGTGCAGTTCGCCGGTTTCCAGAGCCGCAAGATTCGAAACGACGGTCCCGGCGGCTCCTGGATAGCAGCGAACGGACGCCACCTGGTGAGCCGGCTTGCCAGTTTCGACGCTGGGTTCTTCCAGCGCCGGATCGACGTCAAGGTACTTGTCGAGAAAGAAGTCACCTGCAACGGCCACTCGACACGATGCAAACCGGCCGATGAGTTCCTGCAGCCGTTCGGTTGTCAGCAGACCAGAATTCACGCGTCCGGTTCTCCCAGCGAATGAGCCAGATGCAGCAACAAAGACCGATTTTCGCACTGCAGATACTTCATCGTTCCCCCCATCCGACTGAAGGTCTTGTTGTATCGGAGATAATACGCCGGATTGTCTTCCGGAGGTTCCCCATGACTCCAGTCCCACGTGGATTCGGCCAGGTCGGCCACGAGAATGTAGTGATCGTCAATGTGCTCACCGCGTTGAATTGCCAGGTTTTGAGCCAGCGACAGGGATTTCTCGAACACCATGGGACTCATGACCGCTGATCCAATCGACAGGTACACGCCGCCGTCGATTCGGCTGATGGAATCGGCGAATGTCAGAAAGTCACGCTGCGCCGCTCGACCAAGTGCCGCGCCGTGATTCATCGGGTGATTGTAGATAATGTCGTGACCAAACATGGGATGACTCGTAAACGGTATTCCCAGACGAAAGGCTCCGGCCTGGATGCTGAATTGTTTCCACGGATGTGGAACCTGCAGACGCCCCGGGGCCAGGTCAAAAGCGCGGACGATATACAGCAGATCCGCGGCCGCGGCAGCCTTTAGCGGATCGCCTTCCGCATGTTGAGCGACCAGCGCTGCAAGTTCCCCGGCGGCAGGAATGTCCAGACCTTCCGTTTCGATCATTGCGCCGACCGATTCGCCATAGCCCTTTCCTTCGAAGGCTCCCACATTGATCGCCAGATTGATGTAGAAGCCGGTTTCCTGCCAGTTGCCGAAGCGTCCCTCAGCGACCATCGGACCGACGTGTTCGCAGCTTTGGCCCTGCCAGGCGAATTCCCAGTCGTGGATGACGCCGGCACCGTTTGTCGCCAGATGTGTGATCCAGCCGTCTTCGATGAGCTTCAGAAACACGGGGGCGAGGCCGTTTTTGATGGCATGCGCTCCAAACGCTGCGACGACCGGCCGGGAAGCGGATCGTGCGCGGCGAATGTGGGTGACGGCCTCGGCGATGATGTGCTGTCCGTGTTCCTGCAGAGGTGGGGGAACTGCATTGGCAGACACATGATCGGCGTCGATTGTCTTCTTGTTCTGCCGCGACCGTAGCGGCTGCATCTGCACGGCAAACCGGTCCAACTGAGGATAGGGCATTGGTTATTCCTGACCTGTCCACAACCAGTCAATTAACCGCGTGGCCTCCGCGTAGTCCGGCACAACAACATGAGCTCCCGCCGCAATCAGGCGCTGCCTCTTCCACGCATCCGGCTGACCGCTGCGTCCGGACTCATCACTGGCAACGGCCACGGCGGTGCCACCGGCGTCGCGCAGGTTCTGGATTTCCACAAAGCCGTCACCGAATCCCAGCAGAGCGTGGCCATCAAGACTGTTGTCGCTGAGAATTCTGTCGATCACCTGGGCCTTTGAGAAGGCCTTGTAGTCATCCCGCGCGCCATAGATGTGCTGGCCGAAGAATGAGTCGAGTTGCAGCAAAGTGACTTCTTCGCGGACATATTGTTCGTCAGTTCCGCTGGCCAGATACAT
>CAZHET010000350.1:0-7063 GCA_964531585.1 uncultured Planctomycetaceae bacterium | reverse complement strand
AATGGATGGGCAGCCGATGCCCGAGTCCTTCACCGCAGGTCAGCCGATTGCTCAGCTGCAGGGAGCAGAGCTGAAGTGCCTCGGGCCGCTGACGAAGTTTCAGCGCTGCGGCGATAGCGGCACGATGATCGCCGACTTCCTGCCGTGGCATCAGAAAATGGCCGACGACATTTGCGTGATCAAGTCAATGGTCACTGAACAGATCAATCACGATCCGGCTCATACGTTCATGAACACCGGCACTGCCATCAGCGGCCGCCCGTCGATGGGTTCCTGGATCACATATGGCCTTGGCAGTGAATGTCATGATCTGCCTGGCTTTATTGTCATGACCAGCGTCGGTGGCCGAAATCCTCAGCCAATCGCCTCGCGCCAATGGGCTGCCGGATTTCTGCCCGGCCGATATCAGGGAGTCGAATTCCATTCCACAGGCACCCCCGTACATTATCTCGACAATCCGCCGGGAGTCTCAACGGCACGTCAGCGCCGGCTGATTGACTCGGTCCGGCAGCTCAATCAGCACCGCAATGCGACACTGCAGAACGCCAAAGTGGACACGCGCATTGCGGCCTACGAAATGGCGTTCCGAATGCAGATGTCCGTTCCCGAACTCGTGGACATGAGTGACGAGCCGCAACACATTCTGGAAGCCTATGGCGCGACGCCCGGCGACGGTTCCTATGCGTCCAATTGCCTCCTCGCACGACGACTGGCCGAACGCGGAGTGCGCTTCATTCACCTGTATCATCGTGGCTGGGACCATCACGGTGGACTGGTCCAATATATGAACACCTGCTGCGGACTGACCGACAAACCGACCTATGCCCTGATTCAGGATCTGAAACAGCGAGGAATGCTGGACGACACGCTGATTATCTGGGGCGGCGAATTCGGACGCACTCCCATGTTTCAGGGCAAGGGCGGAGCGGGACGAGACCACCACATCAAAGGGTTCTCGATGTGGATGGCAGGCGGTGGCATCACAGGCGGAACAACCTATGGGGAAACCGACGAACTCGGATATAACGCCGTTGACAATGTCGTCCACGTCCGTGATCTGCACGCCACGATGCTGCACATGCTTGGCATCGAACACGATGCGTTCTCTGTGAAGTACCAGGGACTGGACATGCGGCTGACCGGCGTGGAGAAAGCTCACGTCATTGATTCCATCTTCGCGTAAGGCGGCTTCATATGTTGCGAGTTCTCAATGGTGTCGTCCGCAACGGCATCACCAGGACGGTCGGAAGGCTACTGGCCATTGCATTGATCCTTTCACCATCCGCCGCTGCTCAGGACGACGGCGACGACTTTGCCGGGGGGCTGCAGGCAACGTTTCACGTCGGCGATCGGACTTTCCAGCGGATCGACACGACGCTGAGTTTCGACTGGGACAACGGTGTTCCCGATGGTCGAGTCGGCGACGATGGCTTCTCCGTCGAATGGAAGGGGAAGCTGCTGGTCAGGCAGCCGGGGCAGCACACGTTTTATGCTCACCTGACCGGTCAGGTCGCAATTGAGATCGACGGCGACACGGCGCTGGAGGCCAACGGTTCGAGTAATTTCGTTTCCGGAATGGCGGTACCACTTTCTGCGGGGGACCATTCCGTCGTCGTGACGTTTCAAGCACCCGATCGAAGTGATTCCGCGAGTGGTCATCCACGGCTGCACGTTTTCTGGTCGTCCGAGAACTTCACACTCGAACCGCTGCCCGCGGAACTTCTGTTTCATGAAGAACCGGATGCGTCGTTGCGGCAACAGGACCGCGGACGCCTGCTGACGGATGCGTTTCGGTGTGCTGCCTGCCACCGGAATTCAGCAGCAATGCCCGCGCCGGCTGCTCCATCGCTGGAACGAATCGCCGGCAGCCACGTGGATGATTCCCTGGTGAAGCGGCTGATGAAGCCCGGCGATGTGGTTGCCAACAGCCACATGCCGGACTTCGGCTTGTCGCGAGATCAAGCAGCAGCCGTTGCGGCATTTCTGCTGAGTGTTTCGAAGGACGCTCATCCTGAAGAGCAGGTTCCGCTCGAAGACGGTGACCGCGACGCCGGCCGGAAGCTGCTGAATTCGCTTGGGTGCGTGGCATGTCACAAGCTTCCGGGAGTCGACATCGACAACACGCCGCTGGCCGAACCGTACGATGGACCAGACCTGACACGCGTCGGCGAGCGGCGGTCCGCGCCATGGCTCGAACGATGGCTGCGTGAACCGGCCTCATTGAATTCAAATCACCGCATGCCGGTGTTCGATCTGGACAACAGGCAACGACGGCAGCTTGTCGCGGCACTGCTGGCGAGCAACGAGCCGGTCGTATCCTCTGCCGTAACCACACCGCGTTCATCCCGTGGAGTTCATGCCCTTACGCGGCCGGCCGAAGATGACATCCCCGCCGACGCTGGCAGCATCGGCCACGTGGCGGACGCCGACGGCCAGATCGCTCTGGGCAAACGAATCGTCGAACAAGCAAACTGTGCGGCATGTCACCACATCCCCAGGATTGAGCCACGTCGCGAAATCGCTGAACCGCTGACCAAAGCCAGCCTGTCCGCGGACGGACACCGCTGTCTGCACGCTCAACCGACAGAGCCGCAGGCGAACTCACACCTTCCGCAATTCGCATTTTCCGACTCGCACCGGGAAAGCATCACAGCATGGCTGAAGTCGGTTGACCGGCCGCTGCAACCGGCGGGCAGCTTCGAACGAGGCGAGCTTCTGCTGCTCCGCAATGCGTGTCTGGCGTGCCACGACCGCAATGCATCGCGCGGAGTTTCCACAGTTGCCGCACAACTGCAGAACACGCACCCGGAACTCAACGGACAAAGTCAGGCACTGATTCCGCCGCCGCTGACGGCCATCGGTGACAAGTTGACGAACGAGTTTCTGAACAAGGCCGTCGCTGGCGAACAGTCCGAACGCCGGCTCCCGTGGCTGCTCGTGCAGATGCCAAAGTTCAAACACACCGACCTCGAACGAACTGACCTGGTTCATCATCTGGTGGCCGCCGACCGAATCCCCGACGCGGCCGACCCTGCCCGGCAGGACGTGCTGGCTCACGTGAATTCGCCGGCCGCAAACGCTGACACGCAACACCTGCTCGTCGGAAATCAGCTCACCGGAGCCGCCGGGTTCAACTGCGTCGCGTGCCACAAAGCCGGAGCCTTCGAACCTCGCAACGTCGCACCGGGAACCCGCGGCAGCGACCTGATGACGATGGGTCAGCGCATTCGGCCACGTTTCTTTCAGCGGTGGATGAAGAACCCGCTCCGCGTCGTCGCGGGGATCGAAATGCCGGCCATTCAAAAGGCGGTGCCTGGTCTCGACAACGATTCGCTGCCAAGACAACTCGCGACAGTCTGGCAGGCGCTGGCCGACGCACGATTCACGCCACCCACCGTCACCAGCCGCTTTGAACAGGTCGTCAATGTGGAATCGGGTGGCGCGCCACGAGTCATCCGTGATGTCTTCACGATCGGCGAAGGCCGTGATCGGCAGGCCGTTGCGCGGGCCATGGCGATCGGGTTCAGCAACGGCCACAACATTCTGATCGACCTGGACACCATGCAGATTCGGCAGTGGACGATTGGCGAGTTCGCTCGTCAGCGCACCGAAGGTAAGAGCTGGTACTGGGATATGGCCGGCATCACCGTTGCCACGCCCGAAGACCTGCGCGTGCCCTGGCAGCTCATTGCTGCCGACGCATCGCGAACACTGCTGCCAGTCCCGGACGAATCTCAGACGGCCGAACTCGTCGAGTACCGGACACTGCCAAACGCCGTGGAACTGATCACACGGTTTCGGTTCGATCCATCGGAATCGACTAATCCCCACAGCCTGTCGGATGAACCGCACTTCACAACACCTCGCTGGCGTGACCCTGATCGCCCGCTGGAAGCCGTCACCGTGCGGCACCGGTTCGAACCAACAGGGCAGCAGGCTGGCGAATCAGGCTGGACGCACACCGTGGAATTGATCGACGGCCCGCCTGGCTGGCAACCTGTTGCTGCGCGATTCCGACCCGCTCGCACATCGGACAGCACAAACGCCGTGTGGACAGGCAGCATCGTTCAAACACCGGACACGGATACCATCGCACTGAACCGCGGGCAGCGGCAAACGTTTGAAAATCTCACGCCTGCCATCCTGCCGCCAACCGGTTCGTTCACGATGCCGCCGGAAATTTCCACCATGATCGAAGCGATCACCACAACGCCCGGCTTCGACGGACAGCGACTGCCTCTGCCCGCCAGCATCATGCCGACTTCAATTGCATGGCTGCCGGACAATCGCATGGTCTTCACGTCACTGAAAGGTCACGTCTGGATCGCCGCAGACACGGATGGCGATGGCCTGCACGATTCACTGACACTGTTCGAAGAAGGGCTGGCCGCTCCGTTCGGAATCGTGCCCGACGGCGATTCCATCATTGTTGCTCACAAGCCCGAAATCCTGAGACTGACCGACACGAATGGCGACGGGCGAGCCGACCTAAGGGAAGTCTTCGCCGCCGGCTGGGGTTACAACGACAACTATCACGACTGGACCACCGGACTGATTCGCGACGACGAAGGGAACTTCTTCGCCGGGCTCGGCAGTGACTATTCGCAGAACGGACGCCCAAAGAATCAGGACCGCTGGCGAGGCGGAGTGATCAAAATCGACCCGTCCGGCAATGTCACTCCCGTCGCTATGTCGTTTCGCTATCCGATGGGACTGGCCTTTGATGCTCACGGCAATCTGTGGGCCACCGACAACCAGGGAGTCCAGAACACCTTCAACGAAATCAACCACATCCTGCCGGGCAAGCACTACGGCGTTCCGTCCAGTCATCAGCCGACAGAGCAACTGCAGCATGAAGAACCTGGTCTGATGATTCCTCATCCGTGGGTTCGCAGCATGAACAGCATTCTGTTTCTGCCGGATCACTACGCAGTCGAAAGTCTGCGAGGCCACGGTATCGGCTGTGAGTACGACAACCGCATGCTGATTCGTTTCACTGTCCAGAATGTCGCCGGAGTGCTGCAGGGAGCCAGCTATAACTTCAGCCGACCGGATTCCGGTGGCGGGGGCAGTAATTTCATTGGCCCGATCTGCTCGACTCTCAGTCCCGATGGAGCAATCTACATCGGCAGCATCTGGGACAGCGGCTGGCAGGGCGGGCAGAACAACGGTGGAATCACTCGCCTGATTCCGTCCGCCGATGGCATGCCAAACGGCATCCGAGAAGTGCAAGCCACCCCGACCGGCTTTGAAGTCGACTTCTTCCAGCCCGTCGACAGGGCATTCGCAGCGAATCCCGAAAGCTGGTCGATCCAGGGCTACACACGAGTCTGGGGCGGCAACTACGCAACTCCCGATTCCGGCCGCCACACGCTCACCGCGTCCAACATCCAACTCAGCAAGGCCGGCACGCGAGTTCGCTTCGACGTACAGGAACTCCGGCCCGCCCACATGTACGACATCACCGTAATCGGCGGGCTGCCAGAAGGGGCAGAGATGTTTCCTTCGGAAGCCCACTACTCCATGAAGGTCGTGCCAAAGTAGGACGTTTCCGAAGCAGATTCACGTGGAAAGCAGTACCCCGGGTCACCTGTCGCGATCAGAAAGCGGAGGGGGAGGGATTCGAACCCTCGGTACCCTTGCGGGTACACCGGTTTTCGAGACCGGCACAATCGGCCACTCTGCCACCCCTCCGTTGACTGTAAAAATCAAGGCGATAGCATACTCCCGACACCAGCGAGATTTGCCAGACGACACCCGTTACGACACCGTCCGCTTTTTTCGTGACTATTCACTGTCCTGATGCCGGGAGAAATGTCATGCCGAAGTCAACCGCCACGAATCGTAGTGAATCCAAGAAGCCGAATAAACCATACGACGGGTTCCCGCTGTTTCCCCATGCGAACAAGCAGTGGTGCAAGAAAATCCGCGGGAAGCTGTGGTACTTTGGGACGTGGGACGACCCGGACGCGGCGCTGCAGACCTACCTTGACCAGCGCGACGACATCCAGGCGGGACGCGATCCAAAGCGTCAACGCTCGATCATCACGGCCGAAACGATCACCGTTGCCGAAGTCGTGAACCTGTATCTGGAGTCGCTCGACACCCGCCGCAAGCGACGGGAAGTCGGGGACCGACACTTCTCAGACTGCTTGCAAACCTGTCGGCGAATCGTTGGCCACTTTGGCCGGAACGTGGCTGCTGCCAGTCTCAGAGCCGCCGACTTCGCGGCGCTACGAAAGTCGTTCCCGAAAACCTGGGGGCCGACAAGAATTGGCACGGAAACCCAGCGCGTCCGCTGTGCGTTCCATTGGGCGGCTGAGTCGGAAGTCATTCCGGCTGTTCCGAACTTCGGGCCGGAGTTTAAGAAACCGCCGAAGCGAGTGAAGCGGATGGCGAAGGCGAATCGTGAGTCACAGCATGGCAAGCTGGACTACCAAGCCGATGAAATCCGACGATTGCTCGCTGTCGCGAATGGGTGGCTCAAAGCCTGCATCCTGTTGGGCGTGAACATGGGCTTCGGGAACGAAGACTGTTCAAAGCTGCGAAGCAACCACATCGACTTCGACTCGGGCTGGTATGACTTGCCACGCCACAAGACGGGAATCGAACGGCGAGCCATGCTGTGGCCGGAGACACGCCAGGCAATTCGTCAGGCGATGAATGAACGACCGGCACCGAAAGACGATCGCGACCGTGATCTGTGCTTCCTGACCGAACGTGGCTGGCCGTTGCAAACAGAGCAGCGGGCAGACGATGGAACCGTGACCGTATCACGTAAACTGACCTACGCATTCGGGCGCGTGCTGCGCGAGTGCGACCTGTACCGCCCTGGCCGCAACTTCTACTCACTGCGTCGCACATTCGAAACCGTCGCCGGTGCCTCGAAAGATCAGCCAGCGGTCGACCTGGTCATGGGACACGACGATCCCAGCATGGCTGCCGTATACCGCCAGGGCATCGACGACGATCGTCTGATCGCGGTCGCGGAGCACGTTCGAACCTGGCTGTTCAATCTGCCTGGAAGTGATTCCGGTAAAGCGTAGGATTCGATTGACGCGGG
>CAZHET010000349.1:0-7070 GCA_964531585.1 uncultured Planctomycetaceae bacterium | reverse complement strand
CATGATGGCTGCCAGGACACCTGCCGACAGAAACGCTCCCAGCCATTTTCCGGACAATCGATCCGCCAGAAACGGAAGCACTTTATTCTGATCCGCAACCGTGAACTTCGCCAGGGCCGGGATGGCCTGTTCTGCCACATCGGTGGTCGCCCAGATGCCGAGCAACACGCATGGAACCCACACCAGCATGATGCACAGCGGATGAGCCACCACGGACAGCTTGAACGCGTTGGCATTTTTTGCCGTCAGCCAGTGCTGAAACAGATGCGGAAACATTCCCACTGACAGCGGAATGAACAAATACGACACGAACCCGGACTTCGACATGTCCATGCGAGTCGATTTGGATACGTCCACTCTTGCGGAAATCGACTGCATCTTTGCGATCATACTGTCACCGGTTCCCAGTGCTTCTGCGATGACAAAGAACGTCACGATTCCCAGGATCATGAACACAAGTGTCTGAAACGTATTGGCCCAGGCCGTGCCTCTCATACCGCCAAAGAAGACATAGACAAGGACCACGACACAGATGATCGCCGCACCCAGCCACGGCGGAACCGCTCCGATCGTCGGCGGTACCATGCCCTTGCTCGGATCAGCCACGTCGATCAGGCGGCCGGGAAAGAGTTCCGGAAACGCTCCCTTGGTAAAGACGCTGACCACAGTTCCGGCACCGATGATTCCCGTCAGGATGTAGACGATCACCATCGCCACCAGAATCGGAAACAGCACAACGGAGATGTTTCGGCTGTTCAGTCGATCGCTGAAGAATTCAAGCTGGGTGGAGTACCCATACTTCTTGCCGAACTTCCAGACCTTGACACCCAGCAGGAAGAAGCACAGCGAATGGATAATGCCGCTGGAGGACGCCATCAGGCCATAAACACCAATACCGTCGCTCCATGATTCGCCGGTGGAGCCGATCAGCGCGAACGCGGTCATCGTCGTGCCGAACAGCGACATCAGCAGCATGAACGGGCCGATCGAATGACTGGCGACCTGAAAGTCCTTTCCGGTCCCGGCAAACAGGCGGGACGAAAACAGCCCGAGAGTCAGCAGAAGTCCGAGATAGAACACGATCACAATGATGCTGGCCTGGCCCGAATTCAGCCCTTCCGCAGCCGTTGCCGCCGGTGCCTGTGCAAGAAGCAGGTTCATGCCTGACCTCCTTCCGCAGTGTCGTTCGCGTCGTCTAGCGGCCAGGCGAACTTTGTCGCCAGAAACCACGTGAATGCAGCAGCCATCGAAATGCCGGCGTGCCAGGCCAGTCCGATCGGCACGATGCCGCCCACCAGTGTGGCGTCGTCCCAGTACCAGAAATCCTGGTGAAGAATGATAAGCAGGACGACCATGACCCAGACGGCAGCTTTCATGGCAGGTGGCTCCTTGGGTTTCCGGATCAGCGGGAAAAGAAAACAGCCCGCCGGCAGAGGTCGGCGGGCCGAAAAGAAACAGGGCAGGTTGTGCGCACAGGCCGTTTTGCACACAGCGGATGACAACAGCGACAGGCGGTCTTTCGTGCACGAAATGTGAGCTTAACCGGCGCGCGGCGTCAATCAAGCGACCATGCGGGATTCCACGCGCGGAGAAGCGGCGGTCCTCCAGCCGTAAAGCGCCGCGGCAGTCAGCGACGCGATGCAGACGGTGACGATCAGAGCCGACGGCGTGCGGCTGGTCCAGGTGTTCCACGGCCACGGATGTCGGAAGAACGCGAAGTTCAGCCAGAAGTACAGCCACGAACTGATCAGCAGCGCCGTCGCCGCAAATGGAATCGGTTTCCGATTGTCAGCGCCGATTCGAGTCAGCCAGACCGCAGTAAACAGCGCAACGCCGATTGGGATCAGGACAAACATGATCCAGCCGACGGGGCGAGACACGTCCTCCGTCTTGTACGCCAGTTCATTCAGCGTCTTTGCGGCGATCGGCACGGCCACGATTGGCAGCGCGAACAGCCACGGCCACCAGCGACCGCCCGTGATTCCGATGACCGGCAGCAGGGACATGACGAAGCCGAACTGCAGGTAGAATTCCAGCGCCGGAACGTCCGCGAAGCCCGCCGCGACCAGCAGGGTGACGTGGGGCACGACGAGCAGGAGTTCCCACGCGGCCTTCATGAACGCTCGCTGCGTCGCCGCGTCGTCGACGATCAGACGGCGATTCCACCAGGTTCCGAACGCGAGTCCACCGCCGGCGATCGTGCCGAACGTGATCTCCATCATGTTCCACCAGTTGATGTGACGATCAAGCTGCGCGATCCGGTCGTCGGCAAACCACTCCGGGTTCCATGCATGAAACGCCTGCAGGCACTGACCCGCGGGAAATCCAATGGCGCCCGCGACGAAGGCTGTCAGTGTCAGATTGCGGACCAGCGGATCACGTCGGACAAGTGACACATACGCCGTCAGCGCCGCCAGAGCGACCAGCAGGCCGCCCCAGACTTCCGGGCGAGGCTTCAGGTCGGCATCAGGTTCCCACCGCCAGTCGTCCGAAAAGTAGATGGAAGGCAGCAGCCGGTGCGAAGGATCAAACGGGCTGTTCAGCAGGCGGATTCCGGCGATCATCGCACCGGTTTCGTGGCCGTACTGACCGCGAATTCCCCAGCCCATGCCGCCAGCCATTGCTCCAAGTGCAACAGTCACAACCGGGTGAAAGACGCGTGGCGACGGGTTCAGAACCTTCGTCATTTTGCCGCGGCCGGCTGCTGGCGTCGTTCGAATGCGAGAGTCTCGTCGAAGAATTTCAGCATGCGGTGAAAACAGTAATCGTTGACGACCTGAGCCGCGTCCATCGCGTGAGGCCAGCCCTCCAGCCGTTCGTACTGCGACGTGACTCCGGCTTTCTTCAGCGACTCATGCAGCGTGTCGGCCTGTTCCACGGGAACCAGTTCGTCCAGCGTTCCATGAAACGTCAGCGTCGGCGGATCGTCGGCGGTGACATGCGTCAGCGGCGAGGCGGCCCGGTACGCGTCCTGATCGTCTTCAAAGGACCGGCCGATGAAGCTGGTGACAAGGCCGTGCGTGCGAGCGTACTCCGTCGTCAGATCGACCGGACCGTACAGATTGACAACTGCCTGAACCTTGCTGCCGGCATTGTTGCCGCAACCGACATCAAACGCCGCAACGTCCGACGAATAGCCGATCATCATCGACAAATGGCCTCCGGCAGAACCTCCCGCCACGCCGATGCGAGCCGGGTCGACGTGGTATTCCTCTGCGTGATTTCGCAGCCAGCGAACGGCACACTTTGCGTCTTCGATTGCTGCCGGATACGGGGCCACACCGCTCAGCCGATAGCTGATCGTGGCGACAACATAACCCTGTTCGGCGAAACGAATGCCGTAATAGTGATAGTCCGATCGCCTGCCGCCGCGCCAGCCGCCGCCATGAATGAGAACCAGGCCCGGAACGGCTTCCTTCAAATTCTTTGGGCGGTACAGGTCCAACTGCAAAGCGACATCGCCAGCCCGTTTGTATTCGACCCCGCGAATGACTTCGACGGAATCCGGCACAGGCAGGTCGCGATCAACAAGCTTCAGCTGGCCGCTGGCGATCGCCAGTTGAATCAGCGTCGTTGACGAATATCCTTCCGGCGGTTCTTCGGCGAATGTATGCACCGGATGCAGAATGATGATCGCCGCCCCGATGGTGCTCAGCATCACGCCGACGCGGCCGTTGACGGCGTTGCGAACCAGACTGGTCATTGGTTGTTCTCCGCAGAGTTGATTTCAGGTCGCCTGGCGGCAAGGTCAAGTCCCACAGCCCGCGTAATTTCACCGCCGGCCGCACCGGGGCCGGTCGCTTCTTCGTATCCACCGTCGCGAAAGTCAAAGCCGGGGATCAGGTAGCCCAGTTCGCCGTTGGCCAGACCGACGATCACCCGCATCCGGCCGCTCATTCGCTGAGTGATTTCGAAACCGATGTCCGGCAGCAGCTCACCAGGCACGGTGATGAACTGAGCATCACCGATCCACACGACGCTCATTTCCGCGCGGACTCGACCTTCGTGCATTTCGACGGGGCCTGGAGCGTTCTCCAGAAACGTTTTGACAGCCCCGCCAGTCACGGGATACTCGACGGTTCGTGTTTCGATGAACACGGCGGCGGAGTCACTGGCCGAACCGGATTTCGCAGCCGCAATCGCATACTCAGCCAGCCGATGTCCGGTTTCTTCCGCGGCTGCCTGTGTCCTGAAGCGAGCGTCCGGAGTCAACATTCCGCCGAGGGCTCCGTTCAGAAACACCGTCTGCCCGCCAAGCCGCGCAGAAACGTCACGACATAACGTGCCAACAAAATCGGGCGACAGGCCGCGCGTTTCTTCCAGGTCGATGACTTCCGGATGGCAGGCCAGATGAACGATGTTTGCGATCGGCCTGCCGTTCTCACCGATCGCCTGCAGGACCGATACCGTGGGATCCATGACTCCCGGATCGCGGCCGTTGCGCACCAGATCGATGACTCGCCCGCCGTCCAGCGGCATTTCCACGGACCCGCTTCTGAGTTCCCTGACCGGCTGCATGGACGCCGCAGCTCGCAGAACGGCAGCTTCGGTGCGCCGCAGAATCAATGCCGCGTAGTCCTCCGGGTAGTAGCCGTAGAAGCCGATCGTGTCGACGTTTGCGTGAGTGTGGGACATCGCGACGATGACATTCGCGAAGCCTTTTTCCGCAAGGGAATCGCGCAGCTTTTGGATGTCCCACGGTCCGAGTCCGAAGACGTCCAAACCGGCGAAGACGATTCTCTGATCGCCGTTGTCAAACACGACAACTCGCGCGAGCAGATCTTCGGCCAGCGTGAGTGCCGCTCCGGCACCGCCCGCAAGCAGATCGTCGAATTCCGCCGGAGCAATGCTTTCTTCCGCGGCTCCGGCACGCAGGCCGGTGATCGCAGCCGGCTTTGCGGATGCGACTTCCGGCACCTGCCGTCGCAGGTCGATGCGAACGTTGGCGTAGCCTTCGGGAATCCGCCGCCGCCGGGGTCGGAAGCAGATCATCCCGGTCGTCGTGCCGTCCGCGCGGCAGATGAATCGCAGGCCGTGTTCGGTGTAGTCCAGGTACTGCTGCGTCTGAAACAGCACTTCGGCTTCCGGCGGGCCGAGCCGTTTTTCGATCGCCCTGCGGTCAGGAAACTTCGCATCCGTGGACGCCGCGGTCACCAGTTCCAGCCGCGAATTGCGAAAGAAAAGGCGATCACTGAGCGACGGTTTTCCGTTCACGGGATACCGCAAGTCCTGCGGCGAACGCGTCCGGATCGGCGATTCACCCAGCTTCGAACGCACGTCGTCAAACGTGGCCTGTCCAGGGACGAACCCGCGATACTGCGGCGGTTCCCGCGGGTCCTCCGCGACGACCGTAACGCTGCACACCAGAATGAACGGGACGAAAGCGGACGCTGCCCTGCGAAGTTTCATAGGGCACCGCTACCGTCGGTACACCAGCGTAGTTGTCGACCACGGCTGACCGTGAAAGTCGAATTCCAGTTCGCCGTAAATCGCGACGTGGCCGGATGCGGGGATGTCCGTGGACCCAACCGGACGACCACCATTGACGTCGACCTCTGTGGCTTCCCAGCGATCGTCACGAAAATCCAGGTCAGTCGAATGAGCCGTCCACAATCGCACTTTGGCCGGAGCCACATCGCTGGCCATTGTCAGTGTCAGTTTGTCCGCACCATTGGCATATTCCCAGGTGATTTTCGGCAGCTCGATGCCCGCAGCGACGTGACGGAAGAATACAGCCAGTGTTGTCAGTGCGCCTTCGCGTCCGCCGTCCAGCCCGTGACCAGCGTTGGGAACCTGGCGAATGTATTTGTTCCCGGACAGGTCATCCCAGTACAGGTTCATTGAGTCAACCACCCAATAGCGGTCATTCGTTCCAACGATCAGCAGCTTGGGCAGCGTTAATTGTTTGCGGTACGTGTACGGGTCCATCATCGTTCGCAGAGCGATTTCCCGGTCGGTTTCCTGCTCGTCCGGCTTCCTGATCAGACCTTTGCTGCTGTAATCAATAATCTGCTCGCTGAATTCTCCCCACGTGTCAAGCTGATGTTTCATCTGAGCACGGAAGTTCAGCACGTCAATGACAATCGGTGCCGTTGCGACAACGCGGCTGTCGACGACGGGGGTCAGCCAGCTTGTCCAGCCGCGCTTGGAACCACCGGTGATCACGAAATGCTCGATGGGTTCGCCAAATTCGCTTTTGGAAAGGTCCTGGACAGCGTCCATTGTCTTCACGGCACTCTTGACCATCGGAAACAACAGCGGCCAGGTTTCGTCACCGGAGTCCAGATACTTCAGCCAGGTGTCGGTGATCAGGTCGTCTTCCTTGCGTCCGCCAAACAGCGGCTGGTTGGGCACCTGATGCAGCATGACAACCGGTGCCGCACACATCGTGGCCAGTTGCAGACCCGTTTTGATGTCTCCCTGATCCGGAGCACTCGGCACACTGCCACCGTTCACGAACAGCAGCGCGTGGTGCGGGTGAGCGACCTGTTTGGGGACGTAGACCTCAACGGCATGCTTCCACACGATGCCCTGCCATTCCTGACTTGTCAGCGAAAGCTGCCAGACCGTACCGGCCTCCAGTTCGACTTTTGCCGTCTGCTTCCACTCGTACTTTGGTTCTTCCTTCGCGACATACCTGTAAATCGCATCGGGAATTCCGTCGCCCGGAGCCGTCCGGAGATTATCTGCAGTTGACGGCTGAACGATGGCGACGAACGCCACGGCAAACGCGGCGGCAAAACAACATTTCATGGAGTGCTCCATTCGGGGACGGTCCAGGATGAGGACGGATTATTTCGTGACCAGTTCAATCCTGCCAAGGTCTGCGGGTTCGCCCGACTTGACGGTGACTTTGAACGGGGATGTTTCGGGGTCTGAGTATTTGCCCTTCAACTGATCGGGGCCACCATAGCTTCCGGCGATCAGATTCATTTTGCCCCACATGAACGTTAACACATAGTCACCGGGCGGCACGCCGTCTCCGGATTCGTAAGTGGAGATCTCAAATTTGCCGTCTTCACGAGTCAGTGCGGACGAAACTGTCGGGTGCTCCTGATCAAAGCCCGCAA
>CAZHET010000348.1:0-7085 GCA_964531585.1 uncultured Planctomycetaceae bacterium | reverse complement strand
ATCACCAAAAACCACAGTTCCTGCCGCCAGAACTCACAAACACGCATTCTCAACCTTGCCTGACTCCACACAGTCAGTCTTAACAAAGCGGTGACCGCTGCACTTGCAGCCCTCACCGCTTTTTGCATGCGCACTCACTTTCGCGTCTGCAATGTGCCCGAACCGCGACATCGCCGATTGGCGGAATGTAATGCTTGCTGTCTGCCGCTGATGTGTTCGCGTGTGAGTCCCGGGTTTCGTACACACTGTCAGACTCGGAAGAGGAAAGTCACAGCCGCAAGTTCATTCGGAGCCGATGTCGTGAAACTCGATCGCCAGGATTTGCACTCCAGTCCGTTTCGTCAGTTTGAAAACTGGTTTCAGACCGCCACGGAAGCGGGTCTGCATGAGCCGAACGCCATGAGTCTGGCAACGGCCTCAGCCACTGGCACGCCGTCTGTCCGAACAGTGCTGCTGAAGGTCTGGGACGAAGGCGGTTTTGTCTTTTTCACAAACTACGGCAGCCGCAAGGCCAAAGAGCTGACAGAGAATCCTCACGCAGCGCTCTTGTTTTACTGGCAGACACTGGAGAGGCAGGTTCGGATCGAAGGCACTGTCAGCACCGTTTCCACAGCCGAATCGCTTAAATACTTCGCATCGCGACCGCGCGGAAGTCAGCTTGGAGCGTGGTGTTCAGCTCAGAGTTCCGCCATTTCGTCGCGATCACTTCTGGAGGCCAAGCTGGCTGAGATGAAGCAGAAGTTTCGGGACGGTGAGATTCCGCTGCCTTCGTTCTGGGGTGGGTTTCGCGTCGTGCCGAACCGGTTTGAATTCTGGCAGGCGGGCGATCACCGGCTGCATGACCGGTTTGTGTATGAGCCTGCCGACGGCGACTCGTGGACCATTCAGCGTCTCGCGCCCTGAAGGATCTCAGCGACGCGACGTGGCTTCATGCGATGTTCACAGTGGGTGACCAAAGTTATTCTTGAATCGGCATGGGACCGCATTTCTCGCAAGGAAGTCGCCTCGGGCGCACGAAGACTGAACATTGAACTGGCTGAAATCACGACTGTTCTGGCGCATGATCGGGATCTACGTCCTGCTGTCGACTCTTGCGCTGGGCGGGCTCCTGATCACACTAACCGAACGGCTGCGCTCCAATTCGCGCAACACGCTTGAGGCGGAGAGTCGCGAAACGCTCACGGCACTAAATGAGATGCTGAAGGAATCCGATTTGCCGGCGACAGCGCTTGTGAAAGACTGGGGGCCATTGCTCAGCCGCCGGGGACAGTTGCTTGCAATTGTCAGTGCGCCTGGTCAGTCTGTCGCTTCAACATTTGAGCAGCAGTTAGGTGGTGCCGCGATGCAAACGTCAATTGCTCGCCGCGCGCGAGCTGACGGGTTCTCGATGATGTGGCCGCCGACAAGTCCAACAACGCTGGTCAGCGCCATGACGATGATTCCCGGCAGCGACGACACCCCGGTCCTTGTTCTGCAGTCGGACGTGGCGGGGCGACTGGCCGCCGCTGAGGCGGTCGCAAACTCAGCGCGCCGGGCCGCTATCGTAGCCTGGTTGTGCGGAACGGCTTGTCTGGCGTTTGTGGCTTCCGCATTCGTGGGGCCACTTCGCACACTTGTCACGGCCATGACGACCTCGGAATCGTCCGTCGAACGCAATGACCTGCTGCTGCGGCTGAGCGATCGCCCGGATGAGTTTGGTCAGATCGCGCGGTCGCTGCGGACGGTCGACGTCGACCGGCTGAGCAAACTGGGGGATCTGCAGAAGTCTGAGGCTCGAATCCGCGCACTCGCCAATCGGCTGTCCACTGTGCTGCAGTCGATGAAGGAAGGTGTCGTGGCCGTGGACGCCAACGAGCGGATTCTGTTCGCGAATGATGTCGCTCGGCGCATCATGGGGCTCGACACTTCCAATGTCGAAGGCCGGTTGATTTGCGAGGCCATTCGCAGTCCGCATGTTCAGGAGACTGTGCGGGAAGCAATGCTGGCAGACGAAACCGCGACGCTGGAATTCAAAATGCCGCGAGGCGACCTGGTGCTTTCCATGGTTGCAACACCGATCCGTGGTGAAGGCACATCAGGTGCCGTCCTGGTGCTGCACGACGTGTCGGAGATTCGCCGACTGGAATCGATGCGGCGGGATTTCGTCAGTGGCGTTTCCCATGAACTCAAGACACCGCTCACTGTCATTCAGGCGTGTACCGAAACGCTGCTGGACGGAGCCCTTGACGACAAAGAGGCGGCTCACAGGTTTTTGAAGCAGATCGAAGAACAGGCCGGCCGCCTGCTGCAGTTGATTCTGGGCATGTTGCAGCTCGCTCGCGTCGAATCGGGTGAGCAGGCCTTTAAGCGTGAGCCGATCGCAGTCCACGAGATCGCCGAACAGCTTGTGCAGTCGCTGCAACCGGTTGCAGCCGGACGCAACATTCAGCTTTCCGTGTGCGGAGAACAGGAGATGTTCGTGCTTGCCGACTACCAGGCTCTCCGCACTGTCATCAGCAATCTCGTCGACAATGGAATCAAGTACACTCCGGAGGGCGGCTGGGTCAAACTGGAACTGACCGCCGAGGAAGACTCCAATGTCATCCGGGTGAAGGACAACGGCATGGGAATTCCGGAGAAGCACCGCGCCCGGGTCTTTGAACGGTTCTATCGAGTCGAGCGGGATCGCAATCGCGAACGGGGCGGCACTGGGCTGGGACTGGCGATCGTCAAACACCTGTGCAGCACGATGGGTGCCGAACTCAGGCTGGAGAGCCGCTTCGGCCACGGAACCACCGTCACGGTTCGTTTCCTGATTGAGGATGAGTGATGACGAAAGAGGAATTTCGCACCTGGCTGGTCCGCAAGATCGAAACTCAGCAGACACTGACGATCGGTGCCTGTGCGGCAATGGCTGCGCTCGGACTGCTGGCATTCATTGTGCAGGGCGGGGTGCTGTACCTGTTGGTATCCTATGGATACGGCCGGGCAATCGGCGTGTTTGTTATTCTTGCCGTGTTCGGCGGCATGGGGTTATTCACCTGCCTGACGGCTCCCGGAAGACTCAAAGATGCGGAATTCGAAGCCGCCACGTCGGACGGTCCCGTCACCGTGCAGGTTGCGCCGACGATGTCGAGCGGATGGACGTTCGCTCTGGGGAGTCTCGATTCCGATCAATCAATGCCAGAAAGAATTTTTGGCATGTTGATGCTGGTGCCGCGGCTGTTCTGGACAGCATGGTATATGTTCGGCCGAATCGACCAGCTGAAGCAGGTGGATGTTGACGCCTGTGCAAAGGTTCTGCGGATGCTGTTTAAGCAGTCCGAAAAAGTCAGCGTGGAAGCCATCGCAGAAAAGTTCCCGAGCGCCGATCTGCCGCGGACGTTGCGCCAGGTTTCACTGATCGACGGCGTTGTGTTCCTGACCAAGCGCGACGTGGGCATCAGTATTGCTCCACGCCTGTCGGAAGATCTTGCGAAATGGCGGGAATCGCTTGGCGAGAAAACGTCCGCTGCGTCATCGCCATTCGGAGACTGACGCGAAAAGTTTCCGTCCGGATCATCCCGGTGTCTGCGCAATGGAAATGCGCTCCGGTGATTTCCAAACGACTCAGCCGCCGCCACAAACGGCCAATCCACCAGTGAACCACAGCCTTCTGTGCTGGGGTTCCGCTTTAAGACACTTCAGATGGATTGGTCACGACTTCACCCCTGCAGCAGTGACTCTGCGCCGTCAATCCACACCGGAGCCCCCGTGATGTGGCTGGCCAGGTCGCTCAGCAGGAAGACAGCCAGGTTCGCAACGGATGACGGGTCCGGCATCCGGCCGTCGGTCAGCGGAATGCGACCTTCCGGAAAATCGACGGGGATGTCGATCTCGTCAAGGTCTTCTCGCGTCGTCTTTGCGTGAATACCGGTGTCGATTGCTCCAGGACAAATCACGTTGACGCGAACGCTGAACGGAGCGAGTTCCAGTGCCAGCATCTGACCAAATGCAAACTGGCCCGCTTTACTGACGGCGTATGCGGAAGCTCCTTCGTTGCTGAAGACTCGCGTCCCGTTCACCGACGACAGAATCACAATGCTCCCGCGTCCGCGATGCTTCAGGTGCGGAACGGCATGGTGAATCGTCAGGAATGTTCCTGTCAGGTTCACGCCGATTGTTTTGTTCCAGTCGTCCGGAGTCAGCTCCTCGATCGGCGCCCACTTCCCATTGGTTCCGGCGTTGGCGACTACCAGATCCAGACCGCCCCATCTGTCAACGACGTGCTGAAGGGCCGCTTGAGTTTCCGTGCTGGAAGTGACATCACAGGTCACCCACATTGCATCGCCGCCGTCTGATTTGATGTCATTGACAACCTCCTGCATTTCATCCTCATCGCGGCTCAGGACAGCAACCTTCGCGCCGCAGCAGGCTGCCGACTTCGCAATCGCCGCGCCAATCCCTTCACTGCCTCCTGTGACCACACAAACCTTTTCCGTCAGATCGATGAGCATCGGCTACTGGTCCTGAGAGAGTATCAGCGCGGAATACGGTTTCAGCGGCACGTGAATCGACTGATCGAAGCCGTCCTGAGCCTGACTTTCGGCTTCCACTTCGGAGATACCGCAGCCATCGAAGTCGTCGCCGTAAACACTGGCTGCACTGTCCAGGCGAACCTTCCACTGACCGCTAGCGGGCACTCCGATGCGGTACTGTTCATGTTCCGTTTGAGCGAAGTTGACGATCACAATCACATCATCGGTCGCTCCGCCTTCGTTCCGGCGGTGGAGCATCAGGACCTTTTCTTCGTTGTCGACGACTCGAATGTCGACATGCTGGCCGGTAAGACCTTCGGTGACGCCGTCCAGGCTGCGGCGCAATCGGATCAGATCGCGATAGAGACTCATCACGTCCTTTTGTGTTCCGGCGACGTCCCAGTCGACGGGTCGGGCATCATCGAACCACTTGTCCCGCAGAAACTCCTGTCCCTGAAAGATCATCGGGATCCCGGGAGCGGTAAACACCAGAACTGCGGCGAGGGCTGAACGGCGGCGAGCGTACCAGCTTTGCGGATCGTCCGGGGTGATTTCCGACGGCAAGCGCTGCTTGCCGTTCGCGACTTCGTCGTGCGATTCGCTGTAGATCACTCGTTCAAACGAATCCATGTTGTACCGGTGGCTGACCGCATTGGCGACGGACTGCATGTCGCGGTGCCTGTCATCGGCCACCTGCACTGCGTTTCGAATCGGATGTACGAACGCTTCATCCCACTGTGACGAGAAATTGGCTCCGCCGCGGTCGCCGTCAGCCGTAATTGCAGAATTCGTTCGCAGATCCTCGGCGATTGTGATCTTCTTCGCAAAGCGGCTGGCGACCTCGCGGTTGATCCACTGCGCCAGCGACCAGCCATCGGGAATGGTGCGGTCTTCACTGCCGTCGACGGAGCGAATATACAGCGTCATGTCATATCTCAGGCCATCCATGTGGTATTCGTGCAGCCACATCATCGCATTGTCAAAAATAAACTGCCGCACCTCGCCGCGGCCATAGTCCGGCCGAGTGTCGCCCCATGGCGTTTCGCTTCGCCAGTCGTTGTAGAAGTAGACACCTCCCTTGCCGTTCTCGCTCCAACCGTCGAACTGCCACAAATCCAGGTCGCTGGGACCAAAGTGGTTGTAGACGACGTCCATAATCACCGCGATGCCCCGCTCGTGCGCGTCCTTCACCAGTTTCTTGAGTTCCTGCGGGCCTCCATATGCGCTTTCCACCGCGAATAGATGAGCCGGGTTGTAGCCCCACGACAGCTCTCCGGCAAACTCAGACGTCGGCATGATCTGGATTGCGTTGACTCCCAGCCATTGCAGATAGTCCAGCTTCCTGCGCACGCCATTGAACGTTCCAACATGCGCTTCGTCTTCACGGTTGTAGGTTCCGACATGCATCTCATAGATCACCAGACGATTCCAGTCGGCCATCCGGAAGGTGTCATTGGTCCAGTCAAACTCTGTGTCGGCGATCACCGAGTTTCCGACTGAGTTCGTAACCTGGCGGGCGTACGGATCGTTCCTTGGAAGTTTCTGTTCGCCGTTGATGATGAGAAATCTGTATTCGTCACCGAAGTTCGCGGTAGGAACGTCGACATACCACTGTCCGTTCCCTTCGGCTCGCATAATGTGTGAGTCTTCCTTCCAGTCATTGAACGTTCCGATCACGCTGACGGAATCGGCGTGCGGTGCCCACACGCGAAATGCTACACCGTCCACGTGAGGAATTGCTCCCATGCCCGGCTTGGAATCCAGGGAAGCAGTTCGGGTGTCGTTGCGAGCTTCTCCAGTGGAACTCAGTGTCGGCGTTTCAGCCATCGCGGCACCTTGGGGGCAAGACGGGCGTAAAGCACATTCGCCGAATGGAATGCACGCCGCGTGCCAATGCTGGACGGCCAGGAAAGGAACTCTCCCCGCCGGATTTCCTCCCGGGCCTGTAAATTCCTCCCGGGCCTGTAAAACGATGCTGGGCGAACGCAATGGCACAGGCGATGCACTCGCCCGCGTAGTGAGCGCACTCCACTGACGCGACTTCGGCGGCACGAGGCGCGTTTCGTGTTGCGCGTTGCCACCTGAGCGTTGACGTCCGTGGAAGCGGTGACGGACTCTCGTTGATTTGACCCGCCGGTGTTTTTTGTCGCGGCAGTGCGCAGGCGTGCCGTCGTTCGCTCCGGTCGAAAAACGTTCACCACCGAAACTGGAGTTCTCTATGTTCTTTCTGACTCAGGCTGCGCTGCCGCATCTCAGGCTGCACCGCGGGAGTGCAATCATTAACACGACCTCGGTAACCGCCTACCGAGGAAGTCCCGGCCTGCTCGATTATTCCGCCAGCAAGGGGGCCATCGTATCGTTCACTCGATCGCTTTCTCAAAATCTGGTTGAAGACGGTATCAGAGTGAACGCGGTCGCTCCGGGACCAATCTGGACTCCACTGATTCCAGCAACCTTTGATGAGGAAAAGGTAAGCCGCTTTGGCAGTGACACACCGATGGGCCGCGCCGGACAGCCAGACGAATGTGCCACATGCTATTTGTTTCTGGCGTGTGATGATTCTTCGTATATGACCGGCCAGGTGCTGCA
>CAZHET010000347.1:0-7109 GCA_964531585.1 uncultured Planctomycetaceae bacterium | reverse complement strand
GAGATCGATCAGCAACCGAACTGGTCAACGATCGACAAGGTCCGACATCGCCACAGCGAAGACGAACCGTGGCACTTTTATTCCTCCAAGCCTCCGCTGCTCTCAACGATGGTTGCGGGCCTGTACTGGGGCGAACGGCTGATCTTCGGACGCGGACTGTTTCACGACACAGTCTTCGTCACGCGGGTCTTGCTGCTGCTGGTCAACGTAATTCCGATGGCGCTGGCGTTGTTTGCGTTTCGGAGGTCACTGCGTCTGCTCGATGTTCCTCCGGCGGCATTCCGATTTCTTTTGCTGGCGGCGGGGCTGAGTTCGATGCTGAACCCGTTCCTGACAACGTTGAATAATCACACCCCGGCAGCCGCCTGTCTGCTGTTGTGCGTCGCGGCGATGATTCGACTGAATCGAACTCTGCCGGAACGCCGGACTGGCCGCGACTTTGTATTGATCGGCTTCACCGCAGCGCTGACAGCGTGCTTCGAACTGCCCGCAGCGCTGTTCGGCATTATCACGTTTCTCTACGTGCTGAAGACTGACGCGGCCCGCACCTTCAAGTGGTACGTCCCGGCGGCGCTGATTCCATTGGCCGCGTTCTTCATCACGAACTGGATCGCCACTGGCGGCGTCAAACCGTTCTATGCGTATTATGGAACGGAAAAGTATGTTTACGTTCACGAAGGCATCCCCAGCTACTGGAGCAATCCGCAGGATCTGGATGCCAATCAGGAAACGCCGCTGGTGTACCTGTTCCACTGTCTGCTGGGCCACCACGGTGTGCTGTCGCTGACTCCTGTGTATCTGCTAACGATTGCCGGCTGGTGGATGGGCATCTTCAAGCCAGACTGGCGACCGCTGCGGTTTGTTCTGGTCACCGGCTGGGCACTGACACTGGTCGTGCTGACGTTCTACCTGACGAGAACTCAGAACTACAACTACGGCGGAAACTCATCGTCGCTGCGCTGGATGTTGTGGATGGTTCCGCTGTGGTGGTACGGAATGATTCCGGCTGTCGTGCATTTCACGCAGCAGAGATCAAAGCACGCCGCACTGCAGAATGCATCGATGGCCATTCTGCTGGCGTTGTCCGTGTTCACCGCATGCTGGTCACTGACGCAGCCGTGGAAGCCATCCTGGCTGTATCAGTCGATGGAAAACGCCGGCTGGATTGACTATCGGACGCCGGCGGAGCCTTTCAGTCCACCCAGACTTTCCGTGATTTCGCGCGTTCCGCAAACGGTCGATGCCGGCATGTCGTGGACCAGTACCAGCGGCGTCGCGACAAGGAGTCTGACACTGACATCTGCGGGACCGGTCACTGTCGATGGACGCGAAGCCGTGGCCGTCCAAATGCAACTGGTCGAAGGCACAGTCGCAACTGCTCCAAGGTCGTCTACTCACCACCTGGTGGTTTTGACAGCCCCTTTCGATTCCGGGCGGGACGTCGCGGAGTGGCTGCGAATCGTGGATGATTCCGCGGCGAACGACGGCCCCGCACTTGCGTCAGCCGACATTCGAATCCCCGACGACTGGATTCTGACCCTGCTGCGAGGAATGCCTGCGGTTAGGTCGTACAATGCAGCCGGCAAGCGATACGAGCGCCTGACACAAGACGCTCCCGTCGCACTGGAATGTGACCGGGCAGCGTCACGAGTGGCGTTCAATCATCCGGAATTCGGGCGCTGCTGGCAGCGCTGCGACGTGCTGTACTGTTCTGAACTGCCTTTCGGTGTGATGAAATGGACAACGACAATCACGCGGGAAGCCGACAACGAAGTGGTCTCCGTTGCAACCTGGCTGCCGGTCGCTCCCTGACGATTGTCCTGCTGTCTCTCTCGGCAGCCGCGGTAAGTTCGCATGGTCAGCCCGCCCGCGATGAACTCCTGCTGCCGTTTTCCGGCGGTGACCGTGTGACCGTCGTTGAGCCTCGGACTGGCCGCCTGCGAACACTGAGCGGCGGCATTGATGATTTGAAAGGCGACCGACTGGCGTTTCGCAGCAACAACGACGAACGACTGCATGTCTTCAGGCTGAGCGATGTGACACAGCTTGAATTCCTGAAGAGCATCGAGTTCGAACGGGGTCTGTTGCAGATGCACAGCGGAGATCACCGTGCCGCGCAGCAATCGCTGAAGGCTGCTCTGGAACATCAACAGATTCCGTGGGTGCGGCGAGAGATTCTCGCAGCGCTGGCAAAGAATTCCGTCAGGCTCGGGCAGTACCGCGACGCTGTTGCTCAGGTGCGGCTGATTTTCGAAGATGACAGCGACACCAGACACCTGCCGTTGCTGCCGCTCGTATGGGACGAGCGCCTTCCCGCCGACCAGCGATTGGCTGCGGAAGCGTCGGAGCTGGAGAGTGACTCACCCGTCGAACGCCTTGCCGCCGCGTCGGCTTTGCTTGACGACGCACGCCATCGTGCTGCCGCGGTTGAGGTACTGGAAGCACTGAAACGCCATCGCAGCACACCGCTCAGCACTCTGGCGGAGGCTCAACTGTGGCGTCTGAAACTGGAGAACTCGCCTTCGCAGACAGCTGATGTCAAAGGGTGGCGACGACGGATTTCAATGCTTCCAAAGGAACTCCGTCCCGGCCCGCAATACCTGCTGGGCAGGATGCTGCAGCAACTGCACGACTACGACGCGGCATCGCGGGCATTCCTGTGGATGCCGCTAATGACCCCCGACGATCCCGCACTAACAGCTCTGTCACTCGCCAATGCAATCGAGTGTCTGGAGCGTGCAGGCAGATCCGAAGAAGCAGCGCTGCTGAAAGGTACAGCCGCAACGCCATGATCTGCAGCCGAAACCGACTCATTGGCGAGACCATTCGACGCTCAGCGGTCTTCCGCAAGCTCAGGGACACGAAAGTCGTCTGCATCACCTTCCAGGTAAACGTCTTCGTACATGTCGTCAAAGCCGCGAGCCGGCGCACCCGCCGGCAGGATGAAGTCGAATTTACCGGGACCTTTTGCCTGACTGAGTTTCGCCATAATCATCCGCGTTTCTTCGGCGGTCTGATGCGGCCCCGGCATGAACAACGGCTTCCCGTCTTTGCCCATCTCAAGGAATTCGGTTGCCTGTGCAGGATCGATGTTGCCAAAGATCTGCCTCACGGCGCGGTAATGCCGGTGCGGCGACAGACCCAGATCGTGAGCGTAGGCGACCGCGTCTTCGACGGCTCGGCGAGCGGTCGACGCATCAATACGTCTCAGCGTCAGGCGCTGGCGCAACCGCTCAAGCCGCTCGCGGTATTCGGCTCCGCTGCAGATCACTCCGAAGCAGTCTTTCACCCCCATGCAGTAGCGGTCGACCAGGAAGCAGGCCAAAGCATACTCGCCGGAAGCAGCCTTGCGGCTGATGACCACATGGCCAATGCCCTGCGACGTGAGCGACTCGCCGATCAGGCACTCATGTACCGGCGCGGTTGCTCGCTGCTGCAGCTTCTCGCCCAGTCCGGCACTGTGCTGTCGAATCAGTTCGTGCTTCTTTTGATTGCGTTTCTGTTTCTTCTTTTCGAGCTGCTTACGGCGTTTGGCTTCAGATCTTGCCATTCCTGTCCCCCGTGATTTTCAAAGTCTGGAAGTGCGGTGACGTCTCCGAAGAAGGATTATGCAGATTCCTGTCGACGCACGGAAGTCAGCGGCGGTACGTTCGCTCGGTGCCGGAACGGAGAATTAGACGTCGATTGACTCGCATGAACGGAACGCCTGCCGACTGGCACATTTTTTCGTGCCATGCCTTGCTGCGGAAGTCCGCGCATGGTCCTGCTGATGGTCGTGCGACGAACTGACGCGGCAACGCGGCCGAGCTGGCAGCATCGGCCAGATAGCGAATGATGGCACCGTCCGCAGCGACGGGCACTTACCCGCCGCTCGCCCACGTCGAAAATCTACGCGGCAGCGCGGTTCACGGGGAGTTCCGCGACCTGCGGAACAGGCTGCAACAGCACCGGCTTCGGAAACGTCCTGCGTCCGGCCGCCTTCTGCAGCAGAACCCAACCCGTTTGCAGAATCACTCCCAGATCAGTCAACAGCGAATGATTCTGAAGGTACTGCAGTTCCAGCGCCATCTTGTCCGGCAACAGCCGGGTCACGTAGAGATCTTCGGCGTCGGATGTCGTTTCCTCGAGAATCTGCTCGCCGTGAGTGTAGTAGTAGACGCTGCCAGGACCAGTCAGCCCCGGACGCACCTGCAGCGTCTTCTGGTATTCGCAGTTGTAGTGATGCTCAACGATGTCGACGGCTTCCGGGCGAGGCCCGACGATGGACATGTCGCCGATCAGGATGTTCCAGAATTGAGGCAGCTCATCCAGCTTCAGCAGTCTCAGGATCTTCCCGACGAAGAAAACTCGCGGGTCATCCGCAGCCGTGATTGAACTGCCGGCATCGGCGCGACAGTGCATCGTGCGGAGTTTGTACATCGCGAACCGGTGACCGTCCCGACCGACTCGCGACGCCGTATAGAACGCGGAGCCTTTGCTGGAAACTTTGACGCAGGCCGCGGCCGCCAGAATCAGTGGCGCAGCCAGGACGAGCGAAACGGCAGCAACTGTGATATCAAACAGGCGTTTTCCCATGACAAATCGTCCGGCAAACGGTCACGAAAAATCCCGCGTTCTACGAAGCCCCGCGTACTCCATGCCGTTGCACATGCGTGACGCTCGCGACGCGGCCAATCACTATTCTCGACGAATTCGAGCTGCGGTTGCCGCCGATTTCATGGCCGATTCCGGATTACGAAGCTGACCTCGTCAGACTTCGCTTCTGGCGTGAACAACGGTCGCGGAGACACCCGCGTGATTCATTGGCAATCAGCCAGAGCTGCGAACTGAGGGGAAACGAGACGATACGAACAGGTACAACACGGTGTGGAATCCTTGCGGGACCGATCCAGAAACACCGCCAGCACGAGGGAAATTCAGGCTGGCCGCAACGGAACTCACAGTCATTGAACCGCGATAGGTTCGTCTTTTAACAACGGCGATCCGTGCCACAGGCCGATCGCGAAAGGCCGTCCAAATGCCACGGAAGACTATCGGTGGATGACAATTCGGGTCAATACGAATGCCGCTTCGGTGGAAATTGCTGGTTTTGGTCCCCAAAATGCTGGAATATTGTCTGATCAGGAGGTCTGCTCTACTCTGGCAGTCGGTTCTGCGTGAGCCGTCTGGTCTGATTAGAACGATCCGGATTCGTGCTCTGGGGGCGCGATTCCGGCGTCAACTCGCCGTGCAAACCTGCGGGACCTGTCGTGCCCCGTGTGTAAGCTGCGCGTGTTGAAGATTCGCGCTTCAGCGCACTTCCGCAATGGGTCGATGTAGGGTTAGCCGTACCTCAACGCGCATCTTCTGCGCCTCGGGCTTTTACTCCGGCAACTCCTGCAGCAAGAAATAACCATCCCGCTATGAATTCATCAAACTCTTCCAAAGCAGTGCGAAATTCTCAGGGCGGATTCCTGATCTGGAACGGCATGAAGCTTTCCGGGCTGGCGCGCCTGATGCGTTCTCGCCCGTCCCTGCACATCAGCCGCATTCACCGCATGCTGCCGCTGCCGCTGTTTGCGGCCTACAACTCGGCAATGGCAGCCGTCGAAGACGTCGTTTATGGGCGAGCCGTCAAACGAACGGAAATCAGGGAAGCACCGCTGTTCGTGCTGGGGTACTGGCGCAGCGGAACGACTCTGCTGCAGAATCTGCTCAGTCACGACGAACAGTTCCAGCACCTGAACCTGTACCAAGCGCTGTTTCCGTGGCACTTCCTGCTCACAGAACGCCTTGTTACAAGACTGACGGCGCGACTGGTTCCCAAAGCCCGGCCGATGGACAACATGAGTGTTTCCTGGGATTCGCCTCAGGAAGACGACATGGCATCGTGCGTGATGAGCGGCATATCGCCCTGCATGCTGTTGTCGCATCCTCACGACTACAGGCACTTCTGGCGGTCTCTCGAATTCGATTCACTGCCCGAACCCGACCTGAATCGCTGGAAATCATGCTTCCAGACGCTGCTCCAGAAGATGACATATCGGTCAGGCAAGCGAATCCTGCTGAAGTCGCCATACCACACATTTCACATTCCGACTCTGCTGGAAATGTTTCCGGACGCAAAGTTCGTTTACATCCACCGCCATCCGTACCACGTGTTCCGTTCCGCCTGCCATCTGCGCCACCGGATGATTGCCGAGAACACGCTTGGGCGGGACTTGTTTGTCAACACGGAAACAGAGGTCATCAAGAGCTACCGTCGCGGGTTCGAACTCTACGAACGCGACCGGCTGCTCATTCCGGAAGGTAACCTCTGCGAGGTCGCATTCGAACAGCTCGAATCCGATCCGTTGTCCGAACTGGAGCGAGTTTACGCGGCTCTGAATCTGACTGGATTCGATGACCTGACGGCGGCACTCTCCGATGAACTGAAGGCAATGCGAAGCTACCGCAAGAATCGCTTCCCCAGTGACCCGGAATGGGCAGCAACCGTCTACGAACAACTCCATCCCGCGTTCGAACGCTTCGGGTACGAGCAGCCGGAGACCGCTGATCGGCATGCCATGCCCGCAGCGTAGTGCTTCCTGTCATGACGTTTGCGAATCGCGCGGCATGTTGCAAAACTCCGCGCTGTTCCACAGATTTCCGCAAACGATTACAGAAAGCAGGAAGGCTCGATTATGCCAACCGCGGCAGCTCGACACATACTCGTCGCCGACAAGACTCAGTGTGAAGAACTGAAACAGCAGATTGAAGGCGGAGCCGACTTCGCCGATGTCGCCCGGCAGCACAGTAGCTGTCCGTCCGGCGCGCGCGGCGGCGATCTGGGAACGTTCGGCCAGGGCCAGATGGTCCCGGAATTCGACAAGGTCGTGTTCAACGACGCTTTGAACACTGTTCATGGCCCGGTGAAAACTCAGTTCGGCTATCACCTGCTGGAAATCACCGCTCGCAGCGAATGACGCCGGCGGGACGTCGGCACATGCAATCGCTGGATCGCCGGAATTCAGACGAGCACACGCGACGCCTGAAGTTCCGGCGAATTCAGCTTCCGGACCCGCGACGCATTGACGCTACTCCACGTCGACGGTCACAAAACGCGACACGCTGTCGCTGCCCACGTTGAT
>CAZHET010000346.1:0-7126 GCA_964531585.1 uncultured Planctomycetaceae bacterium | reverse complement strand
GCCATACCGGAGGCTGACGCGAATTGCGGAGTGAGTTTCCGCCCTGAGGTGGAACGCGGCGTGTGATGCAGGTTCATACATCCGCAGCGATGCACTGTTCCACAAGCCGGCTCACGTGCCGGTGACGATTGCCTCGTGCTGCAGAAACTGCCGCACGCACTGTTCAACTTCACTGGGAGCGTCTTCAAACACATAGTGGCCGGCATCGTCGACCGGATGAACCTGCGCTTCGGGAAACCGCCGACGGAATTCCTCCAGAAACTGCGGAGTGAAGCACCAGTCCTTCATCCCCCACAACAGCAGCATCGGACGTGCGGCAAACTGAGCCAGTCCGGATTCGACGTCTGCCAACGTTTCATAACTGCGATGACCGGGCCGCAGCGGAATGTCTCGCACGAATTCCCGGACGGCGATTCGACTGGCCCACGAATCGTATGGGGCGACCAGACCGACTTTCGCAGCTTTGGAAAGCGGCTTCTCGACAGCCATCTTCAGCGCGGCGAGGGAAAACAGATTCAGGCCGCGCAGCCCCAGACTGCCGAGCAGCGGGATCCGGCAAACCGAAATTCGCAGCGGAATGCGCTGGCTGCGAAACGCGGCGGTGTTCATCAGCACAAAACGCCGAAAACGATCGGCCTGCCGAGCTGCACAGCCCATCCCGATCGCTCCGCCCCAGTCGTGAGCAACCAGAGTCACGTTCTTCAGATCCAGCAGGCCCACGAGCTTCTCGAGCCGCTGAATATGTCCGGCCAGCGTGTAAACGTCTGCCTGAGGTTTTTCTGAAAAGCCGCAACCCAGGTGATCAACCGCGACGACGCGATATTCGCCGCGAAGTGCGGACACAAGCCGCCGCCATGCGAAGCTCCAGGTCGGATTGCCGTGCACCATCAGCAGCACCGGCCCGGAACCTTCATCGATGTAGTGCATCACGTGGCCATCAATCCGAGCCCAGTGCGAATCGAACGGGTATTCGTCGGCAAAACCCCGGCGATCCGCGGCGCGTCGGCGCAGCACTTCGGGGACGTCGTCGGCATGCAGAAGGTCGTCGGGGTGCAGGAGATGGTCAGTGGTCAACGAGCCGGCATTTCGTCTTGAGAATTCAGGTTCCAGCGTGCGCGGTGCATCGTAGTAACTTTCGACGGCGACTTTAGTCCAGCAGCCGCCGAACTTCCTTCAGCACCGCAACAACGTCGGCATCGGAATGAGCAGAACTCAGCGACAACCGCAGGCGCGCGGTGCCCCGTCGAACAGTCGGTGGCCGAATCGCCGGAACGAACCAGCCTCGCTTCAACAGGTCTGTCGACAGGTTGACCGCTGCGCTGTCGTCTTCAATTACGACTGCGACAATCGGAGCCGGGCCGTCGCCGATAGACGTGAGCCCAAGATCGCGAATCGTCTGATGGGCCAGCCCGGTCAGCCGCTGCAGCACGGTGCGTCGTTGCGGTTCGATCCTCACGATGTGCAGCGCCTGCAGCGCCGCGGCGGTCACGGCGGGTGGCAACGCGGTGGAAAAAAACTGTGTACGGGCCGCATTTCGCAGCCATTCGATCGTTGACCTGTCCGCGGCGACGAATCCTCCCAGGCCGCCAAGTGCCTTGCTGAGCGTGCCAACCTTCACGGCGACTTTCGACTCGACTCCCAGCAACTCGACGGCTCCGCGACCGGCATGTCCAAGGACTCCGGTTCCGTGGGCCTCGTCGACGACGACCGCCGCTTCGAAGCGTTCGGCGATGACACACAGATCCGCGAGCGGAGCGACGGTGCCGTCCATGCTGAAGACGGAATCTGTCACGATGAACGCCTGATCGAATTCGCCCCGGCGCTTTTCAAGAGCGGTCGTCAGCCGGTCGAGCCGGTCGCGGTGGTAGACGAACATTCGTCCGGCACACGCTCGCGCAGCGTCGATCAGGCTGGCATGGCTATCGCGGTCACAAAACACCGCGTCGCGGTCTTCGACGATGGCGGTCAGAGTTCCGAAGTTGGCCGCATAGCCGGCCGGAAACAGCAGCGCCGCGTCCGTATTTTCAAAGTCGGCAAGTTCGGCTTCGAGTGTATCGTGCAGCCGTGAGCGTCCGGCGACGGCAGCACTGGCGGTCGAACCGGCCTGAAGCGCTGCTGCGTCGCGGAAGGCTTCGCATACTCGCGCGTCGTGAGCAAGGTCCAGGTAGTCGTTGCCGCCAAAGTTGACGGCGTCGACTCCGCTGACGCGACAGCAGCCGCCCGGCAACGTTTCCACAACGCGAGCCTGACGGCGCAGACCGGTGGCATCAAGCTGCTGCAGGCGGCATTGGATGCGTTCATTCAAGCGACTAGTCATCGGCTACAGGGCCGCTCAGTTTGCGAAACGTCCACCGCGGAACTCCGTCGACTTCCGTCAGCACGGCATCCGTCGCCGGCGGCCATTCGAACAGACGCAGATGCCGCACGACGTCTAAATCTGCGAGGTCTTCGAATGTTCCCGCGGCAATGCGCGTCACGGAACCTCGATCGCCGCTGACCGGACCTTCGTAGGTCAGGTACCGGCGGCGGTGATCGGGCAGCCGTTCGGCCGCCACTTCCGTGTCCGCTGCGGGGGGCTGAAGCAGCCGCCACGTGGTCAGCAGTGTTTCCGTTTCCAGCAGAAAATCCCAGTGCAGAAACGGGTGATCGTGCTCCAGAATCACAAAACGACGGCGCGTCAACGGGGCATTCCGGCTACTGCGAAGTTTCGTGGATTGTGTCCCCGCGTTCTTCGGCTCGCACGCGAGTCGTCAGCGTGATCGACTTCGAGGCTTCATCGACGGTGATCACGAGAACTCCGTCGTATTGCTTCAGGATTGCATCAATCGCCTGCAGCGCGGGGACTTCGCCGAGGTTAAACGTCTGGGCCATCACCTGCGTGATTCCGGCGAGTTCCAGATCGGCACCGATGATGTGGATCGGCATTTTGATTTCTTCGCCGATGTAGGCGAACGCGTCCTGCAGCGGCGTCCGGCGGAAGTCGACCAGAATCGGCATCCGCAGCCGTTCGGCAACCGTCTCGGGCAGCGCCGCGCCGGCTGCAACCGCCGGAGCCGGTGTGGAGAAATCGGTCACGACGGACTGATTCCACGTCAGAGTCGCGGCAGCAGCGAGATTAGCGGCAGCGGTGTCGGGCAGCAGAGTGACCAGCCGAACGTAGTTGCTGCCCACATGCGAAGTTGTTCCGAGGGTCATTGCGGCCAGCATCGCCGGAAACCGGCCGATCAGTTTTTGCGAGCCCACGGTTGCCGGACGCATCCGTTGCACCAGCGAGAACATCTGTTCGGGCAGCTTCTGCAACTGTGCCTCCGCGTACCGCTGAACTCGCGCGGGCGAACTTTCGTTGCTTTGGTGCAGCAGCGTTTCCATAAAGAAATACCGCTTGTCCAGGTGGAAGCTCCACGACACCGTCTGCACGTCCTTGCCAAACCACAGCACAAACTGATCGGCGACCGGCTGCAACTGCGGAATAAAGATGTCCGGACGATGCACATCGATATTCACAATGTCGAACAGCAGCGTGATATGTCGCTGCCTGTCAGACTGCAGCAGCAGCGGCTGAAGATCCACCGGTGCCAGCGGAGCGTACTCCTTCGCCGCGGCCAGACTGTCCGACATGCTGACGGGAGCCACCGCGAAGGTGCGTTCGTCGGCAATCAGGTAAGCGAATTCCTCGGCTTCGTAAATATCCGCCTGCAGATCCGGTCGCAGCCTCCCGCCCAGCTTCTGCAGCAGTTCAGCCCGTGGTGGAGCGTCCTTCAGCCTGACGACAGCGCCGACATCCGCCTCGGTTCCTCGTGCCGCGAAGTTGACAGCGATGGTCAGTTCGGCGATCTCCTGAGGTTTGCAGCGAGTCACGTCGAGAATGATGCCTTCCAGCCAGCCAATAAATTCGCTGCTGAGCAATGCACGGAATTCCGCCCGGTCGGGATCACCGGCCCACAGTTCGGCCGGCCTCAGATGAAAGATCAGATGCGGAGTGAACGCGAAATAACTGAGCGGTATCGGTTCGCCGGACGTCGGGCTCAGCCGTTTCACGTCCGCGTCGGAATCTGCCTGTTGGCGCTGTTGAGCTTCAAAACCCGCGTTCCGCTGCGGCGGCGTGTTGACCACGACTGAGACGTCCGATTCATCGCGGTCGGAATACCACCACACGCCTAACATCACGAAGGCAAAGATGGCGGTGACAATTCCGAATGCCACCGGTGCGGCTCGATTTCTGCGGCGGCGAGTCTTGATCCGAGCGGTGATACTTTGCTGATCGCCGGTGGCCACCGGCGGCGGTACAACGTTCGGAATTTCCGGCAACGGCACTGGCTGAGTGGGAGCTGGCGGCAGCGCAGCCTGAACGCGTGGCGGATCAGGCGTTCCGAAATCCAGCGGTCTGGCCATCGGCGGCAGGTTGAAATCGTCTTTCGCAGCCGGCGATTTCGGGGACGCCGGGTTCGCGGTCGGGATCATGTCTGGTGACGCCGGCGGCACGTTCGCGACGTCATCAGGAACCCAGCGCGGCGATGTACCGACCAGCGGTTCGCCGGGACGTCGCGGCAGCGGTGCCGGACTCTGCGGTTCGGCCAGGTGAAGTTCCACTTCGTCGGGCAGTTCCAGCACGAAGCGGTGCTTGCACTGTGAACACCGAGCCTTCCGCCCGAGATACTCCGGACCGGGCAGCTTCAGGAACGCACCGCATTTTGTGCAGGGAATTTTGATGGACGACATGAAGCTGACCGGTGCGACAGATGCGTGTTGTGTGGTGTGATTCGCGAATTCCGTTGAGACCGGCGAACGGCCCGGCTGCAACGGCCCGCGGCGGCTGAATTCTCACCTCGCGCTCGCCTAAAAACGTTCGTCAGCAAACGGATGAAGATCACGCAGCGATTTCGGTTTCGGCAGCGCATCCAGCAGAACTTCTGCCGAACGAAAATCGTCGGCGGTGGTAATTTTGATGTTCATCGGCCACCCGTCAATCACATGGACCGGCTGCCCGGCTGCTTCCAGCAGCGAGGCTTCGTCCGTAAACCGACTCAGGTCCTTCGCAGCAGCGTACGCGCTGAGCAGCAGATCTCTGGCGAACACCTGCGGAGTCTGAGCCAGCACCAGTTTCGAACGGTCGACCGTGCGCTGAATGGAACCGTCGCGGGCGACTTCCTTCACGGTGGAGCTGACCTTCAGTCCGGGAATCACCGCTCGCTTGTCGATGGCCGCGGCAAAGATGGCATCGATCCATTTTGAAGTCAGCAGCGGGCGAGCGGCATCATGGACGGCGACGAATTCCGCATCGCTCTCCATCGCGTTCAGCCCGTTCAGCACACTTTCGGCTCGCGTCGGGCCACCGCTGACAATGCGGATATCCAGCAGTGCGAGATTCGCCAGATAGCGGGTCTGGAAGTCTTCGCGGTCAGCGTCCGCCAGCACCAGAATAATCTCCGCCACATCGTCGCGGTTAATAAAGTGCTCCACCGTGCGCAGCCAGATCGCTCGCCCCTTCAAATCAACGAAAGGCTTCTTCTTCTGAAAGCCCTTGAACCGGGAACTATCTCCGGCGGCAGGAAGAATCACGGCAAAACGCGACATGGGGGACTTGAGATTTGAGATTTGAGATTTGAGATTTGAGATTTGAGATTTGAGATTCTGCGGTTGCTGGCTTCGCCGTTATTGCGGACTGCTCAACATTGCGGACTGCTTAACAGTTTTGCCGTCACGAACGCCACCACGTCATCGTTATCGCGGGCCACGCGTTCCAGCGCATCAGAGCGGCCCAGTTCGGCACACAGCGCGGAGAAGGAGAATCCGTTCGGGTCCTCCAGTCTGCCGACAAACGGTGCGGCCACGTCCAGAACATCCGCCGTCCGGTCGACTCGCTGCGCCAGGTCCAGCAGCACAAACGCGATCAGTTGCTGATCCTGTTCGTCCTGTGCGTCCTGAAGTCGCCGACGAAAGTACGCCAGAGCGTCGTCGATGTCGTTCCCGGCCAGGGCGGTCAGGAACCAGCGATGAGCCGTGTAGTATTCATCGAAGGGAACGTCGGCGGGATACTGCAGTGGTGCATCCAGCCGTGATCCGTATTCGCAGAGTTCAATCGCCTGGTGCAGTTCCGCGTCTTCCCGCTGCAATGCTCGTGCGAAGCCGACGGTGGAGTGCAGGTGAGACACGTCAATGTGATAGTTTCCGTCAGCGAACAGCCAGTCGCGGCCCGTCATCAGTTCGGCCAGGGATGCGTCTGGAGCGAGTGCCGGATGGCGAGATTCCACCTGACGGCGGACTGACTGTTGCAGATCGTTGTAGATGTTCCGCACCATCATCGCAGCGGCCGACCGGCGTTCGGCAGCCGTCATCTGCTGCTGGACCTGGCCGAACGCCGTGATTGTGTTGCAGGTGCCGTGAGTCTTCAGCAGGAATTCCAGCCCGCGGGCGATGTGTGCCCCTTCGTAAAGCGCGACGTTCAGCACTTCGTCGAAGCTGTCATCCGGTTCGCGCGGAACCGAGATTTTGTCGATCGCTTCCCGCACCGGCTGAGGTTCGCCGATGGTCCGAAAGTAGGCCCAGGCGTCGGATAGCCTGCCCGCATCCAGCAGCTTCTGCCCGACATCCCGGGCGGCGCTGATGTAGCCTTCACGGAACGCAGCTTCCTTGTCTTTCGGAACACCATCCAGCGACGTCGGTTGAGTGACCGGCAGACCGAGTTCCCGGCGAATGCGGATCAGCCGCGCATCGAACAGCCGGTGGAAGTCCTGCTGTCGGATCAGCGTTTCTTCCAGCGAATCCAGCAGTTCGTGCTCGGTCGCGTCGTCTCCGGCCAGCGATTGCAGCAAGGGAATTCTGCCGGTTGCGGAATCCGCCGCTGCAGACGAAGCCGGTGTCGTCGTGGAAGTCATAAGGCGTACTGTTGCTCTGTGGCGTGTTGGAGTATTGAAATCGGCACACGTTTGCTCGTTTGCTCGCTGTCATCCGCATCGCCGCGCGGCACGGGAACTTAAACGATGAGACTTAACAGGACAGCGCCAGGTTCCGTGAGCGGCCAGGCGCTTGCCGCCGGTTTTTCCCAGCGTTTTTCAATGCAGACACCACAGTCTAGATGTCGATCGGTCAAATGTCGCTGGATGACAGGTTTGTATGCCGATCTTTT
>CAZHET010000345.1:0-7154 GCA_964531585.1 uncultured Planctomycetaceae bacterium | reverse complement strand
GCGGACATCTGACTCCAGCGATTGCTATCGCTGAGGAACTCCTTGAGCGCCGGCCATCGCTGAGGATCCTGTTCTTCGTCAGTAGCCGAGCCGTCGATCAGCGCATTCTGAACGCCAGCAATCTGGTCGCGATGTCCAATGTGATGGTGATTCCTCAGCGAGTGGAATCCGGCAACGTCGCCCGAAGCCATCCGCTGCGGTTTCTGCGCGGGCTGGTTGGCTCGATCCGCCTTTGTCGCCACCGACTGCGGGAGGAGAACTGTGGTTTTCTGCTGGGACTGGGCGGATTCGCATCCCTGCCGGCGGTGCTGGCCAACCGACGGTTGCGGCGACCTCTGGCGCTGCTCGAAACGAACTGCGTTCCCGGCAGAGCCAATCGCATCCTGAATCGCCGTGCCGACGTCACATTCACCGGCTGGCCGCTGGAAGCTCGTTTCGCCGAGCGGTGGCGATCACCGGTGGTTCCCGTCGGTGTTCCTCTTCGGCAGTCGTTTCGCGTACGGGCTGCGGCGGGACGTGCAGCGTCGCCTGAGACGGCAAAAGCAGAACAACCACGCCTGTTGGTTCTTGGTGGCAGCCAGGGAGCTCGGCGGCTGAATTCCATCGTGTGTCAGGCGCTCAGTCAGCCGGATGTCCTGCCCGCCGAATGGTCCGTGGTGCATCAGACCGGAGCGGACGACTCATCGGCGCTCGCAGGCGGCCCGATCGCGTCGCGCGTTCAGACAGTGCCGTTCATTGACGACATGGCCGCCGCGTTAAACGTCGCCGACCTGGTGATCAGCCGAGCCGGAGCAGTCTCGCTGGCGGAGATCTCGGCGGCCGAAAAGCCGTCGATTCTGGTTCCGCTCAGCAATTCGGCCGACCAGCATCAGCGCACAAACGCCGAATACTTCGCGGGACATGACGCGGCCGCTGTCGTCATTGAAAACGATCCCCGAGCCGCGGACGTTCTCGCCGACCAACTGCGTCGCTTGACACAGAGCGCTGCCGCACGTGAGCGCATGGCCGTGTCTTCGGCGAAACTGTGCCAGCCGCGAGCCGCTGCGGAAATCGCTGAACAGATTCTGTCGCGAATGGTTGACACACAGCCCGGCTTTCGCGCGAATCCATGATTCGAATCGCGCCGCCTTACAGGAAATCGCCTCTCAGATCACGATGGCAGAAACTCATAAACTCGACGGCATCTCACTGAATCTGTCTACTCCCGACTCAAGCGCGGGCGAATGGATCGGCCAGGGAGAAATTCTGAAACAACTTCTCGCATGCTGGCTGGTGGTGGATGCCAAAGACCTGCCGCTGACTCCACGCCTGATCGGCACGCCCGGTATCGGCAAGACAACGCTGGCGATTTCCGGAGCACGTTCGCGCGGGCAGGAACTGTTCATCTATCAGTGTACGGCCGACACGCGACCGGAGGACCTGCTGGTGACTCCGGTACTCGCCGAAAGCGGCCGCATCGCCTACCACGCGTCGCCGCTGGTGACGGCGATGATCAAGGGCGGAATCTGCATTCTGGATGAAGGCAACCGCATGAACGAAAAGTCATGGGCCAGCCTGGCACCACTGCTGGATCACCGCCGCTATGTGGAATCCATCGTCGCCGGAGTCACGATCCACGCTCACCCCGACTTCCGCTGCGCCGTCACGATGAACGAAGATGAGTCGACGTTCGAAATCCCTGACTATATTCTCAGCCGACTTCAGCCAACTCTGACGCTGGGACATCCGACGCGAGCCGACGAGATGGCGATTCTGCAGTATCACCTGCCGTTCGCCGACGATCAGATGCTGAATCTGACCGTGAACTTTTTGCAGGAATCGCACTCCCTGAACCTCGACTTCAGCACGCGTGACGGTATCAACGTGCTGCGTTTCGCGCTGAAGCGGCTCGCTCAGAATCCCGATCACCCGGTGGCTCGCGACGATTTCTGGCGCGAAGCACTGGAGCGCTGCCTGGGCGAAGACGCCGAAGATCTGAACTCCCTGGCGTTGCGGAAGAACCAGTCGCTGGGAGGCAACATGGTGCCGATGGGGCTGGGAGACTTCTTCTTTTCCCCCGATGATCCACTGCATCCCGACTTCGACGACGACGGCGATGACGATGACGATGACGATGATCTCGACTTCGGCGATACCGAACACGACAGCGACGACGACGAAATGCCGTTCTAAGCCGCCGCATTCATTTCCCTGAAGCACCGCGCCATGCGTCCCTGGATCCTTGCCGAAACGAACTATTCGCACGTTCGCGACTGTCACTATGACGTCGCGGTTCTGCCGATGGGTGCGACCGAACCGCACAACCTGCATCTGCCATACGGTACGGATACATTCGAAGCCGACGCCGTCGCGTCGAGAGCCTGTGAAGCTGCATGGAAGGCCGGTGCCAGAGTCGTGATGCTGCCGCCGATTCCATACGGAACTGAAACCAATCAGGCGAAATTTCGTCTGTCGATGAATGTCAATCCGTCGACGCTGGCGATGGTCATTCGCGATCTCGTGGAATCGCTGGATGGCCACGGAATTCACAAGCTGCTGATCCTGAACAGCCACGGTGGCAACGAGTTCAAGCCGGTTCTTAGAGAACTGCATGGCAAGACGCCCGTGCATCTGTTTCTGTGCGACTGGTTTCGAGGAATCAGTGCGGACGTTCAGCAGGAAATCTTCGAGAACGCCGGAGATCACGCAGGAGAAATGGAAACGGCTCTGGCTCTGGCATTCTTCAAAGACCTGGTCGTCACCAACGAAGACGGTTCACTGCACGCCGACGACGGGACTGTCAATTCAACCCGTTTTGAAGCGGTCAACAACGGCTGGATCAGCATCACACGGCCGTGGCATCTGCTGACAACGAACAGCGGTTCCGGAAATCCGCACCCCGCGTCCGCGGAGAAAGGCGAACGACTGATGGCCGTCATCGTCGAACGCCTCTCCTCGTTTCTGGTGGAACTCGCGGCCTCACGGCTGGACGACGAATTTCCGTTCTGAGCGGGAGTCACCTCAATGCCCGGACAGAAAATCACGACGCGAAGTCACCAGCGGACTCGCCAGGATCATGCGACCGAACTGGCCGAAGATTACGTCGAAGCGATCGCTGAGATCTCCGCAGCGAACGAAACCTGCCGAGTCACCGACCTCGCGAAACGCTTTGCTGTCAGTCACGTCACCGTCAACCGGGCTGTCGCAAGACTGGAGCGTGACGGGCTGGTCAGTACTCAGCCCTACGCACCCGTCGAACTGACGGCAAAGGGAAAGCGTCTGGCGACGGCCGCACGTCTGCGACACGAAGTCGTCTATGCCTTCCTGAAGGCTCTGGGAGTCAGCGATGAAACAGCGGCGGTTGACGCCGAAGGCATCGAACACCACGTCAGTCCGGAAACCCTGAAGCTAATGGAGCAGTTCGCCCGCCGGGCACGACAGACGACGGGCATCGAATAGCGAGGTTACCTTCCCGGTTCCACCTGGAATCTCGCCTTCAGCCGGAAGTGCGCGGGAAGGCCAGCGACGGAGAAGTCCTCCAGTCAGTTCGCACATTGCCGTTCGCTACAGGTCGCCGCCCTGAGTCCGGTTGGCGAGTTCCGCGGTGCATGGTATTTTGCGTGCAGGTGAACCGTCTCTGGTTGCGCAGTTGGTATCGCAGGGCTGGCGGAGCTTCATCACCCGCGGTCACCTGTTTACTTTTGGGGACACTCGTGCAGCGACAGAACCTCCACGTTCACTACTCCGCGGAAGACTACGACCGCTACTCCAAAAATGCGATCGGCGAGTACGACGACGGGCTGTTGAAGCGCGTCCGGCAGGAATGGATGACCATGTCGGCCCGCAATCCGCGGCTCGTTGACATCGGCACCGGGACCGCGCAACTGCTCATCAGAATGGCCGGCGATCCCCGCTACGACCGGTTTGAACTGATCGGCACGGATTACTTCGAAGACATGCTGGACACTGCCCGTGCCGCGGTCGCGGAGGCGGGCTGCAGCGATCGCGTCCGGCTGGAACTCAACGACGTTCATGACCTGCCGTACGATGATCAGTCCGTGGATTTCGTCACCAGCCGGTCGACGATCCATCACTGGCAGAATCCCGTGCAGGCGTTTCGTGAGATCTTCCGGATTCTGAAACCTGGCGGCGTGGCGCTGATTCACGAGCCTCGCCGCGATCCGAACCCGGAAGCACTGGCCGAATTCAACCGGCGGCGGCACGAACTGGGCATCGAAGATGCCCGCATGGACGAAAAATACACGCCGACCGAAGTCAGCCGCTTTCTGGTCGAGGCGGACGTTGCCCGCTTTGGCGTCATCAATGCGCCGTCGCGAGGACCGCATTCCATGGGTTTCGAAGTTCGCATCGCCAGACGCCATCCGCTGCGAATCAGCGGCTTTCGCGTTGCCTCGCGAGTTCGCACGGCTTTCCTGTGGTTCTGACGCAACCACAATCGTGACCCGGCGAAGATAGCTGATCGGTGCGGCAACCTGACTTTGCACACCGGGCCGCGTCAGCACGACGCACTTCGCAGGAACACAGTGCCATGGCATTCACCGTCACCATTTCCAAGGGTACCATCCCGGCCGCTCAGGCGATCAGTCCGACCGCGCTGCAGGCCAAAACCGGCAACAGCCTGGCCGTCGGTTTGACCCTGCCCACGATTTCCATCGACCTGACCGCCGTGTCCTTTAAACAGCGCAGCGGAACATCCGGACTCGAATTCAGCTTCGACTTCGGCGACCTGAAGATCAACCTGCGGCAGGAAATCTTCCTGTCGAGCAGTCTGACGGCCTGCGAACAGCGCAAATGGATGGCTCACGAAATCGGGCACGCGAATGACAACCGCGACCTGATGGATGACCTCGAAGCCGAATTCACACCGTATGGAGTCATTCAGGATGTCTTCTACAACGGGGTCTGGTATCCGCGCAGCGATTTTTCGCTGGTGCAGGGACTGATCCAGCAGGACATCGGCGACGCCTTTCGCGCACTGACTCAGGCTGCCGCAACAAGCCACGATTCCATCGCCGAATACCGGCGTGTGGCTCGCGAAATCCTGCGCGACTGCCCCGGCCCGCTGCAATATGTCATCAATCGCGGCGAGACACTGTCCGGGATTGCTCTGCACTACTACGGCTCGGCGTCGAAGTGGAATAAGATCTATGAAGCCAATCGGGCAACCATCGGCCCGAATCCGAACGTCATCCGTGCCGGGCAGACGATCGTGATTCCCAAATAGAGCTGCAGCGGTTCTGTTTGTTGACGGAATCGGCTTGTGCTAGCGTTCCGACGTTTGCTGCACACG
Source organism: uncultured Planctomycetaceae bacterium (assembly GCA_964531585.1). GTDB lineage: Bacteria > Planctomycetota > Planctomycetia > Planctomycetales > Planctomycetaceae > JAWKUA01. Next base: position 1,864 of record CAZHET010000345.1, on the reverse strand, counting down.
ACAACGGTGTGGCGATTGCCGTTCGCCGGTTAGCTTCGAAAGTGTTCGAGTGCCTGACATGGACTGGGCTCCTTTGCGGGGCATCATAGAAAACAATCAGTCGTTTCTGATCACTAGTCACGTCCGGCCTGATGCCGACGCTCTGGGGTCAGAACTTGGCATGGCCGCAATTCTTAAAGCGTTCGGCAAACAAGTCACCATCCTGAACGCCACAGCGCCGCCCCGGAACCTGCTGTTCCTGAATGCGGACGGGATCGTCGGCAAACTCGGCGAAGATCCTGCGGGTAACCAACTGCCGCCGGTCGACGTGTTTATCATCGTCGACACGAGCGCCTGGCAGCAGTTGGGATCCATGGCCGGGCTCGTCCAGAAGGCTGGAAAAATTCGAGTCGTGATCGATCACCATGTCAGTTCCGACAACATGGGGGCCACGGAATTCAAGGACGTAACTGCGGCCGCCACCGGTGAACTGATTTTCGAAGCAGCACGAGCACTGGACGTTGCGTTCAACGCTGACACCGCGTCCTGGCTGTATGCGGCGATTGCGACCGACACCGGCTGGTTTCGCTTTCCGTCGACGACCGCGCGCACGATGCGCATTGCGGCGTCGCTCATCGAACTCGGTGCCGAACCCCACGTGTTGTACCGGCTCGTTAACGAGCAGCGATCGCTCGCACAGCTCCGCCTGGCGGGGCGAGTTCTGTCGCGGGTTCACGCGGAATGCGACGGCCGACTTGTCTGGATCTCTGCTGACCGCACGGACTTTGACGAAACGAAGGCATTGCCGGCGGACACGGAAAGCCTGGTCAATCAGTGCCTGACGATCACCGGTGCCGAGGCTGCATTTATCGCCGTTGAACTGCAGTCAGGCCTGGTCAAGTTCAGCCTGCGCTGCCGACCGCCACACGATGTCGCGTCCCTGGCAGAAAACTTCAATGGCGGCGGACATAAACTGGCATCCGGTGCGACGCTGCAGGGCCCGTTCAGCGAAGCGGTTGAAACAATCCGCGCGGCATTTCACGCGATGCTGGCGGACTAGTTCCTGTAGATTCCGCACGACGGAAACCAATGGGATCACAGTCCCGTCGGACAGGCACTCCAGCCGCAAATCGCAAAGAAAACCTCTGTCCAGACCGCTCGCTGCAAAATCTGGTTGACGCCCGTTTTAAACAGATAAAGTGGGCACCCACCGCCCGGGTCATGTGATCCGATCATAGTCGGCGTGACAGTCGGCCGGAACGTCCGGGTTCCCTTAGGGTGAAATCTGTAGGGTCAACTCATTTTGCTGCAAGGCGGTCTGGCAGAGGCTATCCATCTGTCTTGTCACAGACAGCAGTATTCTCGCTGCATTCGGCAGTGCGGTTGCGGATGAAACACCGCGCTGTTTCAGAATGCGCCCGACCGACGAAAGAATACAACCGCCCGAACAAACGGGCAAGGTCGCAATCGACGAAGTTCTTTGATCCTGCATGCGTCATCAGAACTCGCCGGATTCAGTTGACTTCTGCGGGAATTCTCATAGGAAAAATCAGCCCTGCGGCACGGTCACTGCCCGCGCGTCTCAATTCAAGTTGCAGCGGCACGTTTCGTTACCCATACTTCAACGATCCCGCCGTGAACCCTGATCGCACCAAACCTTCCTGCCATTGCCGGGGCCTCCCGCCATGCTGTCACCTCGCTTCCTGTTCGACCGACGCGCGCTGCTGAACGTCACGGCTGCCGGTGTCGTCGGATCTGCCTTCCCGCTCGCCGCGCGGCGAAGCCATGCCGTTGAAAAGGACGTTGTGGTCAAAGCAAAGTCGGTCCTGCGGGTGCTGCTCAGTGGCGGTCCCAGCCAGTTGGACACGCTGGACCCCAAGCCGAA
>CAZHET010000344.1:0-7154 GCA_964531585.1 uncultured Planctomycetaceae bacterium | reverse complement strand
TGCTGCACGACCAGTCGCCGCTGCTCGTGCCGTCGCTGGTGTTCAGCGAGCACGCCCACTTTCTGGGGGACTCCGGTTCCGGCAAAACGGCCCGCGGCCTCGCGCCGCTCATCCAGCAGTTGCTGGGCCGCGGTGACTGCAGCGTGATGGTCATCGACATGAAGGGCGATTCGCAGGAACTGTTTGAAACGCTGCGGCAGGGGGCCAAAGACGCGGCGGGGCACATCGGTCGGCCGGTCCCCGTGCGCTATTTCACGACTCGGGAGCACGATGCCACCTTCGCGTTCAACCCGTTCGCCCTCAGCGGCTGGCAACAGCTCAACGTTTTTCAGAAGACCGACATCCTGTGCGGTGCGATGGGCCTGATGTACGGCTCGGAATACGGCGAAGGCTACTACAGTTCCGCCAACGCGGCGGTGATTCACGCGGCCATCAGTCACTTCCCGGAGATTGGCAGTTTCGCCGAACTCCAGGAACGGCTGAGCTACGTGATCGCCCGGCCGAAGGCTCACGGGCTCGACCCGGAATCGACCAAGGCCGGGAATCACGTGAGAATGACGGTGACGCGGCTGCAGTCGTTCGCCGGACTGAACGTGACCGCCAATCAGGCACCGGCACCGGACGTCGTCGAGCAGGCCATTGATCCGTCGCGGATGTTCCGTCAGCCCGAAGCCCACTACTTCCATCTGTCCTCGATGCTGGGACCGGCTTCGTCTCCGGAAATCGCCCGCCTGGCAATCTTCATGCTGCTGACCTGCGCGACGCTCACGAAGCGCTCACTTCCCGTGTTTCTGGTGATCGATGAGTTCCACCGGATTGCCAGCAGCAATCTGGATTATCTGCTGCAGCTGGCCCGCAGCGTGAATGTGGGCGTGATTCTGGCCAACCAGTCGATGGAGGATCTGCGGAAGCCGGGACTGATTCCGGTGCTGGAAACGAACTGCCGGTATCGGCAGTGGTTCGCCGTCTCCGGCTGGGATGATCAGGAGCGGCTGGGCAAAGCCAGCGGAGAGACCGTCGACCAGCTGGGTTCCGTTTCCGTGTCCCACGCCAACACTGCGAACGGGCCGCGGATCAGCGTCAACGACTCGCAGCAGGAGTTCATTGGACCGCGGCTGAGTCAGAACGACATTAAGTTCGTCAGCGATGACGACCGCCGCAGCATTGTGCTGGTCACGCGCGGAGCCGGCTACTGCCAGTACGGCGGTCTGCCGATCGTGATCGAATCGGACTACCACATTACAAAGGAAGAATTCGAACGCCGCCGCGATGCGGAGTGGCCGACAGGTGAGCCGGGCACGTTTGTGCCGGCTTCGTGGTCCAGTGAGCGGCAGACGGCTCCGCGCAAGGGCCGTGGTAAGGCACGGTCGCAGCCGCTGCTGACCGAGGAAACGATCGAACCGGTCGCCACGACAGCGGCCGGACCTTTCGACCGCTATCTGACGAATCATCCCGTGGAGATTGAGGAGGTCCGGTCATGAGCGCAGGCCACTGGAACGCTCGTGAGTTTGATCTGCTGGAAACACTCACGTGCCGCGTCCGTGTCCTCTCACGTGATCAGATTCACACAGGCTGGAGACAGACGCGGTCTTCGCCAGAGGAACTCGAACGCGAGTTACGACGACTCGTCGATGCCCGGCTGATGGCGACACAGGTCTGGCGAGTCCAGCGTCCCTCAATCGGAAAAAACCCGTTGTTTGCATGGCAATCCGGTGCCGCCGCTCCCGACCTGAAGAGCCTTGCCGCACAGGTCCGGAACCGCTGGATGAACAAGTGCGAATCGCTGCGCGTGTACGTGGCGACGTCACTCACCGCCAGGCTGATGGGTTCGTCAGCCGGCGGGTTTCCTGCCGCCAATCATCGCAATCATGACCTGCTGCTCTCCGCGGTGTACGTGAATTACCGCCGGAACGAACCCGACAAAGCCCGCCGCTGGATCGGCGAAGATGCCCTGCCGATGGCCGAAACCGGCATCAAGAATCCGGATGCGTTTCTGATCGATGACAACAGCCAGCGCTGTCACGTTGTCGAGTCGGCCGGACGTTACTCCCGCCAACAACTGCGGCAGTTTCATCAGTACTGCTGCGACGAACAACTGTCTTACGAATTGTGGTGAATCATGACCAACCAACACACGTGGAAGATTGAGAAGCGCATCGTCGCCTGCGTCCGGCGCTACCGCATCGCCACGGAAGATGTTCTGCGGAAATCCCTCAGCGGGGACGTGGCTCTGGCGCTGAGGCGGCTGATTCGCGATCAGCGTCTGCGGGAGCACGTTCACCGTTCCGGAATTCGTTACGTCACTCGGCACAGCCAGCCAAAGTTATCGGATACCGCTCTGGCACGGGCCCTGGCCAGTCTCACGTTCTGTCATGCCCGCGACACGAAACGCACGCTGCTTACCCGCGCCGATGTCCGGCAGTACTTTCCCGATTTGTTTCGATACGGCATGCCGAGTGGCTGCTACCTCGACACTTCGAATAAACAGCCACGGTTCGGCTACCTGCGTGTCGACACGATGCCGTCGGCGATCAGCCGCATCGTCAGCCGCACGGCGCGACTGCTGGACGGCTGCCGGAAACAATCCGGTTTTCGCGAACTGATGTCACTGAACAGCTTCGAGATCTGCTGGCTGGTGCCCTCGCGACCCAAGGCGATTCGCCTGCAACTTGCCTTCCAGGCATTGTCTTCCGGCGGCGTGCGACTGCGCGCGGCTCATGTTCCCGTGCTGTTCGAAGTCCTCGCGCCGGCTCCGTCGCAACCGGGCGTCGCGTCAACGGTAAACCTTCAGTCTTCCCTCAACCATTCCCGTCCCGAACGGGTTTGAAAACGCGTCTCGGCCCGAGCGCATGACAAAACAACGGGCAGCAGGAACCTCCCGTGCCTGATCGGCGGTGCAGCCGGCGATCAGTCACACGACGTCGAAATGAATCGGCGTCGTCAACCGGAGGAATGGCCATGAGATACCACATGTCCGTCACCTGCAGAAGGATCGTGCGCGCAGTTTTCTGGGTGCCACGCGTGCTGATCCAGGCAGCATTCACATTGCTCATCGCTGCGGCGCTGTGCATGGGGGGGGGCAGTTGCCCGAGATATTGACCCGCCTTGTCAAAGCGTACAGGGCCGTGAATGTCGAGGACCCGGAACCCAGGAACTGGGAACCGCTCACGAAGTCGCCACGCCGCCGGCGCGGGCTCTTCAACACCGGTTCCCCGGTTCGTCGCGGCGAACCGCCGCTGTAAACCGACATCGGAAGTGTCGGCTTTGAAAACCCGTCGGTGCAGGCAGGAGGGCCTGCCCACCGGCACATGTAACACAGAAGGAGGCTTTATGCCTGAGAAACAACCAATCGAGAAGTTCCCTGTGGGAAACGTCACCGCCGCGGTCTGGGAGCACCGCTCCGAACGGGGTTCGACCTGGTTCCATGTGACGTTCTCTCGCTGTTATCGCGACGGAGAGACCTGCAGGAATACGACGACCTTTCGTCGCGATGACCTGCTGGACGTGGCGAAGGCGAGTGAGATGGCGTTCGACTGGATCAGGAACCAACAGAGGTCGGTTCCTGCCGGACGACAGGCAACTAACGGATAAACGCCGTCGGTCGGGTGCAACCCGGCCGACGCATTCAGGGAGGAATACGCCATGAACACATTCGACTTCGGAACCAGCTTTCGGCCCTCCAGGGGAGGGCCAGGGTTTTTGACCCACACGGTTTTTTTCCGGCCGGCGTCAGTCGGCCGGGCATTTCTTCAGAACCTCGCCGTGAAAGTCCGCTTTCACGGAGGGGCGTCTTATTAACGGAAGTTCGCGTCCCTCGGTCACGAGCGAACTTCCCTGACCGGAGAGAAACAATGATCCGTTCAAAAACCAACACGATGGCGCGACGGCACCATCGTCACCCGCCGACCCGCGGGCCGGACCCGGCCTTCTGGCAGGCGCTGCTGGCCGTCCACAACCAGTATTTCGAGGACGAGTTGCGGCATTACCGCAACCTGCCCCCGGAGGAACGTTGCGGTCACATCTCAGAAGCATTCCGCACGCTGGACTGCTGGCTGGATGTGGCCATCGACAACGGCTGGCTGGATGACGCTCTGTCATCCTAAACCCACCCGCGTGGAGAGAGATCTCTCTCTCCACGCATTCTTCTGACGAAGGAAACATCATGACGAAAACCCGGCTCAAGCCCTACGCAATGGCCGGTTCGGGCCGGCTAACATCAGCCATCCGCAAAGACGGCAATGTCACCGACGGCTGGACCTACCGGTTCAACATCTTCCGCACGGACCACGAAACCGGTTCAGTCGGCCAGTGGCTGCAGCCGGATGACATCGAAGCCCTCCTGAAACTCGTTCGCGTGCTGGCCATCGAGCTGGTCGACGACGGATGCCTGGAAGTCTCACTGCGACGGAAGCTCCAACGCCTCGCCAACGTATTGGAAATCGTCCTTGTGCTGGACGACGAGTCCGGCCCCATCAACGGAATTCATCAGTCATGACACAGCAACGCGTTCACGAAATCCGCCGCGGAATGATTGTGGCCCGCATCCGCCGCACAGGTTCCCGCAACACTCAGCGCCACACAAGCACGGTCGTGCGCATGTATCGCAACGGCAACCCCTGGACGGAATCCACACGCTTCGGCCCCGACGACATCCCGCTGGTGCGGCATGTCCTCAACCTCGCCCACACCTGGAGCTACCAGCAATGCCAGCGAGACGAATCATGACTCGCCCGCCCGCGGATTCTGAACCAAACCTGTTGCTTCACGGCGGTGCCATTGCCAGTGAAACCGGTCAGACGTTGCCAGCGGTGGTGCATGATCTGCGGGAACTTGTTGAGCAACGCGCCGCATTCGGCACCGTCTATGCCGATCCGCCGTGGTCGTATTCCAACACCGCCGCGCGCGGAGCGGCCGTCAATCATTATTCCACGATGTCGCTGGATGCCATCTGCCGCGAACCGGTTTCGCAACTCGTCGCCGACAACGCCCATCTGCACTTGTGGACGACTAACGCCTTCCTCCGCGATGCCTTCGACGTCATTGACGCCTGGGGCTTCGAGTTCAAGTCCTGTCTCGTGTGGATCAAACCCCACATTGGCATGGGCAACTACTGGAGATTGAGCCACGAATTCTGCCTCCTGGGCGTTCGCGGCCACCTGCCGTTCCATGAAAACGATCACCGCAGCTGGTTCCTGCACCGCCGCACGAAACACAGCCGCAAACCCCTCAAAGCCCGACAGTTGATCGAGCAAGTCAGCCCCGGCCCCTACCTCGAACTCTACGGCCGCGAAGAACATCCGCGAACTCAGTGGACCGTCTACGGCAATCAGGTCGAACGGCGTTTCTTTTGAGCTACGTCATGGCAATCAACCTCGAAAATGAATCTCCGATAACGTTGGCCGAAACTCCGCACCACGTGCCGAAACGCAACGGAAAACGCATGCACTACTCGACTGTCTACCGCTGGGTAACAAAAGGCGTACGTGGACGTCGACTTGAATCCCTGCTTGTGGGCGGTGTTCGCTACACTACGATCGAAGCCTTGCGGCGCTTTCTCCATTCACCACTGCGTCCGCCGGATAGAGAGGTGAGTCCTTCCAGTGACCTAACGGACGCCATTGAAGAATCACTGCGCGACGCTGGCGTCTGATTTCAACGGCAGATTCCAGGCAGCTTCTGTTAGCCAACCTCACGGGCAACCTTTCGAGCAAGTTCGAGATCTCTTTCCGCATAGATCTGCGTCACATCTGCGGATTCGTGACCGCAGACGACCTGAGCCGCTTCCAATCCGAATCGCTTTCGGATCTCGGTGGCAGAAGTATGTCGAAGTCGATTCGGAGCCCACTTTTCGATCTTCAGCTTCTTGCAAGCGCGGTGAATCACGCGTCGGTAGCTATCAGTGGTGTACCGTTCACCCGGCTGCCGTTTGGGTTGGGAAACGCGATTGGTTCCGTGCCTGTTGCCATACTTCAGTGGCGTCTTTCGAGTTGCCGCCGCCTGCTCGCGACGCAGTTGCTCAGATTCCGCCGGCGAAAAACAGAACGCTTCGTCAGCGCGATCGAGGTACGGTTCCAGCAACTGCTGAGCGCGCGGCCCAAGAACGACGACACGATGCTTTGAATGATGCTCGGTCTTGTGTTCGTCCGGGACGTAAAGCCAAACGTCACTAGAACGATCTAAATCAATCGCCCTTAGGCTGCAGACCTCCCCGGGCCGAGCTCCGGTCAGCCGTTGGAGTCTCACCATGTCGGCCACGATCGGTGGAAGCAGCGGCAACGTCACATCCACGGTCTTGTCGTCCACGCATTCGATGGGTTCCGTTTCGCGGGCTGTCGTTCGGCCCTTTTTGAGTCCGGCCAGACTCTTGAGTGATAATGGAACTGACGCATCTGCCAGTTCTTTTTCGGCGGCCCAGGTGAACATTCGGATCAACCGACTGACCTGCTTGTTGATGTGATTTCTTGACCAGTCAAGGTCAGCGATCATTCCTTCACGCAACTCATCAAGAGCCACCGGACCGAAGTCCTGCAGAAATGTCAAGGTGTGGTGCTTTCGGAGATAGCGAATCGCATCGTCGATGATAGTGGCCTCCCGGGTCAGCTTGCCATTCTTGCGATAGTATTCATGTGTATGCTGGCGGTACACGAACACAAGTTCGTTGATCGTCAGAGGGCTCCCCGCCAGTCGTTTTTCTCGCAACATAGCAGGCGAGATTTTCGGAGGTTGCGATTCAGCGGTCGAAGGTGGTGCCTTCTTCCTGGCATCACGCTCAGCTTCCCATTGTTTCAGGATTTCCTGATACCGTTGATGGCTCTTTCGAGAGCCATACGGGCCGAGATAGATCCGTTTTCCATGGAGGGAAACGACGGCCTGCCTTGTGGATTTGTGCAGGCAATATTTGGGTGGTCGGTGAAAAAGTCGCGGCATGACACGAGCCCTTCTGGAATAGCCAAAAGGGGATGTTGCCGGGGGTTCCCCCGTAGCATTCCCCTTTTGCGCTGGGCTTTGTGCCGCTCTGCCGACCTTCGGCAGGTAATCTAAGCGTAGGTTTCAGCAGGATTTGACCAATAAAAAACCTCATGAATTCTACTATGAGAAGTTCATGAGGTTAAGTGGCGGGGGCCGGATTTGAACCGACGACCTCGAGGTTATGA
>CAZHET010000343.1:0-7170 GCA_964531585.1 uncultured Planctomycetaceae bacterium | reverse complement strand
TTGGCGAATCGGTGCTGCGAGAGGTCAATCTGATCCCTGATGGCGCTCACGTAACTTCCATCACGAGCGCGACGGTCACTGATGAAGACGCGGAAGTGACAATTCGCCGCTCAGAGAACACTGACGGATCGCTGCGGCTGACGCTTTGCGTCACGCCAGGGATTGCTGGCAACAGAAATATCGGCCTGGCCATCAACACGACGGTTTCCGGCGCAGTCGGTGAGTGGCCGATTGTGATTCCGGTCAGTGTGGTGGCAGCACCTGTTGCGGGAGACTCAAGATGAAGCGAATTCAATGCGTGTTCCGTTGTGTCTGGACAATTGCCGCTGTGACGGTGACGGGGGGCGTGGCCTCAGCGGCAGAAGCCCCGGAAGAATGGAAGCAAATCGAAGCCGCCATTCGTCAACGGCGCGAACAGTGCGGTGTATTTTCGTGCCGTGTTGCCACCGTCAACTCGACGCCGGGCAGCAGGTTTCAGGATGAGACTGGAAAGCCGGTATTTGCCGAGGATCCGGTTTTGACTGAGTTGAGTCACCAATACACGATTGACGTCGGCCAGGTGCGGTTTCGCGACGAGTCCCGGTATCCAAGCTTCAACGAGCAGCGCAAGGACTTCATCATCCGCGAGCGAACCACTGTCTACAACGGCACGGACGGGAAACACTTCAGGCCGGCTGGCACCAACGACACGACCGCTCCCCGGACTGTTGACCTGTCCGACGTACAGTCGCGGGAACTGATCGACATCGGGCAGTTGCCACTAATATGGATGTACGGTGTTTTCGACCCACGGGATTTTGCGTCTCAGGCAATTACGAATCTGCCGGAACTGGATTTCCAGTTTCAGCGTGACGGCTCAGAGATTACAGCAAGCGGGATACACGAAGGAGCCTCGATAGAATGGGTCTTTGACACAGAGAAGGATTTCAACGTGGTTGCCTGCCGACTTGTACTCCTGAAAGGCGGAAGGCCCGACGAGTCCACGCGTAACGAGACTCTCGTAACATACCGGAACAACGGAGATGGGCCAGGGCTGCGTTGGATCCCGGAAGGCTGGCAGCGCTCGCTGGCACGGTTTGGTGACACCGCGACGACGGTGACCGACTTTGAGTGTCTGACTGCGGTGGATGACGGAGTATTTGAAGTCCCGGACGACTATGTAAAACCGGGAATGCTGGTCGCCAGAGACAAAGAGCTGAAACAGGTCGCCCCCAATCTGTCACTGGTACCGTATACGCCCGGCCAGCCGCTGCAGCCGCGCCCCGGCTGGCCGCTGTATTTAAAGATCATACTTGCAGTTAGCGGTCTCGCAGTCGCAGCATTTGCCTACCACCGGCTGCGCCGTTCGTCGTAAGGCCTCGCGTGTTATATGTAGCAAGCGACAGTTTTTCCCCGTAAATCCGAGCGAGCATGATCGCTGACAGTGGCGACCGCTGCATAGGTCGCATCGACGATTCAGGCACTCAGTGTAGGGGGCTTGTCTTGTGACGCCCAGTCTAAGCGCAAAGGAGATTTCAGATCATGAAACACGGTAGTATCTCAACGTTGTTCTGCGCGACAGTATTATTGGCCCTTGCATCGGTGGCAGTCGCGCCATCGGTGCGGTCTGAGTGTACAAGCGATTGGCGCGAACATTGGGTCTATTTCAGCGGGAGTGTGTGGCCGTTCAACAGCACGTGTTACAGGTACGTCGAACTTGCACAGTGCAAGCTCTCGCGCTTCAATGCCCCGGATCTTGATCAAGGACACGCCTGTGATGAGGCGACTGTCGCAGAGTACATAATATTCTCTGAGTGCGAAACACCGTGTGGCGTGTGGCCTCAGAAGACGGCCCTTGCGATCCATTCCGTGAACACGCAGGTAACTGGCGAGCATACGTACTGCTGGTGTGAGCCTGACTAAAGACGGTGCGACCGCTTATTTGCCTCTACGATTCTACCGTACCGGTTTGGGTAAGCGACACATGGCACTATTGTACGCCACGCTTCACTCCCAGGCTTTCAACGCAGCGAGGCGACCGTATTGCACTCCTCTAAGTCACGTTTACTGATCGCGATTCTGCTCGCTGCCCACTCAATGATGTTGGGAGCGGCGGCGATTAACAACAGTGCGACGATCGACGAGGTTGCTCATCTGCCGGCGGGGCTGAGTCACTGGATGACGGGGCGGTTTGAACTGTACAAGGTCAACCCGCCCCTCGTCCGGATGACAGCCGCTGTGCCGGTACAGTTGATGAACCCCGTCACGAGCTGGGATCGAGTTGGTGGCTCTCACCATCCGAGCAGCCGTTCCGAGTTTCCCGCGGGGAGTGATTTCTACTGGCAGAATCATGACCGTGCACCACTGATGTTCGCCGTGGCGCGCATGGCATGCATCCCGTTCTGTCTGCTGGGATTGTGGACGTGCTATGTTTGGGCTCGCGATCTTTACGGAGAAGCAGCCGGCCTGCTGGCGGCGGGCCTGTGGACGTTTTCGCCAATGGTACTCGGGCACGGCAGCCTGATTACCGCTGACGCTGCCGGTGCTGCCACCGGGATCGCAGCCATCTATCGTTTTCGGTGCTGGCTGCTGACAACAAATCTTCGCAATGCCGCATTGCTTGGCTTGGTGGCAGGGATGGCGCTGCTGACGAAATCAACCTGGGCCGTCCTATTTCCCGTGATTGCACTGGTGACATTGCCCCTGTGGCGGCAGCGTGAGTGGATGCAGTTCGCGAAGATCGCGTACGATGCGGGCCATCTCGCATTGGCCTCAGTTCTGGCACTTGCCGTTGTCAACGTGGCGTACGGGTTCGACGGAACGGGCACTCGCATCGGAGAGATTCCGTTCTTCAGCAACAGTCTGGGCGTTGTGCCACCTTCCAGGTTTGGGATACCAGCCGATCCGTATTCCTGGCCGGGCCTTCCCAACCGTTTCTCTGAGTCCTGGGTTGGTGCATTTCCGCTGCCGCTACCGGTCCAATATCTCCAGGGAATGGATCTGCAGAAACGCGATTTTGAACCGAGCACAAGTCGCAACTCATACTTGCTGGGCGAACGACGAAGTGACAACGGCTGGTGGTACTGGTACCTGGCGGGCACGCTGGTGAAGGTGCCGTTGCCGACGCTGATGCTTGGCAGTCTGGCGTTTGGAATGAGTGTGTGGGCGAGATTCGGCAACGTTTCGAGAGCAACTGATGAAGGAAGCACGGCAGCGCCACCTGTCCGCCGCGCTCTGCGCATCGGCGAACTGGCTGTGCTGCTGATTCCACCTGCTGCTGTCTACGTTCTCACAGGGTCTCAGTCGCTTTTCACGGACCATATGCGATACGTCCTTCCGGCGTTTCCCTTCGCGTATGTGTTTATTTCACAAGTGGCTATTTCGGCTATCCGTTCTCGCGCCGTCGCCGGATTGATTGTTGTCTGTGCCGTGTGGCAAATCTCGTCGGTGCTGTACTACGCTCCCCACTGGCTGTCGTATTTCAACGAAATCGCGGGAGGTCCGAAGAACGGATATCGCTGGCTTGCGGGGAGCAACATTTCATGGGGACAGGACCTGCTGGAGTTGAAACAGTGGCGCGAAGACCATCCGGAAGCAGAGCCTTTATCGACGGTCGTGTTTACGAACATCCCGCCGGAAGCGATGGGCTGGGAGATATCGGAGCCGCCGCCGTTCGTCGTTGGAAAGCCGAAAGAACGGAACCGTCAGGGGCAGCGCGGCCCGCAGCCGGGATGGTATGCGATTGGCGTAAATGCGCTGGCAGGAACGTTGTCTGGTGACAGTTACCGCTATTTCGAGCATTTCCAGCCGGTTCATCGCATCGGCTATTCGATCAACATCTATCACGTGACGGAAGCCGAGGCGGAGCGGGTTAGGCGCATTCTGGAGGCAGAAGAAGCTGCGGCTACGGCCGCCGACGATTCGCAGAAATCTCTGCAGTAGAGCAGTCAATCGACAGCAGACACAGCATCTTCCATACGATTCGCAGACAGCCACACCATGCTGAGACTTCATCGCCACGACATGCCGTCAAAACCTGCCCGGCGGGACGACGCGGCATTCACTCTGCTGGAAGTTTTGGTGGTGATTGCCGTCATCACGATTCTGCTGGCTCTGTTGCTGCCGGCCGTGCAGGTGACACGAGAGAGCGCCCGGCGCACTCAGTGCCGCAACAACCTGAAACAGATCGCACTTGGCACACTGAACTTTGAATCCACGTATCGCACATTCCCTGGTAATGGCTGGGGCTTTGGCTGGGTCGGTGACCCGGATCGCGGGGCTGGCAAGCGTCAGCCGGGTGGCTGGATCTATCAAATCCTGCCTCAGGTCGACGCGGCGAATATCAGCCAGATCGGCAGTGGTCTGCCAGACGCTGAGCGGCGTGATGCCCTGAAGAATTTATGTTCCACGCCGCTTCCGTTGTTCAAGTGCCCGTCGCGGCCGGTTGAGCAATCTGGTCCGCCGACGAGCGACTTCACCTATTTCAATGCGGACGCTCCGGAATCTGTTTCCCGAACCGATTATGCAATCAACGAAGGTGACTACATCAGCGGAACGCCGGCCGGGCCACGCAATCTGGCGCAAGGTGACGACCCGAATTTTGCATGGACTGACGTCAGCAACGTAACGGGAATCTCGTGGCTTCGCGAAGGTGCCACGATGGCATCCATCCGCGACGGTTCTTCCAACACTTACCTGGTCGGTGAGAAGTATGTCAGCACAGGAGGCTACCGGACGGCTGACGACGATGGTTACGACCAGACGATGTACTCCGGCGTCGATCTGGACATTGCTCGCTGGGTCCAGGAAACGCCGATTCAGGACACGGTGCTGCAGTCGCTGCGGAGTTTTGGAAGTGCGCATCCCGGAGCCTGTTTCATGGCGATGTGCGATGGTTCGGTGCGCCAGGTTTCGTACAGCATCGATGCCGATGTCCACCGCTGGATGGGAAACAGGCACGATGGCGAAGTGGTCCCGGCTCCATGACGTGATGACTCTGTCAGAATGTCGCGAAACCCTCGCCGACAATTCTGCATCAGACAATCGCCTTCGAACGGCCCCGTCGCAGGCGACTGGTGCTCATCGACGTTATCATTCAAAGCATGAAGACCCCGTTGAGAATCGTGACGAATAGTGCGTTGACGTGCGTCGCCGTGTCCCTGTGCATTGCGGGGTGCGGCGATTCGCGTGAACACTTCGGCGAAGGCGACGCGTCGACGACAGTTCGCGAGACCATTCGGTATGAACAATCTTTGCTCGAAACTGCGTCCACAGAGACGGAAGCCCGCGGCGAAGAGCCGGGTGTTGTCGCGGCAGACGAAAGCGAAACGTCGGCGCATCGCGGCGAAACAGCCGAACGCGTGCGGAAACCAAAAAGACGAACTCGCATCGCTGACGACCGACCGCAGGTCAACGAAGCTCGGTTGCAGGAGCAGGGCATTCGCCTGCTGAGGTCGCAGCGGCTGGTGCTGCTGACGGATCGGACGGAGGATGATGTAGTCGCGCTGCCGGTGCTCGCGGATGCTTTGTTCGAACGGCTTGAGCAGCACTTCGGTGAACTTCTTCCCGCGGTCGACGGGTCCGAATTTCAGGTCACAGGTTACCTGATCGCGGATGCGGCGCGGTTTGAGGCGGCGGGGTTGGTGCCTTCCAACGGCCTGACATTCAAGCACGGTCGACACCTGAACTACGAATTCTGGATGCGGGACCAGGCCGATGATTACTACCGCCGACACCTGCTGCTGCATGAATTCACTCACTGCTTCATGACGTGCGAAAGCGGCATGACGGACACGCCCGATGCCTGGTACATCGAAGGCATGGCCGAATACTTCGCAACGCATGCACTGCCTGATTCCGCGGATGACCTTGCGGCGGATGTTCGCTTTGGCGTCATGCCGTCGGCGGGAGATGGCTTCGAAGGCTGGGGACGCATCGACGAAATGCGGCGAGCGTTCGATTCACGGCCGGGTCCGGAAATGCGACGTCTGAAGATGCCGTCTCTGGACGAAACACGGCTGCCGGCGATTCCGAACATCGAAGAGGATTCTCGCTATGCGTGGTGGTGGGCGTTGTGCTGGCTCATCAACGAACATCCGTTTTATCGAGAACACCTGGCGGAACTGAAAAGTGTTCGGCGTCACGCGGAGTTCCGGCGGGTGATCGATCGCTTCGAACATCTGCACGGTCCGCGGTGGAAGACCGACTGGCTGCTTATTGCAGAGTCAATGGTGGAAGACTTTGACACTCAGCGTTCATTCCCCATGCATGGAACTCCGCTCGCTTTCCCGGCCGAGATTTCCATTTCAGCCGTTTCTGGCTGGCAGGACACCGGAATTGTGCTGCAGGCCGGTGAGTCTCTGCATCTGCATTGCGAAGGCAACTTCGTCGTGGCAACTGACACGCAGCCGTGGCAATCTGAGCCTCAGGGAGTTTCCGTCGAATACATCCACGGGGCGCCGCTGGGACAGGTTGTCGGGATACTCGCAGCAACCGATGGTTCCGCGATTTCGAATCGCATCTCTGTTGGCCGCGGATGCGAACTCGCGGCACCGTGGAATGGCCGGCTGTGGCTGCAGATCAACGACACAGCGGCATCGCGAGCCGACAATTCGGGCAGCGCCGACGCGACCATTTCGTTCGCTGAGTGACCGGCAACGCATCCAGTCGCACGTCCTGTCGTGC
Organism: uncultured Planctomycetaceae bacterium; assembly: GCA_964531585.1. GTDB lineage: Bacteria > Planctomycetota > Planctomycetia > Planctomycetales > Planctomycetaceae > JAWKUA01. The sequence continues at coordinate 507 of CAZHET010000343.1, read as the reverse complement.
ATCACTTCGACCGTTTCACACTTGTCATCCCCGCGCTGCCGGAAAGCTTTCCCCCGATACCGCCATTCCCGCGTCGCCCGTCATTCCCGAGAAGTCGGCAGCGGGGGCCGGAATGTCAACCGTGGTTCGCACCAGGCGTGACATCGTTGTACTGAATTGAATTGCAGACGACCGCGAACTTCCACCTGACGGACCACGCAGCCACAACGGAACAACAAGTGGTCCAACCGCAAGACGCGAGTGCCCGTCACGCGAAATTTCAGATCCACCGCGCCGACACAATGTCAGCCAGTGGCGCGGAACACCGGATTGGCTTGATTCCTTTCACCCGAATTCTCATGCCCAGTCTGAAAGTGAATGACGAAGCGAGCACCTGCCGATGACCCGATACAACTTCCAGGACCACGTGCCCGCATGTGACCGGCAACTCTTCAGATTGGACGCTTGAAATGTCTGCAGAAAGCCGGTCAATGCAGTTGTGACGACTTTTCCGAAAATCCGGAGAAT
>CAZHET010000342.1:0-7181 GCA_964531585.1 uncultured Planctomycetaceae bacterium | reverse complement strand
GGTCGACAGACTGCTTGTCGACGATCACGCCGATGACTCGGGCTTCGGCCGTCAGCGATTCGTAGCCCAGAAATTCCGTGTCACCGTGTTCCTTGCGGATCAGGTCCAGCGGGCCTGCGGCCATGACGCTGATGGTGCGGCCTCCCCGGCTGATGCCTTCGTGTTCGGTCATGCGTTCGTTAAACCGCTGCCGATCGATCTTCAGTCCTTGGTCGTGAGCGATCGCTTCCGTCAGTTCGATCAGAAATCCGTCTTCTGTATGCAGGGTGAACGCATCATCTCCGCTGATCGTGTTGTTGGACGTCTTCGCAGTGGCCGCCAGAACATCGAAGCGGCTGAGACCCCGGTCGATCGTTCCAAGGAACTGCGATTCTTCCTCCCGAATGCTGTTTTGTACGCTGTCGACGGTTTCAGCGATTTCCGGGTACGCATCCTTCATCACATCGACAACAGCCGGCACGAGTTCGTACAGGAAGGGTTCCTTGCGGCCCAGGAGATAGCCTTCCAGCAAGGCTCTCCGAAGCAATTGCCGCACGACGTAGTTTTGTTTTTCCTTGTCCGGCATGACTCCTTCATGCACGCAGAACGTGACGGCTCGAATGTGATCGGCAATGCGACGGATCGGGCGGCCCTGCGGTGCCTTGAAATCGTACTTCACCCCAACCACATCCGCCGCGGCAAGACACAGCGGCTTAAGCACATCATTTTCGAAATTGCTGAGTACGCCCTGAAGAACCGCGGCCGTTCGTTCCAGTCCCATCCCGGTGTCGATGTTCTTCGAAGGCAGCGGACGCAGGTTGTTCGGCGGTTCGCCGACGCGGTTGAACTGAGTGAACACCAGGTTCCAGATCTCCACGTCGCCATCTGTGCCAGGCGGGTGGTAGAAAATCTCGCTGCATGGCCCGCAGACCCCGTCCGGTCCTTCGCTGGGAGCACTGGCCGGCCAGAAGTTTTCGTCTTCTTCAAGGCACGCAATGCGGTCCGCGGGCAGGCCGATTTCGTCTTTCCAGATGTTGAAGGCTTCCTGGTCGAAGCCGTGTTCGCCTTTGTACACGCTGACGGTCAGCCGGTCGGCATCCAGGCCCAGCCATTTCGGATCGGTGAGGAACTCCCACGCCCAGTGAATGGCTTCGTTCTTGAAGTAGTCACCGAAAGAGAAGTTTCCCAGCATTTCAAAGAACGTGTGATGATAGGCGGTGACTCCGACGTTGCTGATGTCGCCGGTGCGCAGGCATTTCTGACAGGTGGTGGCAGCGGTGAATTCCAGCTTGCCGATGCCCATGAATTCATTCTTGAACTGATTCATGCCGGCCGGCGTGAACAGCACCGTCGGGTCATCGCGAGGTACCAGCACGTCACTGGGACGGCGGAGGCAGCCCCTGGATTCAAAGAAGGACAGGTACTTTTCGCGAAGTTCGTTGGTTTTCATGGTGGTGGCTGATTTGGTTGGTCGTCGCAGAGTTTCTCTGAAACTCGACATGCTGTGAGCTGACCTGCCGCCGCATTCGCCGCATCTTGCATTGACCGCAGAGCATCGCACACCTGGTCCGCGAATGCTGATCTGCGAACGAAGCGACCGCCAGGATGGCGGAACGATAGCAGACGCCGGAAGTGTGAGAAGCAGGAATCGACCGTCCCTGCAATCGCGTTGCCGCATTCGCTGGAAGACCGGCACGGCAGGCAGAGTCGCCGCACGGCGCGTCAGGGCAGGGCAGCGACCGCAACCGCAGCGCTGCTGTCAGGATTCGAGAATTCGACGAACAACATCGGTCGTGTCGGTCAGATCTTCCAGAAGGTGGTCCGGTTCGTGAGTGGCGAGTTCGTCGCGCGAAAAGCTTCCTGTGGCCACGGCGATCACGCTGGCGCTGATCGCGCGCGCACAGCGGATGTCTGCGGGAGTGTCGCCGATCACGCACGCAGCAGATCCCTGAACGACCTGACCAATGGCTTCCGTGATCGCGGCCACTGCGTTTCGGGCCACGTCGTCGCGGTCAGCGTGATGGTCGCCGAAACCTCCCAGACTGCGGCCGTTCAGATGAAAGTACCCGGCCAGACCGAAGTGCTGAAGTTTCACGGCGGCTCCTTCGGCGTAATTGCCCGTCAGCAGGCTCAGCGTGATGTGTTCAATATCAGCAAGATGCTCCAGCAGCGAAACGACGCCAGGTAACAGCGACCCAGGTTGCTCCTCAAGGCACGACGGCAGGCGATCAAGGTACGCCCGCCGGAAACGCTCGCGTTCGTCATCGGAATCCGCGATGTCATAGCGTGCGAAAATCTCATCGGCGATGCCGCGGTCGGTGCGCCCCGCGGTCAAGACGCCTTCAAACGGAAATTCGATGGAGAACTCTTCGACAAGTGCCCGTTCCATCGCTTTCTGGCCGGCTCCGCCAGTGCTGAGCAGAGTTCCGTCGATATCGAAGAGGATATACCTTGGTTTCATGGTCGCCGGTTTCATGGTCGCCATCGTGTTGTCAGGGCTGCCGGCAACGCCGTTAAGAGTTTTTCCCCCGGAAAACACGCTCGTTTAACCCGTGGCCGAAAGGCCAGGCCGTCACGGCTTGCACCAACCTGGCCTCTCGGCCACGGGTTAAACGAAAATAAACTCTTAACGGCGTTGGGCTGCCGGGCTGCTAAGGCGGAGAAAAAAGTCACCTTGAGGCTGAATTCTTGCAGGCTCCGGACTTTCCGCAGCACGCATCGGCAGATATTGTTCGGAACCTCCGGATAATCAGAAACACACATCAGGCATTTCCGCAAAGGCTGAGATAATGGCGAAGACACAAAGAAAGCTCAATAAGGCGAATCACGGCAAGCGGCCAGCCAGCGCTAAGGCCAGAAGGCTGAAGCGGAAGCATGTCAAGCTATCGCGGTAACCGCGGCTCTGCGCGGCTGATTTCACCGCAAACGCCGCAGTTTTCGGTGGACGGTGGCCTCCACAGGGCCGATCTGCGACGCGGACTGGCCCCGCAGATGCATGCCACAGGAATTCCCGCACGCGGTCGGTCCGGCCGCGTGCTTTGCAGCCCGCACCTTCGATGAGGTGGCGGGTTTTATCGTTTTGCACCCAGGGAATCATCGGTTCGACTCCTGCCACTCCAACGCTATACTCCGCCGACTATGAATGATTCAGTGATTCAGCCGCTTGCCGGTCGTACGGAAACTCAACGCACAGAGACACATCGCTTGCGCTCCGAGGGAAGTGACATGATTGGCAAGGTTGGCCAGCTTTCCATTCACGAAAAGCTGCGACAAATTGCGGGGAATCTGTGGTGGAGCTGGCACCCGGAGGTCGTCGAACTCTTCCGCTTAATCGACACGGAACTCTTCACGGCATGCCATCACAACCCCGTGAAGCTGCTGCAGGAATACACGCCGGAAAAGCTGGAGGCTCGTGCCCGGGAAACAGTCCTGCACTCACGCATCCACTGGGCGTACCGGATGTTTCTGGAATACACCCGGTCGCAATCGACCTGGGGCTCCACGCATACCGGAATTCTCGCCCAGTCGGCCGTCGCCTACTTTAGCGCCGAATTCGGCATTCACGAATCACTTCCCATCTATTCCGGTGGCCTGGGAGTGCTTTCCGGCGACCACCTGAAGAGCGCCTCGGATCTGGGGATCCCGCTCGTCGGGGTAGGGCTCTTTTACAGCGAAGGCTACTTCGAACAGACAATTGATTCCAAAGGCTGGCAGCAGGAAGACTATCCCCGGCTGCCGATCGAATCGCTGCCGTTTGTCACTGTTCACAACGATAAAGGCCCGGTTGTCATTTCCGTCGAAACTCTGCACGGACCGATTTTCGCGCGAGTCCTGCACCTGGCCGTCGGCCGCGTTAGTCTGTACCTGCTGGACACGGACATCAAGGAAAACACAGCAGAAAACCGCAAGCTGACCGCCCGGCTCTACGGTGGCGACCAGCGCACTCGCATACGACAGGAACTCCTGCTGGGCGTCGGCGGTGTCCGGGCGTTGAATGCGATTGGCATCGCTCCTAACGTGATCCATATGAACGAAGGTCATTCGGCGTTCGCCCCGCTCGAAATCATTCGCACGCGGATGCACGAAGACGCGCTGCCGTTCAGCAAGGCGCTGCAGGAAACCGCCAGCCGTGCCGTGTTCACCACGCACACGCCGGTTGCCGCAGGCCACGACCGCTTCGATCAGGGCCTGATTGAGGAACACATCGGGCCGCTCGGGCAGGCACTCGGTCTGGACATCGGCGGCCTGATGGCATTGGGACGAGTCGATCCTCAGAACGGTGCAGAATCGTTCTGCATGACCGTGCTGGCACTCAAGATGTGTCGAATCGCGAACGGCGTCTCCAGTCTCCACGGAGTCGTCAGCAGGGAAATGTGGGCGGGCCTGTGGCCGTGGCGCAGCGCCGAAGAAATTCCGATCGGGCACATTACCAACGGCGTCCATGTCCCAACCTGGCTGGCGGCGCAAATGCGAGCGCTTTATGACCGCGTTCTGCCTTCAGACTGGTATCGCCGCACCGGGGAACCGGGCGTCTGGAGCGGCTTCGAATCTGTCACTCCCGGTGAATTGTGGGAAACGCATCAGGCACTGAAGAATCGGCTGATCGTTTACGCCCGCGAAGAAGCAGTCGAACAGGCCAAACGGCGCGGTGAACCGAACGCCGTGATTGCAGACCTGGAAAACGTGTTCGATCCTCAGGCACTCACAATCGGCTTCGCGCGGCGGTTCGCTCCGTATAAACGGGCAGACCTGATTCTCAGAGATCTGGATCTGCTGGCCCGACTCATCCAGGACACCGATCGCCCCGTTCAGTTTCTGTTCGCCGGTAAGGCTCATCCCGCGGATGAGCGTGGCAAGGAACTGCTGCAGCGGATCTTCAGGCTGACGCGGGAAGCCCCGTTCGGTGGGAGAGTACTCGTTCTGGAAAACTACAGCATCGCGATGGGACGGCACCTGGTTCAGGGCGTCGATGTGTGGCTCAATAACCCACGGCGACCGCTGGAAGCGTCCGGCACCAGCGGACAGAAAGTCGTTCTCAACGGTGGCCTGAACTGTTCCGTTCTCGACGGCTGGTGGGCGGAGGCGTTCGACGGAAAGAACGGGTTCGCGATCGGCAACGGGCGCACTCACACAAATCAGGAAATTCAGGATGATCGGGACAGTGAACAGCTTTACGAGGTTTTGACAAAACAGGTGATCCCCCTGTATTACCAGCGCGACGCTGACGATCTGCCGCAGAAATGGATTGCGATGATGAAGCGTGCGGTACGTACACTTGGGTGGAGGTTCAATGCCGACCGAATGGTCATGGATTATGCGGCTCAAACTTACGTCCCGGCTGCGGGAGGCCTGAGTTGCTCGATTGTCACGATGCCTTAAACGCAGGCCGGTAATTCATGCGTTCCGCACACACGGGCGGAAAAAACTGCCGATTGACAGTTTCCGCTGACAGGCCTAACGTAGCAGTCCATGCGGACCGATTCTGCGATGGGGCTCCGCGTCAACTTAAGGGCATGAACGGATGATGGATACCAGACGAATCCTCAACTGGTGGTTCGCTGCTGTGTCGGCCGCAGCACTTGTGTCCGCCGCAGCACTTGTGTCGGCCGCAGCACTTGTGTCGACTGCGAATGCCGCGGATGATTGGGCTGACCGGATGGTCAACACGCGCGAAGTGGATTTCGGCGTGATCGCGACAGGGGCCGAAGCGAGGAAGCTCGTCGAAGTCCACAATATCTACGATCAGACGGTGCATATCGCCAGCGTGCGGACAACCTGCGGCTGTTCTGCTGCCGCCGTGGGACAGACGACGATTCAGCCGGGTGAGACCGCCAACGTTGAAGTCGCGATGAACACTCGCAAATTCCGGCAGAAGAAGGAATCGAACCTGATCATTCAGTTCGATGAGCCTCGCTTTGCAGAAGTCCGCATCCCGATTGCGGCCTACATCCGGACCGACGTCGTGTTCGACCCGGGAATGATTCGTTTCGGCAACGTCGACTATGGTCAGTCCGGTCAGTCCGTCGTTCGCGTCGCCTATGCCGGACGCCCTGACTGGGACATTGTCGATGTGAGAGTCGGTAATCCTCACCTGACTGTCGAGAAGAAGCAGGTCAACCGGTCGGGGGGACGCATCGATTATGAACTGACAGTAACCCTCAGCGAAGACACCCGCGCCGGGCACCTGCGCGATCTCGTCACGCTGGTGACCAACGATCAGTCCAATCCGTATGTGCCGCTGATGGTTGAAGGGACAGTGGTTCCTGATATTTCGGTGACACCGGCGACAGTCAATGTCCGCGCTCTTGCCCCAGGCCAGTCGCAGACAGTGCAGGTCGTTATCCGAGGCAAGCAGCCGTTCATCATCGAAGATGTCGATTGCGAAGGAATGGCCGACTGCTTCAAAGCCGAAATCTCTGACGAGGCGCGCCAGGTTCATGTCGTTCCGATCGAGTTCAACGCACCGAACAAGCCAGGCAAGTTCAGCGAAGATATGGTCGTGCGGATTTCCGGCCGCACTGAGCCACTGCGGTTTCGCGTGACCGGACTGATAAACTGACCGAATCCTTGCGAGCCGCACGGGAACCCGCCGCACGGGAACCCACCGCATAGGAACCATAGTCGGTCACGTGGACCTGCACGACGTGACTTCATTCGGTTCCACCACTGCCGGAATTTGCTGCGCAGCAATTCTCTGCCGGCTGCTATCTGTTCGCCGTCGCCTGCGGCCACGCCGCATGGATCTGCATGCAGCACGATTCTGGCAGCCTGACCGATCATCGCTCCTGCGAGATGAACTGCAGCGACACGGGAGCGAACCCGGAAATCGCTCTGTCCAAAAACGACGACGACGCCGGCTCGACCGTGTGCGCCTGGCACGAAACATCCTGGTCCGGTCGAAGCCTCCGAGTGGCCTCGACGAGTTCAGGTCCAACGGGCCGTGTGGTCACCCGGTCTGGGACTGCGTCCCGGAAATCCGGTTACCTCGCACAAGAAATGCCAACGGGTCGGGAAGTTGGTAGAATCGACCGTCGACAGAATCGCGTGCCGGCGCGATCCATTCCACCTTGCGGCAGTGACTCTGATGATCGCAGCATGTGCCGGAAAGCGTCCGACTGGTCGCCCCATTGGGCAACGCCGTTAAGAGCTTTTTCCCCCGGAAAACACGCTCGTTTAACCCGTGGCCGAAAGGCCAGGCCGTC
>CAZHET010000341.1:1971-7207 GCA_964531585.1 uncultured Planctomycetaceae bacterium | reverse complement strand
AGAAGCATCGTGGAGCGTGGGTCGGCGACATTGCCTGAGTGTTCTCACCGCACGGACGTTGCTGAGTCGGTGGTGTATCACTGTTCGCATTCGCTGGTCCGGGCGGCCCGCGGGCTGGTGACGGCGGAGATCTGCGGGCTGTGCAGTGTTCGCGAGCTTCCGTCGCAGCCGGTTTCGGGCGACGGGAAGCCGCGGCGTCCGCCGCGGTTGTGGAAGCAGGCATGGAATGTGACTCAGGCGGTGGCCTCATTCCTGGCGGACGGCTGCCGCACGCTGGACGAAGACGCGTACCGCCGGCGTCTGGAGATCTGCGAGCCGTTAAGATTAACGGCGGTGTGAACGGTGTGAACGCGGTGAAGTGTGTCAGCGGTGAGTGGTGTGAACATGTCGGTGCCCTCGCAGGAAATTCGGCAGCGGATCGAGGCGGTCTATCGCCTGGAATCCCGGCGCGTGTTTGCCACGCTGATTCGCTATCTGCGCGACTTTGATCTGGCCGAGGAGGCTTTGCTTGAGGCCTTTATCGCTGCTCTTGAAGGCTGGGTTCGGGAGGGAATTCCTGACAACCCTCGCGCATGGCTGGTTTCGACCGGCCGATTTAAGGCGATTGACGTCCTGCGGCGACACGGGCGGTTTGAGAAACGCATCCCGGAGATCGCGGAACGAAGCCAGGAGGTTGCCGAGTCGAACGCTGCGAAGGCAGACGAAGAGATTGAAGACGACCGGTTGCGGCTGATCTTTACGTGCTGTCATCCGGCGATTGATCCAAAAGTGCAGGTTCCACTGACGCTCAGAGAGGTCTGCGGTTTGACGACGGAGGAAATTGCCCGGGCATTCCTGACGGCTCCTGCGAGGATGGCTCAGCGCGTTGTGCGCGGCAAGGCGAAGATTCGTGATGCCGGAATTCCCTACATCGTTCCGTCGCGAGCCGACTTGCCGGAGCGGCTCGACGCGGTGCTGTCGGTGATTTATCTCGTGTTTAACGAAGGCTACTCTGCCTCGTCCGGCGAGTCACACACTCGTGCGGACCTGTCCACGGAAGCGATCCGGCTGGCGCGACTGGTGCTGGAACTGTTGCCCGATCCGGAAGTGATGGGTCTGCTGGCGTTGATGCTGCTTCACGAATCCCGGCGCGAAGCCCGCACCACGGCTGAGGGTGACATTGTCCTGTTGGAAGACCAGGACCGCGGGCGCTGGAACCGGGCCATGATTGACGAAGGAAAACAGCTTATCGAGCGTTCGCTGGCCTCGCGGTGGCTGGGGGCGTATTCGCTGCAGGCGGCGATCTCTGCCGTGCATGCCGACGCGGCAGTGCCCGAGGAGACGGACTGGCCGCAAATCGTCGGGCTGTATGACGTCCTGCTGCGAGCGGCACCCTCACCGGTTGTCGAACTCAACCGGGCCGTGGCGGTTGCCAAACGGGACGGAGTCCCGGCGGGCCTCAGCCTGATTGAGTCGATCCTTGCGCGCGGTGATCTGGCCGAGTACTCGCTGGCACATTCAGCGCGTGGCGAACTGTTGAGACAACTCGGGCAGCCTGCTGCCGCGCGTCGGGCCTTTGAGTTCGCCTTGTCACTGACAATGCAGGAACCCGAACGACGGTTTCTCAGGAGGAAGGTCGAATCACTCTCCGGAGGTGGCTCTTGACTGTCACTTTGCGCTTGGCGACACCCGATGATCTCGACCTGCTGAATCGCTGGGATCAGCAGCCGCATGTGATCGCCGGCATCGCGAGCGATGACTGGGCCTGGAGCGTCGAGCTTTGCCGCAACCCTGACTGGCGGGACCAGTTGATTGCGGAAGTTGACGGGCGGCCGATCGGCTTTGTTCAAATCATCGACCCGGCGCGCGAGGAGACCGGGTACTGGGGACATGTTCCGGAGAACCTGCGGGCGATCGACATCTGGATCGGCGAGCCCGATTACCTGGGACAGGGTTACGGGACTCGGATCATGCAGTTGGCGATCGACCGCTGCTTTGCGGTTCCCGCAGTTTCGGCGATTCTGATTGATCCGCTGGTCAGTAATGTGCGGGCGATTCGCTTTTACGAGCGTCTGGGATTTCGGTTCGTCGAATGCAGGCGGTTCGGGGATGTCGACTGCGCGGTGCATCAACTGGACCGTGAAATCTCTATGGGGCGTCACTAAGGACTCGTTCGCAATCAAGTTACCTGATGAGCCGGAACGCGTTAGCGTCCGGTTCACGAGAACACGGGCCAGCATACTGTACGACGGGACTCCGATCCCGTCGTTGAAATACGACGGGATCGGAATCCCGTCGCGGCAATTCGACGGGATCGGAGTCCCGTCGTATGAAGTCGCGAATAATCCGGGTTAACGTCGGCCGTTGATTCGGCTGCATTCCTGCGCGGCTCACGTTTCCTGTGCGGCACACGCGAGCTTCCGGCCCGGCGTGACGTCCCGCCCGAGTTTTCCAGTGGTCGGGCTCTGACTTCCGGCGACCGCCTTGAAAAAATCCGGTGCTTCGCAAAGATCGGCCCTCATCGACCTGTGCGGGTGCCCGTGAATTTCGCGAGCACCGTTCCCTTCACGTTCCCGGACACCCACGATGCCAGCCGATCGTAAGCGAGTTCTGTTTCTGTGTACCGGAAACTCCTGCCGCAGCCAGATGGCGGAAGGGTTTCTGCGGCACCTGTTTGGTGACCGATTCGAGTCGCTGTCTGCCGGCGCGAAACCGGCCGGCTACGTTCATGCGAAGGCGATCGAGGCGATGCAGGCGGTGGGAATCGACATCGCTCAGCAGACCAGCAAACACATCAACGAGTTTCTGCCGCCGGATGGAACACCGCCGGATCTGATTATCAGCGTGTGCGGTTCGGCGGAGAAAGAGTGCCCCGTGTTTCCCGGAGCGGTTGAACGTCTGCACTGGCCGTTCGATGATCCGTTCCATGCCACCGGGACGCCCGAAGAACAGGCCGCCGAATTCGAACGCGTCCGTGACGAGATCCGCGTGGCGATTCAGAACTATTTCGGGGAGTAGAGGCGTTGCGAAATCCGTCTCCCGAACTAACAACAACCTGCTGATTCCAGGTCACAATCCTGAAAGTCTGCCAATGACGTTTTCGACGCTGCCATTGAGTTATTGCACCAACGTTCATCCCGGCCGGACGACGGCCGAGGTTTTGGACGGACTGAATCGGTACACCGCGAATGCTCATCAGATGCTGGAACGCCCGATGGCAGCGGGTCTGTGGCTGAGCCGAAGCGTAGTCAGCGAACTGCTGGAAGATTCATCGCAACTGGAAGTGCTCGCTCAGACGCTGTGGCAGCATGACCTGACGTGTCACACTCTGAACGCGTTCCCATACGGTGATTTTCACAGCGACCGGGTCAAAGAAAAGGTCTACCTGCCGGACTGGAGCGAACGTCCGCGGATCGATTACACCCAGGACTGTGCTCGCGTGCTGAGCCAACTGCTGCCGGAAGGCGGTGAGGGCAGTATTTCGACCGTGCCGCTGGGCGGGACCATGTTTCCCGCTGAGCCGGATTTTCACGCGACGTGCCTGGCAAGTCTGATTCAGGTGGCTCGGTTTCTGCACGATCTGCATCAGGAAACCGGTCGCATGATCCGCCTGGCAGTTGAGCCGGAACCGATGTGCCATATCTCATCGATCCCCGACAGCGCCGTTCCGTTGTTTCAGATGCTGTTCGCACTGGCTGACGTGAAGGGCATGCTGGACATCGTGCGCGAACACATCGGCCTGTGTTTCGACGTGTGCCACCAGGCGGTGGAATTCGAACACATTCCGAAATCGATCGATCAGCTTGTCGACGCGGAAATCCGCATCAACAAAGTTCACATCACCAATGCGGTTGAAGTGATTGAACCGGGAGACAACCCGGAAGGCCGGGCTGCGCTGCTGGAATTCGTCGAACCGCGCTACCTGCACCAGACATATGCACGACTCAGCGACGGTCGCATTCTCAAGCGGCTGGACCTGCTGACCGAAGACATCAATCGCAGCCCCGTCGACGAATTCCTGAACGCGCAGGCGTGGCGAGTTCACTTTCATGTGCCGGTGTTCGCCGACAGGCTGGGACCGCTGAGAACCACGCGGCCCGACCTGAAGGCGGCTCTGCGGCGAGTGGCGTCGATGCAGTACGCTCCGCATCTGGAAGTGGAGACTTATACCTGGCCTGTGATGCCGGACGAACCATGCGGCAACGAAGATCTGGCGTCGCGAATTTGCCGCGAACTGGCGTCGACCTACGAACTGCTGGAATCGATCGTCGTACGCTGAACGCCACGTACCGCTACGAAAGCCTCCGATGGCCATCACTTCCGCCGATCTGGAACGCTGCATCCATCCCGAACTGCCTCTGAACCGGGGCATTGGCATCGGCTGTGTGGGAGCCGGCTTCATTATGGCCGACTGCCATCTGGTGGCGTATCGGCAGCATGGTCTCAATCCGGTCGCGATCACCTCACGCACGAAATCGAAGGCCGAAGACGTGGCTTCGCGCCACAGCATCGCGGCCGTCTGCGACTCCGTCGAAGACGTAGTTGCTCATCCGGATGTGCGCGTGCTGGATGTTGCCGTGCCTCCCGACTGCCAACTCGACGTCATCCGCCGCGCGCTCGGTGCCGGCGGTTCGCTGCAGGGAATTCTGGCGCAGAAACCGCTGGGCACCTGCTTCGCGGAAGCCAGCCGCATTGTGCAGATGTGCGAAGACGCCGGAGTCATCCTTGCCGTCAATCAGAACATGCGCTGGGACCATTCCGTGCGAGCCTGCCGGCACCTGCTGGAGTCCGGCGACCTTGGCGAACCCGTGCTGGGCACAATCGAAATGCGGGCGATTCCTCACTGGATGCCATGGCAGCAGCGGCAGGGCTGGGTGACTCTGCGAATCATGAGCATCCATCATCTGGATACGTTCCGCTATTGGTTCGGCAACCCGGACCGCATCTTCGCCAGCGTACGTCCGGATCCTCGCACGGCGAAGCTCTTTGTTCACAGCGACGGCATTACTCTGTCGATTCTGGAATACGATTCCGGCGTGCGCGCGTCGTCGTGGGACGATGTCTGGGCCGGTCCGGCGCGCGAAGGGTCGGCGTCTGACATCGGCATTCGCTGGCGTGTGGAAGGGACCGAAGGCATGGCGACCGGAACCATCGGCTGGCCCGGCTATCCGGCCCGAGTGCCCAGCACGCTGCGGTTCACTCGCACATCGGACGGTGACTCAGCGCGCGAACCCGCATGGCACGAACCGAAGTGGCA